>CALEIY010000028.1 GCA_937898665.1 Candidatus Bathyarchaeota archaeon | reverse complement strand
GATACGGCGACCACCGAGATCTACACCGTCTAATTCGTCGGCAGCGTCAGATGTGTATAAGAGACAGATATTCTATAGCAGCCTTTAATAGGCTTCGTGCATCTCGTTCCAGTCTACCATCTCCAAACCATGTGACTTCTTTATCTTTATAAGTATGGATTTGTTGCTTATCTAAGAGAGAAGTGAAGCTAAAGGGATTCAAAATAAAGGAATAAGCTCAAAAGTAAAATATTTTTATCATTAAAAAGAGGCGGGGAAAATTATGGAAGCGAGAAATCGTCTCCTAAAAGACTGGTTCACAATGGTGAGAAATGGTCAAATTGCTCTACCGAGGTTTCAACGATTCGAAGCGTGGAATCACAGGCTTATTGAAAGTTTATTAACAAGCGTGATTAGAGAGCTACCAATAGGTTCCTTTCTAATCTTGGGAGTAGCAGGAGAGCCACCTTTTTACTCTCGCCCTTTAATCGGTGCTCCACAAATTCAGAGGATAACAGAACTCCTATTAGATGGCCAACAGCGCTTAACTGGAATATGGCGTAGCTTAAATGATGACTACCCAGACAGAACATATTTAGTCTATATACCTAAAGAAGGAGAGGAGGAAACAGAACCATATGTTATTGCACAGGCTCGCTGGAAACGGGGAAACATAAAATATCCCTTATGGGTAGATGATCCAAAAGAATGCTGGACAAGAAGATATATACCTCTTAGAATTCTAAATCCAGAGAATGAAACAGAGTATGTAAAATGGGCTGAGCTAGCTTCAAATGGTGATAAAGACCTTCAGATTAAACTTATACAAATCATCTCAAATCTTCGTTCAAAGATTGCAAGATATCCTATTCCATTTCTCTATTTGGAGCCAAACACCTCTAAGGAGACAGCTATTGAAGTTTTCATTAGAATGAATACTAGTTATGTTAAGTTATCACCTTTCGACATCGCTGTAGCTCAAATGGAGGAGGCTATTGGGGAGTCATTACATGATTTAGTGGGGATATTAAAGAGACAGGCTCGTGGAATTGAACGATACATCGATCCATCTGAACTTGTGTTACCTGTAGCAGCTCTTCTTCAAGGAAGGGCACCTACGCTTTCGAACTTCATTAAACTGGACTTTAGAAGGCTTCGTGAAGATTGGGATAGTAAAGTAATACCTGGAGCTAGAAGACTCGTAGAATTTCTTGAAGAGGAGAGTGTGTTTGATAGCGACCGTCTCCCCACCCAAGCGGTACTTGCACCTTTAGTTGCTTTATGGGCCGAAGCCCCCACAACGCCTAGGGAGCAGGGAAACGTTAGAATACTGCTCAGAAAATATATTTGGAGAGCATTCTTCACCAATCGTTACGATAGAGCAGTTCCTACCGCTGTTTATCAAGACTATCGAGCATTAAAAAGGGTTATTAATAATGATGCATCGGAATCGGAGGTTCCATGTCTTAATGAAGACGAATATGTTATCCCAAATAAAGATATACTTCTATATGCGAGATGGCCAAAATATAAGGATAGATTAGCACGCGCCGTACTATTACTTTCTCTTAGAGGAGGTGCTGAGGATATAGCTGATGGAGCGAGAATAACACCTGAAAATATAAAGTTGCGTGAATATCATCACTTATTCCCTGTTGCCTATCTAAGAAATATTGGAAAAGAACCCGACCAAGCATATCGTGCACTTAACTGTATTCTTGTCACTTGGCGCACTAATAGAATAGTAGCTGCAAAGAGTCCACTCCAATATTTAAGAGAATTATGTGGCGCAAGTCTTTTAGGTGAGGAAGAAATACGGCGACGCTTAAAAACTCATTTCATAGATTTCGACCTACTCTTAAGTGAGAATTACGAAGATTTCTTAGAGAAAAGAGCGGCTGCATGTGAAGAAGCTATTAAGAAACTCTGTAACGGCATTCCTTGGAGACCCTAGTTAAATGATGTTTTTATAACCTTCCTCTTATTACAATCCTGAATGATTTGTTACATCGTAAATAGGGGAGGATTATTTGGGTGCCAGGCCCTTCTCCCTGATCTTCCTCTTGATTTCCTCTGGCAGCCGTTCATAGGCTTCGGGCATCTCGTTCCAGTCTATCATCTCCCACCACTCGGGCTTCTCCACCAGTATGGAGTCTTTGCCTATCTCGATCTTCACAAGGTCTCCATCCTCGAAGGGGAAGCGGGGATCCCGGACTAGCTCAGCCGGAATGTATAGTCGGGCTCCGCCCTCTCTACGAAACTTCATCCTTGAGATTCCATACTTCATTCATGGATCCCGTTTTCTCGTGGGATTTTAGAAATAATTATTAAAGCGTTTTGCGAAAACATTAGTTGGCGTGTAAGACCCGTCCGAGGCGATGATGCCCGTGGAGGCGGGGTGGGAGCGCTAGGACGGGCACGCCCTTCTACCATAGATAAATGAAGTCTGTTATCTTATCCTCTACTAATCGGAGGTACTCTTCTCGACCCCTCTCATATTTCTGAAAGGCTGCTCCAGCTATATAGTCGGCTAGTTGAAGACACCGCTCACGCTCAGAGGATTCATGGAAAACCTTTATTTTATCAGTTGATAGGGGTGGATGTCTTTCCAGTTCTACGTTCCAAACCCACTCCGCCTTTCTTCTGACATAATCGTCGAAGGCTTCACGGCTGCTGCGGGGAAGGCTCCTATCAATGTAAATCTTCAGACTTTCATGTGGCTCGAGGCGTAGTAACAATTTTCTCATGACGTGGTGCACAATTGTATAATTATATAGAATCGTGATGTTTCTCTTCAAATCATTCTTAACCTTACCCTTCTCCAAGACGATAATTCCCGCTTCCCAATCAAATTTCCTCAATTTATTTAGGACATTTAGTCTGACATTATGACTTGAATTAGAAAATTTAAGTTCATATCCGGTATATTTCCTCCTTCTATGAAGCCTCTTTAAAATTCTACCTATCTGGGTCCTTATAATCCAAGACTCCTTGGGAACGACATAGGCTACCACGAAGAATTTGGTGGACTTAGAGCTGAATCCTAAGTCTCCGGATTCATCTATAAAGACTTCCACACAATAAACCACCTTCAACAAATTAAAGCCATTTTCTCCCAGCTTCCATCAGGGTATTTTCCTCCATATGCCGAGCTCCCTCTTTATCTCTTCCAGCCGGTCGTAGAAGGTCCGCTCCCTGAAGCGCTCCAAGACGTATGTTAGCTTCTCCAGCATCTCCTCCTTAGTCTTCGAGTTCTCGACGATCTCTATTGCGAGGAGGAGGGCATCCTCGAAGAGGCGCCTCCCATCCATCATCCCACCACCTCCTCCAGGGACGAGACACTTGGATCAAGGGTCTTCAGTAGCTTCTCCTTCGTGTAGCCGAAGGGGGCCAGCAGCGTCTCGGCTGCATCTATGGCCAGCTCCACGTACTTCTCCCGGTCGTAGCTCCTCCGGGAGTGGTCTACCAGCTCCGCGTTTGCCACCCTGAGGTATGGGTTCCGGTTGTCGGCGTCTAGGTATACGTATTCGACGAGGTCTCCCTGCTGGGGCCTGGCGCCCTTCATCTCCAGCTGTCGGGCCGCCGTGACGTGGGGCGGCCTCCCCCGATAGTCTCTCAGCCCCCTCCAGAGACGCTTCCTTATCCTCAGCTCCTCACGCTTAACCCGCCCCATCCGGAGTTCCCTGCATGCCTCCCGCAGCCTGTCCAGCGCCCTGGGCAGCCCTCTACTCAAAACTTCCTCGATGCCCTCTGCGTTGAACAGGAGCCTCATCATGTCCTCCTGCATCCTCTTGATGTATGGCGGAGTATCCCGTCGACGGAGCTCTATTCCACGATAGAAAAGCCTTCCATCGGTGAGGAGTCCGTAGTATCTTCGGGCGGCCTTCATACGTGGATCCGATGAGCGTGGCAGGAGGACGAGGAATTTGAAGTGCCTCTCGAACTTGATTGGGAGACGGGTCGCCGCAGCTATCTCTCGGGCCAAGGCCTCGTAGTCTTCCCCGGAGGCGTCGGGCCTCTTGACGAAGAGGGAGTCTGAGTCTCCGTAGACGACTTCGAAGCCGTGTTCCCGTGCTATCTTCATGCTCTTGACTAGGGTCTCCCGTGCTATGCGGTTTATCTCCTGGAAGACCCTGACGTCTGCGAACCTGTTCACTGGGCATCCGCTGTAGCCGTATATGCAGACGAGGCAGATCTTCAGGGCCTGCTGCCGCTGCTCGCACCACTGCCACTCCCTGCTCCCCTCCGGATACCTCTCCCTGAGGTGCTTGAAGTATAGGCGGCGCTCCAGGAAGCGCTTCGTGAATGCTCCGAGGAAGCCGGGCCGGTCTACGGCGTCTGGGCCGACGGTCTCGTAGCTGACGTTATGCCTAACGATGATGTTGGGGAACATTGACTCGAAGTCGAGGACGCCGACGTTTTCATGCAGCCCCACCTTCGGCGATAGGACCAATCCTCCCCGATCCCTGTTCAGGAGGTCGAGGGCTGTGGATACGTATCCCCCTCCGCCCCTCTTCTCTGGGAGGAGTATGCCCCGCCTCCAGGCCTCGTAGCTCTGGCGGCTGTCTACGAGGCGGCCTGGAGCCCACTCGGCTGCGAGGTCGAGGGGGACTAGGGCGAAGATGCATCGCTCGGAGAGGCCGGCGAGCCCCAGCTCCATGTAGGAATCCAGTTTAACGTAGACCCGGCACCTGGGCTCAGCCCCGCCGCCGAGCTGCCTCCTCCACCTCTCCAGGCTTTGGGCAGTTGCACGGGGCTCTCTACAGGCTATGATGTCGGGATCCTCGTCATCGATCACGCTGCACAGCCAGCTCAGCACCTCTTCCTCAGCTCCCTCCACCTCTCCGATTAGGCGTCCCTCCCCGTCGTAGATGGAGCCTTTACGGAGCTGGCCCTGGGAGGCGTCGAGCACCAGGGTCTTGAAGGGGGGAGGCTCGATGTCCAGGCTGTCGATTGGATGGAGCTCCTGGAGAACGCCGCCCTTCGCCCTCCACTCCATCTCCATCGTGGGTGCGACGCCCTTCTCGTAGAGGTACCGTACCTCAGGGAGGAGGTCGATGTCGTAGAGCTCCTCCACCTCTTCTAGGCTTCTGGCCCAGGATGCGACTTGTCTCAAATCCTCGGCGGAATCCAGGGTTACCTCAACGACCTCCAGTCTACGCCTCATGTCGAGGGAAGCGTACCTCTCGACAGGTCGGGCCTCATATACGGCAGGATGGGTTTTAAACAGCGAGGCGAGATCCGCCGCCTCTATTCCCTCTCGAGGTCTGGCGTAGAATATTGGGGTAAAGCGCTCTCGGAGGTCGACGACCTCTCCCTCTTCGGTTTTGAGCCATAGGACTGCGTGGGGGCCGTCGACCTCTACGTCGAGGGGCCATCCCCGCTGCACGGCTGACCGCCCTCCAGGGCCTCCACCCGGCTGAGCAGCTGCTCTATTAGGCTTCGATTCTCCAGTACGGCGGTCAGCAGCAGTAAGTCGAGGAGGGTGAAGCCCTCGGCGTAGGTGAGGGCTCCCAGCTCCCCGCTCCAGGCCTCGACGAGCTTCTCGAAGGCCTCCCTTCGGCCCTCGTCTATTAGTGCCTCCTTGAAGCTCTTCCTCAGCCGGTGGACGAGCTCCTCGAAGCTGGCCCTGGTGGAAGGCGTAGATCGACCCATCATTCTCACCTCCCCATAGCTGTACTCGACCGAGGAGGGCATCTTCGAGGGATGTTTGAGGAGGACGGCCCTCCTGTAGGGTCCTTTTCCCCGGGTCTTGAGCTGGAGGATGACAGAGGCCAGGTGTCTGAGATAGCTTCCTCCCTCCGGCTCCCCGTCCCTGCAGCCTGTCGAGGCTACGAGGGTGACCTCTGCCTCGGCGCAGGCCCTCACGATCCTCTCTACAGCCGCCTGGAGGAGCTGCATCTTCTCCGCCGATGGCCTACCGGCGAGGTCGTCCCTCGCCAGCTTCGCTACGTCTCTAACCAGCACCAGGCGGATGTGGGGGTCGCCCTCAAGCAGCTTCTCTAGCTCTCCGGCGAGAGAGAGCTGCTGCTCCAGGGAGAAGGCTGTCAAGACGTAGATGCGGCTCAGCCCCTCTTCGGGATCTATCCCCGAAGCCTCTAGGAGATGCATAAGCGGCTGGATGTCGAGGAGGGTGCGCTCTACCCTGTAGTTTCCGCATAGGAGGTAGGCCACCTTCGGCGGCTCATCTCCTTCTCTCCCTCTAAGGGCTTCGACGAGGAGGTGGCTGAGGAGCTCCTCTACGGCCTCTCCGTCGCCGTATACGAGGTAGAAGAGACCCGGCCTGACGCCGCCCAGCAGGTCGTTTAGCTCCCGGCAGCCCGTGGATATGGTCGGCTTATCCAGGGCCGAGAGGAAGTGGTTTAGGCCCGCTACGAAGCTCGGCGACATCTCCCGGGCCTCCCCGGAGGGCGGCTAATCCCCAGCCTCCTCCACGTCCTCTATGCCCTTCTCGGTGATTATGAAGCGGGCCTCCCTCTCCGGCAGCGACGGCGAATCTATGATCTTCGCTATCCTCGTGTTCTTCCTCCCCTTCCTCAGGTAGACTCGGTGAGTACATGCATGGGCGAGTACGTTTCCCCCTGTGGGCCTGTTCGGGTCTCCGTAGACGACCGTCGGCGAGGCCTGAACCTGGTTGGTTACGACGACGGCGACGTTCATGGTTTCGGCGAGCCTCATGAGGCGGTGTAGGCAGTTCCCCAGCTTCTGCTGCCTCTCCGACAGGTTTTCACGGCCGAGGTACTCGCCTCGGAAGTGCGAGATTATGCTGTCGATTACGACGAGCTTGACGTTTTTCTCCTCTATGATGCCGGGGAGGTTGTCTATGAGGATGCTGAGGTGGTCGCTGTTGTAGCACTTCGCTATGAATATGTTGCTGAGCACCTCCTTGGGATCCATGCCCCGTGCAGCCGCTATCTGGACGATGCGCTCTGGGAGGAAGGTTCCCTCAGCGTCGATGACGGCTACACCCCCGCCGAGGCCGCCCTGCTCCGGGGGCAGCTGAGCCATCACGCTGAGTGTCAGGCAGATCTGCGTCTTCCCGCTTCCATACTCACCTATGAACTCGGTGATGGACCCCGTCTCAACGCCTCCAGCCAGTATCCGGTCGAGCTCCTTAGAGCCGGTAGTGCACCTCATCATCATCCTCCTCCTCTGGAGCACCTCCATGGCCGGGACGAAGCCCGGGTCGACGTGCATCAATGCTAGGAGCGCTACCTTCTCGGCCGTCTCGGCTCCGAGACCGGCCTTCTCCGCCAGCTCTCTGGCTGGCGTGGCTGCGACGGCCTCCACGGTGGTGAACCCCGCCTTCAAGAGGCGGTTGATCGTCGAGCCTCCTACTCCCTTCAACACTCCATACTCGAGCTCGGTCACGGGGATCCCCGTGGAGAGCTGAAGCTGCGCCGCCTATTATCTCGTGGGGGAGCGACGGGGGAGGGGGGGAGGTCTGCCAGCGATCTCCCCGTATAAGCCCTATTTCGATGAAAGGCCCCAGATTTCAATCGTACATCTTCGAATAATAGGGGCCGTTAAGGGTCTAGGAGGTTAAACAAATCATTTAAAGACGAGGGGATGAGGTTCCGGAGCTGTTGCTTTCTCAGGGTCAATATTTAGGGTTATTCGAAGGGTTGAGCCCCCTCTAGATGCAGCCTGAAGCCCTGAATAATTCGATGAGGGTCTTAACTACCGGGTTCTCCAGGTCTAGCAGGTACATCCTCTTGTTATCCACGTGGAGCTCCCTGACCAATCCGCTCTCCATGAGGATCTTGAGGTGCTTCTTGATGTCCTCCCTCCTCAGCCCGGTGGCCGCCCTCAGCCTGTACATCGACGTCGAGGCCGGGTTTCTGGCCATCTCTATGAGCAGCCGCACCCTTCCCGGGCTGCCGAGAACCCGTTCGAGGTCTACTTTAGAAGACAAGTCTCCTACCTCTTTCCAGGCTTGTGAGGAGTCTGCTGAGGTCTTCCAGGGTGGCCCCTATTATGCCGACTCCCTTTCCCTCCACGTAGTCTATGATTCCCCGGTAGCTTAGATCCCTTACGATGCCCTTCACCGAGCTGTAGGATTGGGGTTTTAATCCCTGGTTCTCGCAGACCATTCTGTAGAATTCGTAGAGGGTTTTGATGGATACGTAGGGAGTTTTCTCCGCCTGCAACGCCTGCACCGCCCCCATCAGCACCGCTATTCCATGTCTGTCGAGCGTCATCAGGTCGTCGGTTGAGATGCCCCAGAAGGTCTCGCTTAGAGCCCTCCTCACGTGCTCCAGCGTGACTCTGTCTGACCACTCTGAGTCTGCGATGTAGCCCGCTGCGAGTAGGACGTCTAAGGCGAATCTGCAGTCTCCCGGCTCCTCCCTCTTTCGAGCC
Source organism: Candidatus Bathyarchaeota archaeon (assembly GCA_937898665.1). GTDB lineage: Archaea > Thermoproteota > Bathyarchaeia > TCS64 > B23 > B23. Next base: position 2,661 of record CALEIY010000028.1, on the reverse strand, counting down.
GCTATCTCCGCTACGTATTCTATTATCTCTTCGTCTACGGCTCCTGGCTTGAAGGCCTCCTCAACCCTAGCCTCCAGTATGTCCCTCAATTGTCTGGCGTCGTACCTCGGCAGCCTTATCACGATGTTTCCCAGGGTGCTCCGCTCCGAGGGTTCGAGGAGCTCCCGGTACCCGGGGTCTCTCGCTATAAAGATGACTCCAACTATGTTGCTGAACTCCCCCGGGTACAGCTCGTTCAGCCTCGTGAGGTCGTATACGACGCCTCCCTCCCTGTCCTCCTCCTTAATCCTCTTGATGAGGTAGTCCACATCGTCGAGTGATAGGAGTAGGTAGCGGTCCGACTCCCTCAGGAAGGAAACCATTAAGCTGAGCATCTCCTCCGGTGAGTGTCCACGGGTGGAGACCTCAGGGGCTGCCTTGCTGAGTATCGTCTGATAGAGGACGAAGCGGGACTTTGCTTCAAGCTTACAGTTTATGTGTACGTACCTCATGTCGACGCCCTTCTCCAGGCACATCTGCTGATATCTTAGGCCGAATCTCCAGGCCGTGCAGGTCTTCCCAGACCCTACGGGGCCGTATAGCTGGACTATGCGCTGATAGGTTCTACCCGGCTTGATTAGGAAGTCTTCGAAGAGTGTGTTGAGCAGCCTTATCTGACGCTCCCGATGGGGCAGCCTTTCGGGTATATGGCTGGGGAAGAGTTTCTCACGGTCCTTGAAGACGCTCCTAACTCTGGTTGACAATATTCCCAGATAGATGTGTAGTAGATGGTCTCATAAAGGAATCTGGATTTGGAACTGTCAGAGACCGGATAGCTCAATATATCTTATTGCGTCGTCGTACATTCGTGCGCCGTGGAAGCATAGGTAGACCTTTCTAGCAGAGCTGCCCCTCGCCCTGGCGTCGATTATCCTCAGTTCTTCGTCGCCCATGGCGTCCCATCCTCCAAATATCCTGGAGTAAACTATGTCGCCTTGGGGAGCCTCGAAGCGTGATAGATCGACGACTGGTACGATGTCAAGCTCCTCCATCAGCTCGTAGACCTCTAAGGGTATCTGCGAACCTATAGAGGGCCTCGCCTCCCAGGCTATCTTCACCTCCGACTCTTTGAGGTGTTGGAGGGTCTGCCTTATGGCGGTGAGGCTTTCCTCCGTTAGCTCCAGGTCGGGAGGGGTCTGAAGAACTAATACCTCCGCCCTTAGGAGGCGGCATATAATGAGCATATGCTTCAATGCCCGGAAGGTCTCCATCCTCGGCGCCAGTCGATGTCTATGGGTTACGTCTCTGTGGCATTTCACCGTGAAGACGAAGTCCTCTGGAACTCGCCGCCTCCAGCTTTTGACCGTGCTGAGCCGTGGGTAGAAGTAGAAGGTGGAGTTGACCTCGACGAAGTCGAAGAGCTCAGCGTATGCCCTGAGCTTATCCCTCTTTGGAGTCTCTAGGTAGGCCCATCCACCGGCGCCGACTAGTATTTCCAATGATATCAATCACAGTTGAGGGGGATGTTAGATAAATTGGCTATAGCCAGCTTCTGTCTCTGAGGAACTTGATAGAGTGCTGGACTTGGGGTTCGTCTAGATATGCCTCGTAGGGGCTTCGATTCTCCGCCATGCTCCTCAGCCTCATGATTTCTCGGCGTAGCTCCTCTATGGCCTTCCTCAGCTCCATGTACTCGTCCTGGGCTTTGAGGGCTGCTTCGGGTTTGAGGATGGCTCCGCACCTGACGCATGCGTCTGCCTCCCTGGGGTTGAGCTCTCCGCATCTCGGGCAGGTCACCGGCGTGAGCTGGGGTCTGTGAGCCCCCTCGGCCTCGAGGCCGTACATGCTGAGCAGCGGCTTCTCCAGGTCTCGGGCGCTGAGGTGTACGTAGATGCTGGGCATCTTTGATCCCTGGCTCCAGCCGAAGAGCTGGCAGAGCTGGGCTTCGGTGAGCCTCTGGGCTAGGAGGCTGGCCCTTGAATGCCTGAACATGTGGGGGTTCACCCTCTTCTCTATGCCAGCCCTCCTCCTCAGCCTCTCCAGCCTTGCCCTCAGCGTAGGGTAGTCCATGGGCTCTCCGCTCCTCTTCAGCCATAGCGGCGCCTCACGGTCTCGGCGTCGGGGGTGTATCATGAGCCACTGCTGGAGGTATGGCCATGAGAAGATTATGGGAACCGCCCTCTCACCGGTCTTTCCCAGCAGCCTCACCTGGGCGTAACGCCTCCGGGGTATGACGCTCCTGATCCGCATGTTCAAAAGCTCCCCGACGCGGGCTCCTGTCTCCCAGAGTACGGCGACCAGGGCCCTGGTCTGCGTGTCACCGGCCGCCTCCAGCAGCCTCTCCACATCCCTCTCCGTCAGCAGCTCCTCCGGCGGCAGCCTACTCCGCCTCCTGGAAGCAGTCTTGAGCCAGCTCACCTCAGGAGGGTAATCCTCGCCGCCCCTAAGCCACTTGAAGAACCTCCGCAGCACGACCTTATAGAACTTCACAGTCTCCTCAGAGACCCCCCGAGCCTCGATCTTACGCAGCAGCTCCACAATATCCTCCCTACACGCATCAACAAACGGCTTAGGGAAATACTCCCCAATAACCTTCAGCCGACGAGCATAAGCCTCACGCCTCTCAACACTCAAACCCTCAGCCCCAAGAAACTCAAGAAACCTCAAAATCAACTCCCGATT
>CALEIY010000027.1 GCA_937898665.1 Candidatus Bathyarchaeota archaeon | reverse complement strand
GATATGATTTCGACTTTTTCGAATCTTGTGTATTGGCTTGTGATTCCGCCCATCCAGTAGGCGACGGCGACGGCGATGGTTATCGCAGTAGCTACCAGTATCACCGTGGCGATGACCGGGCTGACACCTCTTCGACTCTTCAATACCCTCATCATATCCCTGTCCGGCGATATAGCGAGGTTTACAGTAAAAATAGATTATGAAGAAATAAAATGGATTATAGAACGTGAATATTACTTCATTTGGTTTTTATATCGCATTTTAATCCCAAATAACCGTCTTAAAAGGGGACGAAATTGGAGAGGGGGAGGATCAATAGGATAGACCTAGAAAACACGAGGGAGGACATCATTAGATTCGGCCTCCAACTCTTCGACATCTTTTCAAATATCGACACCCTCAGGATCTTCCTCTACGCCTACGATGGGATAAGGAGCTCCAAGAGGGCGATGGAGGAATTAGGGCTTACGCCGAAGCGCTACTATTCAAGGCTGAGGGAGCTTGTTGAGATGGGTGTGCTTAAGAAGGGGGAGGGGGGCTATGAATATACACCTCTGGGAAAAGCCCTCTACCAACTTGGATACTACCTCCTCGACGTTCTGAAGAATAGGGAAAGGCTGAAGCTCATAGGCGAGTTGATGAAGTCCAATCTCTTAGACTTCCATGAAATCAAGCAGATTCTTGAAATCATCTCCGGAGAATCAGAGGGATTGGAGCTGGTGCTCCGCTCCCTGTATAGGGAGGGGAAGATGGGGGGCGTGGAGAGGATAGGGAGCTATGATGAACTTGTGGATCGACTTGTGAGGGATATCGAGTCTGCGGAGAAGTCGATTAACCTCGCCTCAAGATACATCGATGCGAGGGTTGTGGAAGCATGCACAAAGGCCATGAGGAGGGGGGTCGAGTTTAAAGTCATCCTCTCAAAGGGGAATCTATCTAGTAAGTTTAATAGACTCAAACTCCTTCTCTCTCCATCAATCCTTAAGATGATGATGAAGATAATATCCTCCAACATAGGGATAGATAAGTTCATTAGAGAAGGCGAGATCCCCTATAGCTTCTGTATAATCGATGAGAAGACATGCTTCTTCGAGCTCCCCTCAATCGTTGAAGGGGAGTTTTCCATAGCCTTCAGAGTCATGGATGAGGGAGTTGCCAGGAGATTTAAGAAGCTCTTCCACAAATTATGGAATAAAACCAACACGAAGATAATGCTCAACTTCTTCGACTCATTAAAGGGGGATGATACCGATCAACACCGTGACCTGGAGCAGCAGGTAGAGGGGGAGAGCCCTCCTATACACAACTCTATCGAGATAAATGGAATCCCTCCACCTCTCCATTAAGGGATAGAACGTGTAGATGAGGGCAGCAGCGATAACGAGGAATAACAACGGCATCGCAAGGTTGAAGCCTAAACGAGAATATCCGATGAGGGTGGCGGCGCTCGAGGCAGCTAACACCGAGATGGCAAGCCTCACAGCCACCCTGGGGCCGAAGACGACGGGAACCGTCTTCACACCAAGAATCCTATCTCCCCACATATCCCTGATATCCAGAACTGGATTCACACCGACGACGAGGAGGAAGTCAAGAGTTGTGAGATATACAACAGCTGGATTCACCCCCTGGGCGGCATAGGCTCCTGAGAGATGGGCGAGGGCATTCCCAGAGGCGATGACAAGCTGCTTCATCAAGAACCTCTTCTTCAGCCTAACCGGATCAGTGGAGTATAAGACCCCAAGTATAATGTAAATAGCCATGAGAGTCAGAACCCTGGGATTGATGAGGTAAGCCGCCGATAGGCCCACGATGGCTGAGAAGAGGATGTAGAGCGCCATCATCCCCTTAGAAACCTTACCGCTGGCGAAGGGTCTGCTGGCGGGGATGGGGTTACCGAGCTCCCTATTCTTCAAGTCATCCATCACATCCATAACATCGTTGTAGAAGTATACGGCATAGCCGACGAAGGTGACGGCCACCACAACCTTCAGGAGCTCTAGGAGAGGTGGGAACCCCCTGGAGGAGAGTATTATGCACAGCATCGCTGGCCAGGTGTAGATAGGAAGAACCACCTTCCTCGAACCCATGCAGAGGAGATAGCCCTTCAAGGCCTTTCGAATCATATAAGCTCAAATTCATTTTTGAGAGATATATTTTTAAAAAATATTGTTAAAGTGGAGATATAAATATGGAAAATTGAGTCGAATCCTGAGCATAATATTTTGGATATTATAATACTATTAGCTTATTATTTGTTGGTAGATCCGCAAATAAAATATATTATCTTAATCCATGTGATGGATCGATGATACATAATCTTTAAATAGGGTCTGAGGGGGTCTCGTATCGGCGATGACAAGGCGGAGGTCGAAGTTGGAGATTT
>CALEIY010000026.1 GCA_937898665.1 Candidatus Bathyarchaeota archaeon | reverse complement strand
ATCTGAGGGAGAACTGGGGCTCGCCCTTCGTGGTGGCCTTCATGGCCCTCCTTATGGCTGCCGCCGGATTTCTATGCACCGGATCGGAGGCGATGGCGAACGAGTTGGCCGTCTATGCCTACTATTGCTTGGTTTTGGGCGTGGTCCTTCAGCTGGTATGCTACCTGAGGTACGGCGGGGAAGAGGAGTAGAGAGGCCGGAGGTCTCCATAGTGATACCAGCCTATAATGAGGCTGGCCGTATTGAGGGAACCCTCCGATCGCTTATGGGATTCTTCGATGAGAGGGGTGTGGATTATGAGGTCTTAGTCGTCATGGATGGATGTAGCGACGGAACCACCGATATAGTTTCTAAGATGGCTGAGGAGAACGGCTCCTTGATTCCTCTGATATATCCTAGAAGGCTAGGTAAGGGTGGAGCCCTTATCAGGGGTCTTAGGTATGCGAGGGGGGATTATGTTCTACTCTTGGATGCGGATGGGCCAACGCCCCCGTGGGATCTCTATAGGCTCATTGGTGAGGCCGATGGCTGCGGCCTCATCATAGGCTCTAGGTACGTTGAGGGCTCCAGGGTCTCCGCTAGGCAACGACTGATCAGGATCCTTCTCAGCCGGGCCTTCAACCTGCTGGTGAGGCTCATGTTCCCTAGGCTGAGGGGGATCAGGGATACTCAATGCGGCGTCAAGGTTTTGAGGAGGGAGGTGGTGGAGAAGATATGTGATGACCTCTTCGTGACCGACTTCGCCTTCGATGTGAACCTCATCTACTCGACGATCCTCAGGGGCTTCAATGTCAAGGAAGTTGGGGTGACATGGAGACATGTGGAGGAGGGGAGCAAGCTCAGGAATCTGCTGAGGGCCTCCATCAAGATGCTGCTGTCGCTGATCAGGCTGAGGATCTACTACAGCAGGCTAAGGCCGATCCTATACTCTAAGCCGATGAGGGTGCTGACCGACCTGATATACGGGAGGCTCTACTAGGCTGAGGCTGGCAGCCTTCAGCTGGAGGGATCCCGGCCATCCCAGGGCGGGCGGATCAGAGGTCTACCTCTTCAACATCCTCAGGCGGCTTGACGGCCTCTTCGACGAGATCTTATGCTTCACGAGCAGATATCCTGGAGCCCCAAGATCCGAGGAGTTAGATGGTGTGAAGATCTACAGGTTCGGCATAGACTACACGCCCCCGCTTATAACGCTCGGATCTAAGAGCCTCCTTAATGGCTTGAGGGACACAGTAATATTGGAGAACATAAACCACATACCCTTCTACACGCCGATGATCTACCCTGAAAAACCCGTGGTGGCCATAATACACCACGTGGCGGCATCTCAGCTGTACATCGAGGCGCCCATGGTCGCCCCCATCATAGACCTGCTGGAGCGAGGTATCTCGCCAATGCTATACGGAGATAGGGTCGTGATAGCCCCATCGAATAGCACGGCCAACCAGCTGATTAGGTTTGGCTATAGAAGGGTACACGTTATACCACCTGGGATCGACTATGAAAGATTGAGGTCGGGATCGGAGGCCTATGGGAAGAAGCCCAACAGCATCATATACTTCGGCAGGATAATGAGATACAAGCGCATACACCACCTCATAAAGGCATTAATTAAAGTGGCCGAGGAGCTACCTGATGTCAAGCTCACCATAGCTGGGAGGGTGGGCTCAAAACGCTACATCACACAGCTGCACAGCTTAATCGACAAGTTCAACCTTTGGAAGCACATAACCATAAAGACAAACGTCCCCGAAGAAGAGAAGAGCCGCCTACTAGCGGAGGCTCAGGTATATGCAACAGCATCAGCACGTGAAGGATGGGCGATAACGGTGCTGGAGGCGAACGCATGCGTAACGCCGGCAGTCGGATACGACGTGCCCGGGCTCAGGGATTCAATAAGGCATGGGGAGACTGGAATGTTAGTACCCCCTG
>CALEIY010000025.1 GCA_937898665.1 Candidatus Bathyarchaeota archaeon | reverse complement strand
TTTCAAGCAGAAGACGGCATACGAGATGTAGAGAGGTCTCGTGGGCTCGGAGATGTGTATAAGAGACAGCAATAATAGAGAATTTGAAGAGATAAAGAAAGCAAAAACGATACTAATGAGAAGTATAGATTATGCAAAAATTAAGATAATCTATAAAATTCTCTGCAAGGTCATATTAAGTGGGATGTCTCAGAAAGTATTTCACTTAATCTCATTCATCCTACTAACTTTCATGAACGTTCTAGCTCGTCTTTTAGCGCAATGATCTGTGGGAATCCTTCTGGAGTGGCTTTAAAGTCGTTTTCCCAGCACACTATGTAGTCACATTCGTCTTGCGGGTGTCCGTGGGCTATGAAGTCTGAGGCTTTGTATTCGAGTTCTATCGAGACCGATTCACCATCTCTGTCTATGGCAGTCACGTCTGGGAATCTACCCGAGACTTTTACGATGTATGGGAAGCCCAGCTCTTCATGATGCATCGCGAACAGGAATGCGACTCCAAGTTCGTCCAGAGGTTCAAAGAGCATCCTTCGTTTCTGGATGAGCGGCTTAAAGGCTTTCTTTGAAATTATCTTTTTGAGCTTTTTGATTGGGTATAAGTGGTAAAGAAAGCGTGCAAAGTATGCGTTATCCCAGTTCCTCATTCGATCCACGCTTTTCTTGACATCTAACAACAACTTGTTGAGGAGTTCATATTTTTCGCCGACGGATAGGTCTCTGTAAGATTTATTCCAGTACTCTTTGGCGCACTCATCCAAGTTATATCCTAAACTCCTTGCGAAGTGTTCTAGGTGTTCTGTCTTGAATATCGGTAAGACCTCCTCTGGATAGTAAAGGAACAATATCTTCTTGGCAATGAGCCTGTCTCCCCCAAACCCCTTTATCTCATTCCATCCGGCGTCTATCTTCTCAGACAGTTGCTTGGAGTCGTCTACGACTATCTTGAGCAGAGACTTGAACACATCTATATTAGCCACAGCGTTCGGATATACAAGCCCGCCATACGTGGAGATCGATCCTAAGCTTCTGGTCCTGTGTTCAACCCACAGAAAAAAGTAATCCTTAGCCCCTTTCTTGTAAAGCCTGTCAGGCGTTAGCTTGTCTATAAGCTCAGGTCTCTCCTTATAGGGATATCTTTCAAGGAATTCTGATTGAGCCTTCCAACCAGCATCCAATTCGCTTCTATCAAATTCAACTTCAAATTCCCTGGCCTTTTCCTCCAAGACTTTAAGGGATTTTCCAACCATCCGAAATCAAATCTCTTAGAAAGCATTAAAATATGTTTGTGGTTTAGGGGGATGCCACGTTTCTAGGGTTTAGTGAGCGTCTGTGGAGAGGCTGCTTGAACGGCTTTCCCATGGGAGACGGAGCGTCGAGGAGGTTAGGAGGAAGCTGTTCGAGCAGTCTAAGCATGTAGTCCTGATCCATGAGAGGGAGGTGAAACGTGAAGAGGAGTCTCGGGCCCCAATGGGCTGGGAATTTCGGGTCGAGGATGCGTCAGTCTCGGACGGCTTCATTGAGGTGGTCGTGAAGGGTCGGGGCTCTCATTGAGGAGTTGAGGCGTAGAATCCTCAGCTCGAGCTAGAGAGGCGTCATCTCCTCCATTTAAAAGCCCTCCATATAACCTGGGAGCCGAAGAAGATGAAGAGGATGGCTCCAAGAGAGATTAGGGGATTAAAACACCACAGGACCTTAAGAACTGGAAGGTAAAGAACCAAGACAACCAGGATATATATTGGGATCTGCCACTTAAACTCCCCATACAATTGATGTCTCCCCTCTCCAGGCATCCTATATATAAAGTATAGAAATGCGATGAAGGATGTAAATCCGACTCCAGCTAAATAGAGGGTCAGCAATCCATCATCTATGTGAAGCCTACCCAGCCTTCTCTATGAGGATTACGCCACCTTGATGGAGACAAAATCCATAGTCCACCTTACATCTAAGAGTCTTCGTTTTCCGTTCGTTCGACAGCATAAACGATATTAACATAAATTATAAGGAGCCTCTAAAATGGTCTTTTTCAAGCGATTTGAGGGTCAACAAGAGACAGATTTATCGTTATGGGGTTAAGGATAACTCTATTTTATTTTTGAATTTGATTCTCAAAAATTTAATTCTAATATAAATTTATTTTCAATTAGTGATAATATTTTTACCCTTATAATTATAATTTTAAATCCTTTATTTATGAGAGCTTTATATGCTTTAGTTTGGGGTTCTTTTAATTTTGCTTTATCTAATTTTATCTCAACAATTATTGGTTCTCCATCAACTATTGGAAGCGAACTAGACTGTTTAATTGTTATTACCACACCCTTCTCTGAGGAAAGAGGTCTATGCCATAGTTGCCTTATTGCTTTTTTCAAGAGTTTTGGATTGGGTTCTCCTATTAATTGATAAGCAGACACATCACCCTCAATCATATCTGGCTCTTTAGTACCTATAGTTTTTAGCTTTAGAATAATTCCATCTGGGACAGCCCCTATATTTCTTATAATGTTTGATAGAGTTATCATACGCAAAAGTAGTTCATTGCATGGAAAAATTTCGCAATTCATAAAAATTTCTTCAGCAGTGGGAAAAGTAGGTCTAGTAGATTGTATGAAAATAGATTTATCCCAACCTTCATTTCTCAATTTAGGAATAACCTCCTGAAAAATATAATTTGTAGCTACCCTCTCTGCTATCCAACCTTTAATATAATTTAATAAAGATTGAGGCACACTGTATAGTATTCGAGACATCTCATATTAAATAGATCTTTGTTATTATTTTAATCTTTTTCATCTATCTTACTTATAAAGTTTGAACGAATTTAATATTAGAAGAAGTCATTTTTGAAAACAATCCCCTCCACCCTCTTCGGGCGTATTCCAAGGCTGTCTCGGTCTCCTTCCACCCAAAGAAATCTATGAGGTCTATGACCTCGAACCCGTATTCCTCTACTAGTTGGCAAGCCCTTTGGGCTCTAAACCAGTGGGGCCAGCAGGGTACGCCTGTCTTCTCGGCCACCTGGGCTATCAGCTTGTAGGCCCAGACCCGGGTCAGTGGCCTTCCTAGCCTATAGGGGCTTGGGAAGAGGAGGTTCTGGGAGGCTTTTATCCAATCCTTCAGGATTGTGGCTGGTGGTTCTGTTAGGGGTATCGGGAAGGTTCTCCGATAGGCCTTTACTCGAAGGGTCACGCCTGGGGCAATTCTCCTATACCTCTTGAGCAGCGGCATTCTTCTGACAAGAATGACCCCTTCGTTTTCCCGCAGTTCAAAGTTGTCTCTTCTGAGGGAGAGGACCTCGCTGACCCTGCCCCCTGTCTCGAATAGGGCTGAGAGGAAGGCCCTGTCCCTCGTCTTCATCGGGGCCTCAATGATCCTCATCAGCTCGGGCCATCCTATGAAGCTGTCTACGTGTTCTCTTACGCTGCGCCTCTCGTAGGGGTGGTCGGCCCAGTATCCCCTCCTCATCGGAGCACCTCCCTTAGGAGCGGGTGCTCCTTCAGCTTCTTGTACCTCTCGTATATGGTGCTCCTCACCAGGCCCGTCTTCTCCTCAAGCTCCGTGAAGCTCATCTCCACTTGGCTCCTGGCGGCGGCTATGAGCAGGTCTACCTCGTCGAACCTCCTTCCGCCCAGGGGCTCGTCCCTTATGGAGGCGCTCCACTCCATCTCGTCTCTCTCGTAGACGATTGGGTTTGGGAAGCAGACTCTGTCGAAGCGCCTGACGGGGTCGAAGAGGAAGGCCTCGTCGTTCGGCAGTCTCTGCAGTGCGTTGAGGACGAACCAGAAGACCTCGTTTCGCACGGTGACGAGGTTCCGGCTGCAGAACTGGTAGAGCTCGTCGCCTTGATGTCGCTTGAGGAAGATGTAGCTGAACTGGCTTCGGGCCCCACGGCTTATCTGGCTGAGGCCGTGCGTGGAGGCCATCAGGGTGACGTAGTGCTTCCTTAGGCTGCGGAGGTTCATCTCTATCACGGCCTTAAGGCTGCGGTGCAGGGGCGAGAGGGCGTACTGGCTGCTGGTGACGAGGTCGTTTAGCTCGTCGACGGCGAGAACTAATCTTCGATCCCTGCTGGGCGGCGAGGTGTGGCAGATGTGGAGTATCTCGCCGAGGAGGCCTCCGAAGAACTCAACCCACTGCTCATAGTCCCTGGGGTGGAAGAGCCTGTTGCAGACTGCGTGGAAGCGCCTCTCCCCCTTGAAGGCCTCCCTGACGACCTCCTCTGGGCCGCCATACTCGGCAACCTCAAGGTTCTCCGCAGCCTCCTCAGGCCTCTTCAACTTGAAGCTGCAGCCCTCCGGAATCCACATGACCATGGGGATGTCGAGGGCGAGGTTGATGAATTCGAGGCCGCCGGCGTCCCTCAAGATGATTCTGAACCCCTCCTCGTAGAACTCCCTGAGGAGGTAGAGCATGAGAGCCGTCTTGCCCGCCCCCGTGATTCCGTCTATGAGGACGTGCCTGCCACCCGCCAGCAGCCCCCTCGCCTCAGTGAAGGTCTGGGGCTGGTATGTGAGGTAGTCGATGTACTTCTCTAGGTGAGCCGGGTCTCTGTCTAGGAGTAGCCTGGCCATTCGGCGCAGGTCGCCTATGCTTCTTAGGGGCGGGTTAAGGAGTGGGCTGGACACGCCTCCCACGCCTCCTCAGCTTCTCCTCCAGTGGGACGGGAGTCATCATCGTCGTCAATAGGGGCTCCTCGGGGAGCTGGACTAGGCTCTTCAACACGTATTCGTGGAGGGCCTGGTTCTGGCAGGGCCTCAGCCTGTTTATCAGCCCCCTCAGCCAGTATGGGTGACGATGGAGACCGTATTCGGCGAAGATCTCCAGGGCCTTCATCAGCCTCCCATCTATGTTCCCCATGGTGGCGAGGGGGAGCAGCCTCTCCACCTCCCTCCAATCCTCCTCGCCGAGGCCGTCTCCCTCGGCGGCGTCGTATAGCCTCGCCATTAGGTCGCCCTGCCTCTCCGCAAGGTGGAAGGCCGAGTCTAGCGGGGTTCTACGCCGCTGCGACACGGCTCCTCACCCTCTTTATGGGGATGGCCACTCCTCTCTCACCTTCCCAGCTCCGGTGCCTGCCAGTATTCGCCCTCTATCTCTCCGTCGGCCGTCTTGAAGGCCAGCTTGAGTATGTGCTCCCCAGGCCTGCCGAGCATCACACCCCTAATCCGTCTCACCCCCATCCTCTTCGCATACTCCAGGAATCTCCTGAGGGGCTCTGGGTTGTAGATGCTCATGGTCTCCGTCTTCTCTCCCTTATACTCTGCCTCCTCCAATCCTATTCGCTCCTCCATGGGTATGTCGTCGTCCCTCCACTCCACGTTGAGGTCGCTGTAGTCAAGGGTCAGCTTGACCCAGTTCCCGCACTTCTCCGCCCTCTTAACAGCCCGAAGCACCTCATCTACCCCGACCTCGAACTCGGCGTATGGCTTCACCACCTCTTCATTAGGCTCCGGCAGCTCGGGGGCCTCGCCCTTCGTCAGGTATACCTCAGTCTTGCTGCCCCTGGATCCCCTGAATACGAGGTTTACGTGCTTCTCGTCGATGTTCTCTATCAGGAGCTTCTCGGGTTTCGACAGCGACTGCTTCCCGACGATGTTTACGCCCTCAACGCCGTATTCGCCCTCCGGCAGACCCGCCCAGTTCGGGAACCTCACTTTCACCATGGATATCCTTCCGATGTCCATTCCCTGAAGCGTCGCCTCATCCCCTTCGACCTTCAGCTTCCCCTCGCCGTATTCGCCTATGACGGAGACGGCTGTGAGAGGCTTCACTCCATATGTCCACTGGTAATCCTTGTTGGTCTCTATCAACCTGTTTTCGAGCGCCTTCACAGCCTTTTCCAGGGTCTCATCTTTATCCACGACTCCGACCTGCGGCGCCAGGTAGTATTCGAAGACGGTGTAGGGGCCTACGCCCTCCATCTTGAGCGGCATGTCGTCTGCGAGGTGTAGGGTGCCTTCCTCTATGCCGAGGAGCTCCATCCTCTCCAGGGCCCTTATCAGTAAATCGGGGTTGAAGGTGCTGACCGTCTCCCCGTCGCCCTCCACTTCAGCGCCCTCGATCCTCACGGCTCTGGGCGGCCCTGAACCACGCAAAGATTCCCAGAATAATGTGGCGCCCATGTCTCCCCCAGCGATGAGGGTGACGCTGGCATCATTATCGGCCCTCGCCTCCTCCAGGAGACTCCTAAGCTCCTCGACGGGGACTTTGACCTCGGCCTTGTGGACTATGCGTGGAGTGGGGAACATCGCATAGTTCTCCGGCACCTTCCGAAGTATCATCTCTTTCTCATTGATGCCGCTCTTGGTCTCCTTCTCGGCTACGATCCTCACCTCTCCGATTGGTCCGTGCTCCATCTCAACCCTCAGCTGTGTAGGCTTCTTGACGAATCTTCCAAGCCACGGCGTGCTGCTCACCATGTATCGCCCCTCGGGGAGGAAGGGCTCGCCCATATAGTCTACCTTGTATAGCTCCACGTGTGAGGGGTCCATGCCCATTATCGTCGTCTTCCCGCCCTCGACGATGATGAGGGTGTCCCTCTCACCCTCGCTGAATCCCGCCATTATGTCGCAGAGGGCGACTGTCGCTTTATCCGGCTTGTCGATGATCCTCGGCTTCACCCGGGCCCTCTTCTCCTCCGCCTCCTCCAGCTTATGTAGCAGGTCTTGGGTCTTGGATTCAAGACGCTCTATGTTTCTGATATCCGCCTCTATGTAGCCTCTGATGAGCTGCTGTATCTGCCTCATCAGCTCTAAGGCTTCGTCTCTCAATCCCTCAGCCTCAGACAGCTTCTCAGCCATAGAGGAGAGTTCGTAGAGCCTATCCCTGAGATTGTAGAGATCGTCGTATGCACTTCCCAGCCTAGCCTGGAAGTCTGTGATCTCCTCCCTCACCCTCTCGGCATCATCTATACCCATGTAGAAGTCGTCGACGAGTCCTTTGATCCGCTCATAGCTGTCTTCAGCCTTCAGATTCATCAGCAGGTCCCCCCTCTCCTTGACGATCCTCTCCACCTCGGCCTTCAGCTCCCTGAGCCTCCTGAGGGCCTCCGGGTCTGCCTTTACGGCTCTGCCCTCCTCCTTCACGTATCCGGCTTCGCCGAGTATCCTCCGCTCCTCCTCGTCCCAGATCCTATGGAGCTCCCTGCCTATCACCTTGGATAGCTCCTCGGCCCTGACCCTGGCGAGATTGGGGTCTCCAGCCTCCACTATCCACTTAGCCTTCTCGTCCCTCCACTTCCACGCCTTCTCTCTGAACTCCTCGTAGATCTTCTCGTGGAGGCCTGGCGGAATCTTCTTGACGTGGTGCGCCTCCTTTATCCTCGCTGCGACTACGTTCTTGTATATCTCGTCGAAGGCTCTGTGGAATTCGTCTGCTATCCCGTCCAGCTCCTTATACGTCTTGTGCGTGATCTCCATGACCGACGGGTCTCTCTTGTTGGGTCTCTGAACCTCTATGACGCCCCTCTCCTCCAGCTTTGAGAGGAGCTCCATGAGGTTCCCGGTGTCGTAGCCCTCCTTCTGAAGCCTGATTTCGAGGTATTCCGGCATCACCCTCGGCTTGTCGTATTCGATTTGGAGTCTGAGGATCTCCTCGGCCAGCCTCTCCTCCGTCAGCCTCTTCCCCTCAGGCCTGGATGGAGCCTTCGGCCTGGCAGGTCTCCCCTCAGCCTTCGGCTTTTCAGACTTTGGAGCCTTAGCCCTCTTCTTCTGGGAGGGCTTCTCCCTTCGCTTAGGCCTGGGTCTCTCCGGTTTCTCCCCCTTCTCCTGGGGGGTTATTACACGTGTAATAACCTGGTCTATGTTGAGGAGTATTCTGCCTATCAGCCTGGGCCTGGACAGCAGATCCCTCTTGAAGGCCTCCTCGTCTCCGCCGTATAGGTTCTCGATGAGCAGCCTCCGCCTCCTCTCCCTCTCCGCTTTAGGCAGCTTCTCCCACTCCCTCTCGATCTGGCTGAGGGTCATCTGGGGCAGGCTGCGGCTGATTCTGGGCAGGCTTACCCCTAAGCCCTTTCCTCGACGCCTCTTGACTCTAACCCTCCTCCTCGACATCTGGAGTCCCTCCTAATCCGTCGGGGGCGTATGGCCCCCTGGTCTCCGCTCCTACTTCTCACCTTCCTCTCCGAGGAGGAGGCGGGCGAGGCGGCGCTTCCTCATGGCATACCTGACCTCCCAGGGCTCCCTCTCGCTGACCTTCTCAGCCTCGCCGTATCTGCGCCTGATGTGGGGGTTGTCGCCGAAGTCCCTCGCCCGGAGCTCCCTCCTCGGCTTCCTCCTCCTCACACGCCTCCTCGCCATCATATCTCACCTCCCGGCATTCTCATCGCCCTCTCAATTGGGCTCATCCTCCTCCACGCCTCTATTGCCTCCCTGGGCGTCAGGGCCTCTGGGTATGCCCTGGCTATTGCGTCCCGAGCCCTCTCCATCTTACGCCTGAACCTGACGACATTGGGATCCCTAGCGTTCTTCCTGAAGATGACCTGGGCGTGGAACATCCTCCAGGCCCTGGCCGGGCCTACCGCCTTGGCTAGGTCCAGTGCGAAGTCGTCTATCTTGCTGAGGGGTATGTCGTCTATGTGCTGCCCCTCCCTGATGTAGCCGAGCTTAACGGCCCACTCCGTCATCTTCCCCGGCGTCACCTTGATGAGCTTAGGCCCCTTCCCCGGCTTGCCCCTGTCCCTGATGTAGTAGTCCGTCGCCCTCACATAGTGGCCTCTGACGTGTATTCGCTTGCCGTCTCTCACATAGTCGTAGGCTCTGCGGTAGTATCCCCTCCTGTGAACCTTTATGAGGCCGGCTCCCACCCGCTTGGAGCTCCTCCTCTTCCTCACCCTCCTCCTGGTCAACGCGTCTCACCTCCTATGGGCTCGGCGGAGGCCGGAGGGGTTCCGGCCCCCTCTACCGGCCCTGCGGGAGCCTCTTCGAGCTCCCGCCTCAGCCTCTCCTTCGCCGCCGCTATCCGCCTCCGGAGCTCCTCGGGTGTCTTCACCTTGTCTACGAGGAGGTCTCTGACGATGCGTTCGAAGCTGCCGATGACGTGGGCGACCAGCGCCCTCAGCGCCCTCTCCGTGAGGAGGGTCTTGAACTCTAGGTCTGCGACCTTGTTCTGAAGCCACTCGACCGCCTCACTCTCCTTCAACACCTTGCTCAGCGCCGGGTCAGCCCTGATGCGGATCAGCTTCTTCTCGTCGTCTACCTGATAGTTCTCGTATCCCCTGACTGCTACGCACCTGATGACCACGCCCTTCGACGTGAAGGTGAAGGTGTCCCGGGCCTCCCTTATCTCAACCTTATACCGCTTTATGAACCAGCTCCTCCAGTATCTCGGCCCCACCCCTAGGATGGCGTAGTTGCCTTCATCCAGCGCCAGCTCTATCTTCTCTACCAGGCCGACTTGGATGATGAAGACGCCGAGGTAGTTGGCATACTCGCGGGCGAGCACGTAGGTGAGAGCCCAGGCTACGCCCATGGGCAGCAGCATGTAGAGGCTGTCCAGCCTCCAGAGGCCTAGGATTAGGACTGAGGCCGGCAGCGTGAGGGCCCACTCGCTTCGGATTCGAGTCTTCTTCTTTGTCCAGATGCCTAGGGGTACTCCCAGGGCCGTGGAGCCCACCATTATCCACGTCATCCTCTCACGTTCACGGCGAAGCCTCTCATAGAAGTCGGATAGAGGAATCATAGCAGGCCTAGGTGGAGGGGGTCTGACCCAGAAGGCCGCTTGGGCGAAGATGCGGTAGCGGCAGACGACTGCGACGTGATGGCTTCCCCTGAGCCCCTTCAGGGTGTATGTGAAGTAGCCCTCGTGGTCTATGACGGCGTACTCCTCGCCGTCAAGGAGTATGCGGACGGGGTCTTCTGGCCTGGCGTTCCATACTGCTAGGGCTATCGTCAAAGAGCCCCGGTACTCTCCGCCGTCCTCGGGGAATGAGAACAGGTAGACGGCCAGAGATCCGGCCCTCCAGTTGGGCGGCACCTCGACTTGCAGAGCATATACCGCTGCGATGAAGATGAAGGAGAAAAATAGGGGGCCTAGGACTAGGAGCTTCCTCATCTCTCCTTCTCATCCCTCCTCAGGGCCAATACGGCTCCAAGTGCCATGACGGGAAGCCCGAGCCATCTGAGCCAGCCTAGACGCCTCTCAGGGCTTTGCACCTCCACCTCTCCAGGGCTTGGACCGGGGGAGGTGTAGACGTGTCCCTCCACCTCGGCCTCCAGGGCCTCCTCTTTCTCGGTCTCCAGGGTGTCAAGCCAGCTCTTGAGGCCTTCAAGCTCAGTCCAGTAAGTGGAGACCTGCTCTCCCGTTTCTGGATCTACGGCGTAGTAGCGTCCAGTGCCCGGCGACTGGTAGATCTCGTAGCCTCGATATGTCTCGATGAAGATGGGTTGATCCAGCATGTCGTCGATGGCGTTCTCGGCGGATTCAACGCTGCCGAAGTATCGCCACTCACCCCCGCCTGTCTGAAAGCCGTATACGCCGATGTTGAAGAAGAAGTAGATGTCGTAGCCCCTGTACGTCTCTACGTATTCCTTGTCCCAGTATCCGAGGACCCAGCTGAGGCCTATGCCTACTCCCCCGATTAAGATGAATACCCCCAGGGCGACGAGGCCTAGGCCGACGAGTTCCCGCCCATTCATCTCTTCCCCCTCCTCGATAGGGTGAATATGGCAGTGAAGCAGGTGATTCCGGCGATGAGGCCCAGCACTATCTGTCGGCCGATAGGCATGGAGACGATGCTCAAGGGCAGCGGATACCAGCTCCAGCTGGCAGACCAGTCATAATAATTCAATATGAGCTTCGGATGACGCGTAGAGTATGAGTGTTCGCGTGAGTATATTATCGTGGCTCCAGGCTCGTTGCACCTCGTCGCAAGGCCGTAGTTAGCCGTGTTCAGCCAAGCCTTAACGATGGGCGTGATGTCCGTATACACTGTTTGAGCCCCATCGGTATCGGGGTAGGAATCTGTAACCATCCCGTCGGTCGTGTATCCGGGTCTCGTGTTCCATGTGGTGGTGTTCTCATCCCAGCTCTCCGTCACCCTAAAGAAATACTGGGTTCGCGCGCTGGGAGTATCTATTTTTAAGCGTAGGGTGGCGCTGATGATGTCCTCAGCTGTGAGACCGGCCGGGAGATCGAATTTGATGTAGGTTATAAAGTTATCAGCATCTGAATATAACGTTGAGGCGGTGCCGTAGTTAGTGTCGGGGGATAAATTTGAGACGTAGGTGTCTGCGGAGGCTTCTATCGTCTCCTCGGCTTCCACGCCGTAGTTGAAGGTCACCGCGTCGAACTTGACTGGCCCGACCTCGGCGACGAGCTGCTGCCCGCTTATGAGGCCTGTCGCCGTCACCTTCACGTAGACGTAGTAGTCGACGGTCTGATCCTGCGTCGTTGAGAGGCCTAGATTGCTGAGGTGCTGGTCGATGTCGATGCTGCCCGTGCTGTCGCTTACGCTTCCTCCCACATTGCAGCTGATCCCCGATGCCTGAAGCGTCTTCCCAAGCACAGTTCCATCAGGCTTCCTGGCTTCAATCCAATAGTCGACGGTGACGGGCGACTCTATGTTGCTTCCTTGGACTTGTATCGTGATGCCGTTGGAGACGTTGGTGACGACCTGTCCGCTGACGCGCCACGCTAGGGCCCATAGGAATGGGGGTCGGCCGCTATCAGCTTTCACCTTTATTAAAAGTTTCTCGCCTGACGGCGTAGCGGCCGATGCCCTAAAGGTCTGATGAAGCTTGACCGTGAGGTCTGCGACTCCGTTTAGGATGCTGACGACTAGCGCGATCATGGTCAGAGTCATCATGGCTTTATACTTCGCCTTCACGGCTCTCACCCCTTAGCTGCTGATGTTTACAAGCCAGTGTACCGCGACGGCTGCGCCGAGCCCCGCCTTGATCAGCACGAAGGTCATGACGAGGCCGCTGATGAAGAGCCAGGCGATGTACCACCTGTAGGCCCAGGGGTCGAAGGGGCGTTGTACGAAGTGGAAGGCGAGCCAGAGGATGTTTGCAGCCAGGGCTCTCAGCCACAGCGACTTCTCGAAGATGCCTAGGCCCTCAAGGTAGCTTATCATCGCGGCCCTGAATGCCTCCTCGGCTACGGCGACGAGGCTCCAGAGTCCGGCCACCTGAAGCGTGAAGCCTATCTGCTGCTGCCATGTGGCATCGGCCGAAGCCTCCCAGCTGCTGAATATGGGGAGCTGGAAGAATGTGCGCAGCCCTATGGGGATGACGCATAGGGCGATGTAGACGACCTGATCCTCAAGGGGCCTGGCCCGTTTTATCCAGGACAGGCTGCTTATCGTGAAGGCTATGGCAGTCACCATAAGCGTATTCGTGTTGAATGCGAGGAGGTATCCCGCCGAGGCGAGGCCGCTCCAGAGACCGTAGACCATGGCGGCGGCGAAAAATAGGGTGAAGAGCTTGTCACGGCCCCGAGATATGACATCGGTGCTTAGGTCGTCGGGCCTCACGTCAGCTGCGGCGCCCGCCTCCACCGCGCTTCACCTCCCTCGTTGCCGTGTAGCCGTAGAGGGCTGCGATTCCCAGGACGGAGGTCGCTCCTATTGCCATGAGGATGCGGTCTCTTGGAAGGCCGTAGAAGCCTGTGGAGACGGTGAAGCTGGCCAGCTGGATGTCGATGCCGCTCTTAGTGAGGACCTGAACCATGAAGCTGTATTTTCCGTCTCCGGGAAGCCTGTATGTGGCCTCCCAGTAGCCGCTCTTCTTCGCGAAGTCCGCGACCCGGTCTCCGCCGAGGAGGCAGTATATGTTCTGAACCTCGTCTGCCCCGGCCGTGAGGTATACCCTGATGACTAGGTTTAGGGATGTTACCCATACCTCGTCGTCTGGCCCCTCAATCCTCTTGCCGTTGACGGTTACGTAGCCGGTGACTAGGCCTTTTCCCCCTACGGCCTCTTCAGTGGTGTACAGCTTGAAGGTTGCCTCATAGGTGTCCTTATGGCCAGCCTTGTCGACGGCCGTGAACCTCAGCTTATATTTGACGCCGGTCGTCAGGGTCCAGCTCATCTGCGGCTCCTGGTATCCCGATGGACTGGATTCCACGGTTTGAGGCTTGTATTCGCCTCCGGTGAAGGTGCCGCGGTAGAGGTATATGTCTCCGCTGAGCTTTTCTTGGAGGTCTAGCGTGATTGTCTCCTTCTTAACCCAGGTTAGGAGCTCGTAGCGGTAGATGCTGCAGGTTACCTCCTTCATCTCTAGGTTCTCTTTGACCCAGCATTTGACGATGAGGCGGCCCTCGTCGTCGACGGCCATCCTCCACTCGACGGAGCCCTCCGGGAAGACTTCCCTGATCTCCGGTGGAGTAGTGTCTGCGACGATCAACGATGTCTTCCATCCGTAGCCTACTGCGAGTATGATGCAGAGGATGAGGGCTGCTAGGGCCAGATTCCTCAGGTGTTCACGCCTCAATACCCTCCACCTCCTCTCAGCCTCCTCATGGCTGTCTTGAGGGCCGAGCCAGCTAGGTAGCCGAGGCTGGATCCGCCGAGGGCTGCGAAGAGCCAGTAAAGCCAAAGCGGCAGGCTCATATTCTCTCCCCCATCTTCCCGTGAACCCGCCTCCTCTCCTCCTTCACGCGTCCACGAGCCCTTCCAGCAGCCCTGCCGAGGGCGGCGACTCCTCCTAGGAGGGCGTCGACGAGGGCCAGGAGGGCTCCCCAGAGCCATAGTGAGACGCCGTAGAGTATGCTGCCCACCGCTGATGCGAAGCCGCCCAGGGAGGATGCCACAGTGGTTATGGTGCTGCCGTACCATGAGGTTCTGAAGAGCTCTACGATCTGTCTGTCCAGGCCTAGTGTTAGGACTATGACCATTAATGCGAAGCCATATAGGGCTCCGAGGACGAGTACGCGTTCATCCCTGTTCTTCAAGATGTATATCGGGATGACGGCGGCGAGTATCGGCGTCATTGCGGCGAGGAAGTAGAACATCTTATCTGCCACGAGCATGAGGGGCTGCATCACCGGCTCCAGGACTGCAGGGGCGATGTTGGCCGCGTTGAGCGACATCAATAGTATGCCGAGGCCGGCGAAGAGTGCGATTATGATTCCCACCAGCATTGCGGGTCACCCCACCAGCATTCCGAAGGTCTCCTTGAACCATGTCCAGACATCGGCGGCCATCTGTGGGAAGGCTTCGACGAACTCCTTGAACATCGGCCAGAAGGGCTCCACCTGGAGCTCCGGGATCAAGCTGATGATGGCGTAAGCCGCGAAGAGGCCGAGGCCGACGAAGAGAAGCACTGTGAGCAGCTTCAGCTTCCTAAGCACGTAGACTATCACTATGACGCCGATGAGGGCCGGCAGGAGCGCCGCAGCGGGAGCAGCCATGGGGTCACCTCCCGGCCTTCACGAACCTACCCGTTTTAGGGTCTCGGGGAGGCAGGCTCTTCCTCCTGGCGGCGGCGAAGGCAGCTATTACGAGGAGCGCCGTGACGGCTATGGCCGCCGCCTCTGGGCTGTTGACGATGTCGTACCAGCTTTGGACGGAGATGCTGGGCGTCACCGTGGCGGTGGCCTCCTCCGTCGACCTCTGATAGCTATGCGAGGCGAACTGCGTGTAGGGAACCTCAGCCGTCAGCGTCTGTCCGCTTATGCTGCCTGTGCCGGTGACCTTACAGTATATCTCATAGTTTATGGTGGCACTGGTAGTAGATGCATCGCAGTCTGTGAGGTGGCTTACAATGCTGCACGTCGTCGAGCCGCTGTCGCTTATCGGCGAGGTGCCGCTAAGGGATTTGGCGTTTGCCAAAACGTATTCATAGTAGCTGCTGTCGGCGGAGTCTACGGCCTTTATTTTGACGGTTGCCTGGATGTTCTCGACGTTGCTGTAGCTGACGCTTAGGCTGTATGAAAGCGTCACCTGCTCCTGGTCGACGTAGGTGCCGTCAACGGTGTAGACGTTCTGGCTAGCCGTATCACTGTAGCTTGCCAGCCAGGATGCTGAGCCCGAGGTCTCAGTTCCGGTGTTGAGCTTTATTTGGAGGCGTTCACCGTACGGCGTCTCAGCCGTCGCCCCCGTAGTTATGTAGGATTTGGCTCCGGCGATGGTTCGTGGCGATAAGAGGTAGTAGGCGCAGCCTCCAATGGCGACGGCTATGAATACTATTAGGAGTAGCCATTTTTGGCTCTTAGTCATGGCCTACTCCTCCCTGAGGACGGGTTCAGCGGTACTTCGCGACGATTACGGCCATGATGACGCAGGCGGCGACTATCACGATGACGTAGATGTTCTTCACGAAGAGGTCTGTAATCGACGCCCTCTGCCCGGCCGAGGCCTCCTCGGATCCGACGTTGACGGTGACGGACTTGGATGCTACGATCCTCTCAGAGTCTTCCAGGGTGAACTTTACGACTCTGGCTCCGGCCACGTTCCAGGCTGTGGTCCACATCTTCTGCGCACTCCCGCTGCCGACTGTTACCGAGACGGTGTCGAGAAGCTGCTTACTCCCGGAGTCGTCGACGTATAGGGCGAGGCTCTTACTCGAGTTGACGAAGGTCCAGGTGATATAGACGGTGAAGGTGACGCTCTCAGCCACATCTATCTTCCTGTCGTCATTGGCGTCATCCCAGCTTACCGCCAAGGCGTAGCTTGCCTCTGCGACGGTGATGCTCAGCTTCCTCGATGCCACCATCAGGCCGCTTCCTGTGTCGATTACCCTGACTTCATATTCCTTGGTTCCAGCCTCGGAGGTTAGGCCTGATAGACTGCTGTAGGAGAGCTCCTGACTGCCGGAGGCTGGGCCTCCCGCTCCAGGAACTGTAAGAGAGCCGAGATCCAAGACCTTTGTCCCATTCTCCAACTCGTAGAGGTCGATGTCTAGGGTGTAATTCTGGGAGAGATCGCTCCATTCCAAGACGACCTTAATCGTCACCGACTCTCCGATGTAGTATGCGGCCTTCTCCGTGTAAGCGTCCGTAATTGTGAAGCTCGGCGTAGCTGCACCGACCAGCGGTATTGCTATTATTAGGAGGAGGGCCGTGACAAGCGGCGTCACCACCAGGCATCTACACCGCACCATACCCTTTTCCGAGGTGGAAGCATAAAATGAAGTTTTAAAAGGATAATTGATAATAATTAACAAGATAAGCCCATTTCAAATTAACAAAAATTAATATATTAAAATAGCCAAACTATAATAGATATGGAGAGGAGGGAGAAGAAGATCCAGGTAAGCATAGCATTATACCCCTCCACCTTAAGGCTTATTGATTTTGAGGCTAGTAGACAGGATAGAAGCCGAAGCGGTCTCATAGAGCACATAATTAGGGAATACCTTAGGAAGAAACTCCTAACCCCTCACCTCAATCAAATATAAAAGGTTTACATCATTGTCATAATGCCCAGGCTGAGGAAGCCGATGAAGCTGAGCAGGCAGCAGAAGCTAATTCTAGAGTGTCTCTGGATGGGGATAGTCGAGAAACTCGGTGCGGGGCTGCTCCATTTTCTCAGCGGGCTCAACCTCCTCTATAGTTCCAGGAGGCGGATGTATGTAGCGCTTCTCCACGCAGTCCCAGTCAATGAAGGGTGCTATGAGCCTCCCCCTACGTTAAGGCGGCACCTTCCGCAGCATCCTCTCTGGACAGTAGTTGGCATACTACCCCAGAACCTTGCGAGAATCCCAAGGCCTATAGGAGGGTTCTAGGAGCTTAACCTTAACCTTCACCCTCCTCGGCTTTCCTGATGAAGCCGTTATGGGCTTAACCTTCTTCTCACCCTCCTTAGTCTTCTTGCCCTTAGCCTTCCTGGACCTCCCGACCATGCTGACCTCCTCCTATCCATGAGCCCTAGCCATGTGGATGCTGAGCCCCCGCTTCGACTCGAATCTCTTACCGCAGATTGGACACTCGAAGCGACCCTTACCCTTCCTGGCTGGATAATCACCCCTATACCCATATCCAGGCCTCTTAGGCTGATTCTTAGCCTTACGAGTCGCATCCACAGCTATACTCTTTGGAATCTTCACCCACCTCTTAAACCGCTCAAAGCGATCTCGGACGACTTAATAGCCAGGACGCCCCTTAACCTTATAACGCCTAGCTCCCTTCTTCTTACCCATCTCAAATGAGAAATAATTGAGCCATAGTGAAATCGCTCGCTTTACTACAAGTCTCTATAGAACCATCGTATTTTAGATTACCTCTCTAAGAAAGTCTTATCCTCTAAAACCCTCTAATACTTATAAGATAAAAATGAAGGGTAGGAAGCAGGACTACACTTTTACATTCCACTCTTACTGCAATATGACAAGAGTACCTGTCTCTTATACACATCTCCGAGCCCACGAGACCTCTCT
>CALEIY010000024.1 GCA_937898665.1 Candidatus Bathyarchaeota archaeon | reverse complement strand
GGCGAGGAGATATGGAGGCTTCCCATCCTCCTCTGGAGACGCTTCCCAAGAGATGATAGAGATGCTCGAAGCCTGGCTAAGGCTCAGCTCAACTTCCATAGACGCTTCCCCTCCGACATCCTCATCGTCTCCCCCATCTACGGCTATCCAGCCTTAGCCTATGGAGCTGAACTGGAGTCGAGGTGGTCTCCAACGGGTGAACGGGAGGTGAGGAGGCCGATTATAGCTGAGGCCGAGGATTGGGAGGCCCTAGACGAATTAGATGTGGAGGAGGGGATGCTCGCCATGGCCGTGGAGGCCGTCAACCTCATCGCCGACCGCCTCCAGGGTGAGACGCCGATACTCCAGACCATCTACTCCCCCCTGACCATCTGCGAACTCATCGGCGGGGGACGTCTAAAAAGAGACCTCGACGAGGAGCCTGAGATGGTTTTGGAGGCCCTTAGAACCATCGCCTCAACGATGGCTGAGCTATCTAGAGCAAGCCTAGATGCAGGGGCCGACGGGGTCTTCCTCATCATCAGAACAGCCGTAGGTGAATCCCTAGGCGAGGGCGAGTATCGAAGACGTATAGCCCCCTATGATAGATGGATACTCGGATCGGCGAGGGGCTGCCTCATAAGGGCTATACATCTCCACGGGGAGAGGCTCCCCCTAAAACTCGTGGCCGAGGAATACCCCATAGAGGCGATGAATTGGAGCGGTGATAGGCCGACACTTGTGGAGGCTGAGGATCTCTTCCGAGGCCTAATCCTCGGAGGCTTAGACGCTGAGAGGTTGAAGACCTTGAAGCCGGATGAGGTGGAGGCCATGGTCGGGGAGATCGTCGACTCGGTTTCCTGGGGTAGACTCATCCTAGCTCCAAACTGCGCCCTCCACCTCTCGACTCCCGAGGAGAATCTGGACTCCCTTCTGGAAGCCGCCGCGGCCTATAGGCCTCGTATAAAACATTATTAGTGAGGAGGTAATCTTCTTCGGTGATGGAGACGCTTTTATATAAATTAACTTGGCCTGAGGTTGAGGAGTATCTCAGGCGGCAGGATATAATCCTGCTGCCGACGGGTTCAACCGAGCAGCATGGGAGACACATAGCCATAGACAATGACACCTTCACCGCCTTTGAGATAGCGAAGAGGGTGGCTGAGAAGACCGGTGTCCTGGTTGCGCCGCCTATACCCTATGGAAACTCTATACACCATATGAAGTTTCCAGGGACGATAACCCTCACCTTCAACACCCTGGTGAAGGTGTATAAGGAGGTCTGCATGAGCCTATTGAAACATGGATTCAAGAAGATCGTCATCCTGAATGGGCATGGAGGAAACATCAACGCCATCAATCAAGCTATAAGGGAGATCAGGGAGGAGACAGGTGCCATGGTGTATAACGTGATGGTGTTCCCAATGGAGAGGGGTTTCGGCTCGGAGTCCCTCAAGGTTCTTGAGCAGGAGGGTGGCGGCCATGCCTGTGAGCTGGAGACAAGCATAGCACTATATCTCGGTCAAAGAGTACTTATGGAGAGAGCTGAAAAGATGAGGAAGAAATTGAAGGAGTTTGATGAGAAGTATATGGGTAAGGTTTCCACTGCCATAAACTTCGATGAGATCACCGAGAATGGCAATCTGGGAGATCCAACCCTTGCGACAAAAGAGAAGGGCAGAATCATGGTTGAGGCGGTAGTTGAGGAGATATCTCAATTCATAGAGGATTTGAAGAAGATTTAAACCTCCTTTTTATCCTTTTTTCAATTCTCTTCTTCAATCTGAAGGAAAGATATGCCATAAATGTTATGACCAGGTTTATGGAGGTTAAAAATGGGACATTCATGTTTATGTTTCCAGAGAAATATAATAGGTCAATTATTATGATGGTCACAATAGATATGTTACATAGAAATAGAAAGACGGATTCCCTCTTAGTGATCACCTGAGATCTGCTCCTCCAACTCCTCTATCCTCTTAATCAACTTCACGACGTTCTTCCTCTTTCTTAGTAGGGCTACATACTCATCTATCCCTAGAAATTCGAAGTATGGCCCATATATTCCCAGGTAAAACTTTGCGAAAAGGCTTGTTAGGGGGCCTCCCCCCTCCAGGGCTATCTTGGCCAGCGTTCCAATTCCACGGCTTGCGAAGAATCTCGCCAACTTCTCGATCAGCTCCTCCTCCCTCTCAGGAGGCAGATCCTCCCACTGCCTCCATCCTCTATCCATCAGTATCTCCTCCGGGTAGAGAAATAAAAAAATGGTTACTCCTCAGGCGTCCACCTCTCCAGTAGGCCGGTCTTATCTAGCGCTATCAGGAGCGCTAGCACTATAACCATGCTCGCCACGAGGATCGGCTTCTTCCACGGCGGCGTCGCCAGGTATTGCATAGTGCCTACGAATAGCCCCAGCCTTCCCATGAAGGTCTGGGCGAAGATGGCTCCGAAGGCTATGTACATCATGTACTCCCCGATGGTGGCGCTCCACTTAAGCGGGCCTTTAAGCTCGATGGTATATAGGAAGAATGTTAACATGAAGATTACACATAGCGCTATCGTCCAGCGATAGAGAATCGTCTGCGCATCCCCTGAGAATAGGGGTACTATCGTCGCTCGGATTTGATCTAGGAAGCTGGTGAATATGGTGGTTCTCAGCGCCAGTCCAAATTGCGCTCCCAGGGCTATGGCGATGGGCAACCTTGCGATGTAATCATATTTGGGGTGAACCCTGAATAGAACCATTATGCCGAGGATTATGCCGAGGATCAGCACCCAGTTTCCAGCCTTTATGCCGAGTATGCCGGTTCTATAGATGTAGAGCACGTTGACGACGACCGTTAAGCCGGTGGCAAATCCTATGTAGGATTCCTCGGCTAGGGCGTAGAGGGGGCTGCTCTTACCATATAGCGTGGAGAACATGCACATGGAGAGGAAGGCTGCCACTATCGCTATGATTAGCTCCAGCGGGGTCATCTCTTCACTCTCCTGACATATCCGAAGTAGCCGATGTTCGCGATGATGATGAAGATGATGACTAGGTAATGGCCGAAGGTGAAACAGTCCATCGCGGCCAGCCCTGGGCCTGG
>CALEIY010000023.1 GCA_937898665.1 Candidatus Bathyarchaeota archaeon | reverse complement strand
GTCAGATGTGTATAAGAGACAGTACCTGGAGGGGGACTTCATAAGTTTCCTCCACCGATTCCTCCGTGGAAGGGCCAGCTGGTTGGATTAGGCATCGATGAAGAAATGTGGTAAGATTTTATTATCGATGATGTAATGTAAAGTGATGGTGTTTCGATGGGTGTAGTCACCCTCTCCTCCAAATATCAGATCGTTATTCCACGGGAGATAAGGGAGAGATTGAGGCTGAGGCCGGGTCAGAGGCTTCTAATCATAGAGAAGGACGGCGTCATCCATCTAATCCCCCAACGGCCTATACGGGAGATGCGCGGCTTCATCAAGGGCCTCAACACTGAGGGATTGAGGGAGGAGGGGGATCGGATTTGATGCTCATAGACTCCTACGGCTGGATAGAATACTTCACAGACGGCCCCCTCGCGGAGAGATATGCCCCCTACATCGAGGGGGCTAATGAGGAGAATACGATAACGCCGACCATCATCCTCTATGAGGTCTATAAGAAGATCAAGGGGAGTAGAGGCGAGGGCGAGGCCTTAGAGGCCTACGCCCAGCTCTCAAGGACGAGGATCATACCCCTCACCGAGGACATCGCTATGAAGGCTGCCGACATAAGCCTGGAGTTCAAGCTCGGCATGGCCGATGCCATAATCGTCGCGACGGCCGAGACCTACGATGCAGTCATAGTAACCAGCGATAAACATCTTAGGGGATTGAGAAACGTCGAGTTCATAGGAGTAGAGGATGGAGAGGATTAATTCATAAGTCTCCTCATGGGATTCATCTGAGGTGGCCGCCTTGGAGGAGGCTGAGATACCCCTCGATAGGCTGTTGGAGGGAAGGGCATCCCTGCTACTCTGCTATCCAAGGTTCACGAGGGAGGAGGCTGAGAGGAGATTGGAGGAGCTAAGGAGCCTCGGCGTCGACTCTATCATTCTAGAGGGGCGGCATGAGGTCGAGGGCCTAAAGGTGCTGGGGAAGGGGCATGTCTCCATCGCTGTCGAGGCTAGGGTCGGCGATGAGGTCTACGCCCTGAAGATCAGGCGTACAGACGCCGATAGGGAGTCCTTCATGGATGAGGCTGAGAAATTGAGGATGGCCAACGAGGTGGGCGTAGGCCCAAGGCTGGTGAGACATACGGACAACTTCCTCCTCATGGAGCTCATCCAGGGTGAGTATCTCCCAGAGTG
>CALEIY010000022.1 GCA_937898665.1 Candidatus Bathyarchaeota archaeon | reverse complement strand
AGCATGTGATCAGTGTCGAGGAAGAGGATGGCTGTCTTTGCTGGGAGCCAGTGGAGCCATGGGCCTTCGGGGAATTCCTGGGGTATGAGTAGGTGGACGTAGATTATGCGTTCGGTGTAGGGGCTTCTCAACGCATATCTGAGCTTATCGGGTCGGAGCCAGAGGCCTTTATCGGCGATGGCGTAGTAGGGGTAGCGGGTGCCGGTGACCTCTACCTCGGCGACTGGTCTGCCTTCCCTGTATATTGTGATGTCTGGGCTTGAGCTGTTTCCCTCGAGGATGTCGGCTTCTCCGGCTCCGAGACCCGTCAACCGAACATCGTATCTGGAGCCGAGGCTGGCTTGAAGCAGGGCCTGTAGGGCGACTTCACGCCATCTGGCTTCATGCCTCCTGACAGAGAGATAGGCCTTCTTGAAGCTCATACTTCAATCCCCCAGATTGAGGTTATGAGGAGAAGCGTCAGCAGTGAGAAGGTCTGCTCGTTTCCCGTAATGATGACTTTACCGTCTTCCACTCTGGCATCTATGAAGCCTATCTCCCAGAGCTTTAGGAGTATGGCGAGGGTGGTCAGCTGGTTTCTCTTCTCCTCAGGCATCTCCTCTACGTTGAAGGTTAGCTCGGCTCCTATGCGTTCAAGGGCGGCTATGAACCAGCCTGGGAGTCGCTCTAGATTCCATTTATAGATGGTCATTTGAGACTCACCTCGCCTGTGAACCAGATGATGATCATGCCGCTCCACTCGGCGACTTTGCAGAGCTTCTCAATGTAGTCGGCTGGATAGCCGAGGGCTTCAGCCAGCTTGGGCTGGGGCACTTTGTGGATGCCTTTCCTCTGGAAGTCAAGGAGTGTCTCCCTGAGTCTGTCGAGGGCTTCTCGGAGTGGCGGCGGTTTCCACTCCTTAGTTTCAGTTTCCTCTATAGGTGTAGTTAGTGTAGTTTGTGTAGTTAAATTGGAAAGGGGTATATCATCTTCAGAACTACACTGATCGCCAGGCTCAGCCTCTTCCGAGGGCTGGTGTAGTTTCTCATTGGTATACCCCCTTTCCAAATTAATTGCACTAACTACACTAACTACACTGGAGGCGTCGTATTCATAGCGTTGACTCAGCCTCTTCAGCTCCTCCTCTGAGATGGAGTAGTGGATGCCTCCGCTCAGCCTCCGCTTGAAGATGGCCATCTTGGTGAGGATGCGGCCTACTCGGCGGGGTGTCCAGAACCGTTCGAAGCGGCTCTCCTGATATTCGCCTCGATCCTCAAGCTCAGCCTTTACGTAGGGTATGAGGTCGCTGGGCCTGAACTCTATTATGCGCTCTCCGTCGAGGGTCTCCGTCTCAGCCATCATCCTCCACATGGCTCCGATGACGGTCTTTTCCTCGTGATAGTAGAATTCTCGCTTGATGGCGCCCAGCTCCTCGGCGTAGCCCTTCACAGCTTCATAGACCTCTGAGCCGATGAGGGAGGCGATGGTGAAGATGGGCAGCCATACTTCTCGGTCGTGGCCGTAGAGGCCGAGGTCTTCTCCCTCAAGCTCCCGTAGTTTCTCAGCCACTTCGTCGGCTTTGAGTAGGCGGAGGATGTAGAGCTGGTCTCTGAGTTCCTTGAAGTCCCAGGGGTCTGGGTCTCGCCCTGCGGGGTCGGGGGCTCTCTGCATGAAGATGAAGATGGCTCGGCTCTCATCGGCTTCGCTGCCGCCGAGTTCCGAGGGACGCTCGGTGCTGGCGAAGGCGACGGGCATATAGGTCTCGAAGAGGCTGAGGATGAACTCCTCTCGACTGGTTTTCTCGACTCTGGGCACCTTCATGCCCTTCTTGAAGGCTGTCCGTATCAGTTTCCAGGCTCCCTTCCCCAGCAGTGATTCATCGATGGCCATGGTCGGTCTGAAGGCTTCGGCTGTGCGGTAGAGCGAGGCATCGCTGGGGTCGGTGACTATAAAGCCGTGTCGACTGAGCAGGGTGGCCGTGATGATGAGCCGGCTTTTGCCGCAGCCCTGGCTGCCGTAGGCGTAGAGGAAGGGATAGGTGCTGAAGAGCTCTGCGAAGTAGGTGCCCAGAACCCAGCAGGCGACCACATCATAAAGCCGTTCATCCCAGGGGAAGCTGACATACGCTTCGAGGCTCTCCCTGACAGCCCTGTAGGCCTCAGGCCATTCAGGTGCGGGGCAGCCCTTGATGAAGAGCCTGGCGGCCTCAAGGCTCATCAGGGTTTCAAGCGTGCCAGCGTAGCGGGTCTTCAACTCGACGATGATGGGGCGCTCCTCCACTTCCAGCCGCCTGGCCATCTGATAGGGCTTGAGATGCCGCTGCACCACGTCGCCATCATGAACCGTCCAGACCAATACTGGGATGATGGTGTCATACTCCTCGACTTCCTCACCCTTCTTCGATTGCTTCACCCTCTGAACCAGGGCGTGGCAATAGGTGAGCTCACCTATGATGAAGCTCTTCTCCCAGCGATAGTAAAGCTGCGAGGCTGGCACCCTGACGCCATCCTCGTTGAGCAGCCTAATCGTCACATCTTCATCGATGAAGGTGAGCTCCAGGGCCTCCTCAAACTCGGCCTCCCTATGCGCCTGCCGGATTTGCTCCCGTATCCAGATGGCCCTCTCCGCCTCGGTGTTAAACCCGGTGGTCATGGCTTCACCCCCTGCACGGCCACCTCAAGCCGTCTGAGGGCTTCATATCGCAGCCTGTAGAGACGGCCGCCTCCCCATCTACGGCCTTCCAGGACGCCGAGGGCTTCGAGGGCCCAGAGGAAGCCGGACATGAAGGGCTGAGACTTCCAGAGTTCACGGGCGAGCTCAGCGGCGTTTGCGTAGCCCCATTTAGCGAGGATGTCTATGACTTCCTTTAGCATCTGCTGGGGAGTGGCCGGTGGGTCACGCATCTCTCTCCCTCCCGGCTTTAAGCCAGTAGCCGCATTTGATGCAGTAGAGAGGATTAACCAGGGGGGCTCCACACTTAGGGCAGCGACGGGAGAAGAGGCTCAGGTCTTCCCTCAAGTCTTGATAGTTGTCGAGGGTAGCGTGCCTGGGCTGCATGGCTACTCACCTAGCTGGCTCCGACGATGAAGCCGACTCTTCATTTTCTGTCTATCATGCCAGAGAATCATGAGGCCCATCCCTGCGAGGAAGCCAGCCCAGAAAAGGCCTGCATTTAGAAGGGCCTCACTCACTTTCACTCACCTCTCTTCTCCGCCTCTGAAAGCCAGAAGAATAGGGATGCAAGGATGGAGAGCAGTGAAATGAAAATGAGTCCCTTAGACATCAGGCCTCACCTCTTTCGCTGTGAAGTATCCGCATCGGGGACAGACAGCGGTGATAACGGTCTCAGTCTTCCACTCCCTATCAATTAGGTAGTCTGTTATCTCCTCTGAGAGTGCGTGAAGCGGATTGATTGGCTTCTCCAACATCACTAAGTGAGTCCCGCAGTTGGGGCATGCTTTACCCCTCTCCTCGTATTGTTCTCTCAGCCAGTTGAGGAAGCGGAGAAGCAGCCGTCTATACTGCTGATAGGTGCCAGGGCTGAGGG
>CALEIY010000021.1 GCA_937898665.1 Candidatus Bathyarchaeota archaeon | reverse complement strand
GATAGACCTAAACTTCAACGCCCACCCCCTCTCCATGGCCGCTGGCATAGCCACCCTAAGAGAGCTTAGACCAAGGTCTATGAGCATCTAAACAGCTTGGGACGCCGTATCCGAATGGAGGTTAAAGCACTACTTGATGAGAAGGGTCTGCGAGCTCAAGTCATCGGCATCGGCTCCCTATTCAACATCCTATGGACCGATGAGGAGGTCTGGGATTATCGATCCGCTGCCACCAGTGATATGGGCCTATCACACTGCCTATCCCTCGCCCTAATTAACAGAGGCATATACCTCCGAGCTCATCCCAATGTCTCAGCCGCTTCGACGGGTGGGGATGTAAGGAGATTTCTAGAGGCCTTGGGCGATGCCTTGGAGGCTTTGAAGCCGATCATAGCGGGGAGGATGCCTCATCTCTTGGAGCGTGGGTAGGAATCGTTATCTCCATGAATCTCCCATAAGATTTGATGCGTCAGAGCTTCCGCTTCATCGGGCGTAGCACTCCAAGGATGGATGGAGTGGCGAAGGTGACTGGGAGGGAGATCTACGCCTCTGACATATATCTCCCAGATATGCTCTATGCCAGGGTTCTGAAGAGTCCCTATCCCCATGCACGGGTGAAGCATATCGATGTCTCAGGGGCTGAGAGGCTTGGCGCTGTGGTGGTCACCTATAGAGATGTCCCAGATGTGGTCTATTGTCCGAGGCTTGTCAGCACTCCTGAGGCCACTTATAAGGATTGGAGGGTTCTAACCGGTAAGCCGCTATATGTGGGTGATCCCATAGCGGCGGTGGCGGCCGAGTCCGAGGAGCTGGCTCAGAGGGCCTTAGAGGCTATAGAGGTTGAGTTTGAGGTTCTAGAACCCTCCTTCGACCCCCTGGAGTCCATGAGGCCTGGGAAGCCGCTTCTACATGAGCGCATCAGATATATGGGTGAGGAGGTGGAGGTTGAGAATAACATCGCCTGCACCATGGAGATCGAGCAGGGAGACGTTGAACGTGGCTTCGAGGAGGCTGATGTAGTTCTTGAGCGGGAGTATCGAACCAATCGGCGATACCACTGTCAATTGGAGCCTAAGACGGCTGTTGTCAGACCTGAGCCAGGCGGCGGCGTAACCATCTGGACTACGACGCAGTCGATCCATAATACGAGGCTGTTGATCCACGAGATATTCGGCATACCCGTTGGGAAGATCAACGTGGTGAAGACCGCCCTCGGCGGAAGCTTCGGCTCCAGCATCCAGACAAATATCGTCGTCCCCATAGCCGTCGCCCTAGCCCTAAAAGCCCGCAAGCCGGTTAGGTTGGCTTATACGAGGGAGGAAGACCTCCACGAGCACTGCGCCTACCAGATGATCTTCAGGCTCAAACTCGGCGCCAGGAGGGATGGAAGGCTGACAGCCGGCAGCCTTGAGGCTATTCTCGACATAGGCGCCCATCAGATTCAGGCCTATCCGCTGCTCGGCTGCCTCGTCGGATGGTGGGTCTCCCTCTACAAGCTTCCAAATCTCAGGTATGTGGGGAAGGCTGTTTACACGAATAAGGTTCCAAGCTGCGCCATGAGGGGGTATGGAAACCCCCAGATCACATGGGCCGTCGAGTCCCTGATGGATGAGCTGGCCGAGGAGCTGGGCCTCGACCCCCTGGAGTTCAAGCTCCTAAACCACGTCGGCCTAGGCGACCTCTTCTGGGGTCAGGGGCCTACGGTTAAATCCATCATCAAGAGCTCCGGAGTCGAGGAGCTCGTCCGACGTGGAGCCAAGCTGATAGGGTGGGATAAGAGGCCTAAACCTGGAGCGCAGAGGGGGCGTTATCGACGAGGAATAGGCTTCGGAAGGGGCTTCCACACCTCCAGCGCCGGAGCACCCGTTCCAGGAACCGTCGTCGACTATACGGGGGCTATGCTCAAGGTCAATGAGGATGGGACTCTGGACTACATCACGGCCATGATGGACTGTGGGGGTGGAACCTTGACGGCTCACGCGAAGATAATCGCAGAGGAGATAGGCGTCCCCCTAGAATGCGTCAACATCGTGAGGGCGGATACGCAGACGACGCTCTACGACGTCTGCACCCATGCCTCAAGGGGCGTCTACGCTGGGGGCGCCGCAGCCCTGCAGGTGGCGAGGGAGGTGAAGAGGAAGCTATTAGAGCTGGCCGCAAGGGTTCTCGATGCTTATCCGCATGCGCTGAAGATCAGGCCCGACGAGAAGCGTGGGCAGGGCGTCATCTATGTGGAGGGCGTTGAGGGGCGTGAGATCACCATCGGCGAGCTGGCCTCCATGGCGAGGCATAAGAATTGGGGAACCATCGCAGCCGTCGCCAGCGTTAGGCAGGGTAGCTGTCCGCCGCATTTCACGGCCTACTTCGTCGAGGTTGAGGTGGACACGGAGACGGGTAAGGTGAGACCCGTGAGGGTGGTGGCTGGAGCCGATGTTGGGCGGGTCATAAACCCGAAGCTGGCTGAGGGCCAGATACATGGAGGCTTCGCCATGGGGTGGAGCATGGCCCTCCTAGAGGATACCCCCTACGACCCAAGGAGTGGAGACCTGTTGAATAAGGGGTTCATAACAGACTATAAGATTCCAACGGCGGGGGATCTCCCATCCCTGGAGGATTTCCAGGTCTTCTTCGTCGAGACTGAGGAGCCTACAGGCCCCTTCGGAGCTAAGGGCCTTGGAGAGGGCGCCCTAAACCCCGTCGCCGGAGCCATAGCCAACGCCATCTACAACGCCATAGGTGTGAGATTCTATGAGCTTCCAATCACGCCGGATAAGATATTGAAGGCTCTAAAGGGAGGTGAGAGGCGATGAGTCTGTGGATAAACCGAATAGACACTCACATCCTCCCCATAAACTTTCAATATCACGCTCCAGAAACCCTGGAGGAGGCCCTGAAGCTCCTCGCGGAATACGGTGACGAGGCCAAGATACTCTCAGGTGGAACAGATCTGCTGGTGAAGATGAAGCAGCGCCTCATAGAGCCGAGGCATATAATCAGCCTCAGAAACCTCACCGAGCTGAGAGGCATAAGCGAAGTTGAGGGGGGCATACACATCGGGGCGGCCACAAAGCTGAGGGAGATAGAGCGGTCCCAAATCATCGCCGAGCGTCTCCCCCTCCTACATGAGGCTGTCAAGGCTATCGGAAGCATCCAGATCAGGAACATGGGAACAATAGGAGGAAACCTCTGTAATGCATCCCCCGCAGCCGATTCAGCCGTCGCCCTCATGACTCTCGGGGCGGAGCTCCACGCCCAGAGCATAGAGGGTGAGCGCATAATCCCGATAGAGGATTTCTTCAAGGGGCCTGGAGTCACAGCCCTAAAGCCGGTGGAGCTCCTAACCGCCATACGCATCCCCCCTCCACCGGAGAATTATGGATGGGCCTTCATGAAGATCGGTAGAACCAGCCTCGACATCGCCACCGTCAACGCAGCAGTCCTACTCACCCTCCGTGGAGGCCGAATCGATCTATGTCGAATAGCTCTGGGAGCCGTGGCCCCTACACCGGTTAGAGCTGTGAGGGCTGAGGAGCATCTAAGGGGGAGGGAGCCGACTCCGGAGCTTATACAGGAAGCCTCAGAGCTGGTGGTGGAGGACATAAGTCCAATAACCGATGTGAGGGGAACCGCCGAGTATAGGGTTGAAGCCTCAAAGGCCCTGGTTAGAGACGCCCTCAAACTCTCCATCGAGAGAGCTGGAGGTGGAGGGAGATGAAGATACGTTTCAAGCTCAACGGTAGGGAGATCGAGGCAGAGGTAGAACCCAATACTCTGCTCCTAAATCTCCTCAGGGAGCATCTCCACCTAACAGGGGCAAAATATGGATGCGGCATAGGGGAATGCGGAGCCTGCACAGTTCTCCTCGACGGCGAACCCATCCTATCCTGCCTCACACTAGCCGTAGAGGTCGACGGAAGGGAGGTAACAACCATAGAAGGCCTAGCCAGAGACGGGGAGCTCCATCCACTGCAGAGGGCCTTCCTAGAGGAGGGCGCCGTCCAATGCGGCTTCTGCACTCCAGGGATGATACTCACAGCTAAGGCCCTACTCGACGAGAATCCGAATCCATCGGAGGATGAGATCAGGGAGTATCTAAAGGGAAACCTATGTCGATGCACGGGCTACGTCAACATAGTTAAGGCTGTTAAGCGGGCGGCTGAGGAGATGCGGGGATGAGGCTCTCCGCCATCATCCTAGCGGCGGGGAAGTCTGAGCGTATGGGGAGGAACAAGCTCCTAATAGAGTTCGGGGGGCGCCCCCTCCTCTCATGGGTCTTGGATGCAGTTGAGGCCTCAAGGGTGGATGAGGCCATCGTCGTCCTCGGCCATAAACCCCAGGAGCTCCAACCAGTCTTAAGGGCCTATAAAGTGGAGACGGTCTATAATCCGAATTATGAGCTTGGCATGACCACCTCCTTCCAAGCTGGGCTGCGTAGAGCCTCTGGGGATGCGGCCTTCCTAATCCTCGGCGACCAATTGGGTTTGAAGCCGGAGCTCCTCGATGAGATGGCGAGGGTGATGGAGAGAGACCCCGAAGCCCTCCTCGTCAGCCCCATGTATCAGGGTCGGAGGGGGCATCCCGTCCTCTTCCATAAAACCCTCTTCCACGAGATCCTAGCCCTTCCACCTGGCACCCCCATCAAGATGGTCGTCGATCGATATGAGGCCCATCATCGATATGTGGAGGGAGACCTCTGGTGCGTCTTCGATCTGGATACCCCTGAGGATGTTGAGAGGGCTAAGCTCCTCTTCTCGCCTTGATTATCTCCGCGATGATGCTTACGGCGATCTCCTCTGGGGTCTCAGCCCCGATCTCTATGCCTATCGGCCCCCTGATCCGCTTCAGCTCATCCTCCGTGAAGCCCTCCCCCCTCAGCCTCGCCTTATGCCTCTCAACCTTATGCCTGCTTCCAAGCAGCCCTATGTAGGCTGGGTGTTTCCTCAGCATCACCCGTAGGGCTGCGAGTTCATAGGGGGTTTCACCATGGACTATGGCTACGTAATCAGTCGGTCTAACCTCCAGTCGCTTAAGCTCCTCCTCGAAGGGGCCTGAATGTATCTCGGCGTAGGGGAATCGCTCCTCGGTGGCTGTTGGGGCGTCGTCGACGATGACGACTTCGAAGCCCACCATATGTGCGAGGTCTGCGAGGGGTTTAGCTATGTGTCCCGACCCGATGATGATGAGCCTTGGATCGGGCTGTATGACGTCGATGAAGACCTCAACCTCCCCTCCACACTCCGATTTTAGCGGTATCATCCCCTCTCTGGGTTTGACGCCTAATGCGAAGGATATGCTTCTGGGTTTTCCCTCCCTCATCGCCTTTAGGGCCTCTTCGATGATGATCCTCTCCATCTCGCTTCCCCCTATAGTTCCCATGGCGTTTCCCTCCTCGTCGACCAGCATCTTGGCCCCAACCTCCCTTGGGCCATATCCCCTCTTGGAGACGAGAATACAGAGGGCCGCTTTTCTCCCCATCTTCAGAATTCGGCTTAGCTCCTCGAAGAGTTCGCTAGTCTTCACCCCTCAACCTCTCCGCCGCATCGAGTATGGCCTTGACTATGTTCACGTAGCCGGTGCATCGACATAGGTTTCCGGCGATGGCTCTCCTCACCTCTCCCTCCGAGGGCTTCGGGTTTCCGCTCAGCAGCGAGTAGGCTGAGATGAGCATTCCAGGGGTGCAGAAGCCGCATTGTATGGCTCCATCCTCGACGAAGGCCTCTATCAGCTCCCTCATAATGGGCTTATCCCTCAAGCCCTCCAGGGTTTCGACGCTTCTCCCCTCCACGAGGGGGGCGAGCAGCAGACAGGAGTTCACGGGTCTTCCATCCAATAGAACGGTGCAGGCTCCACACTCGCCGACGTTGCATCCCCTCTTAACGCTCTTAATCCCCAGCTTCTCCCTCAAAAGGTCTAGTAGGGTCTCGTTATGCTCAGCCTCGCATTCGATCCATTCTCCATTCAGTTTGAATCTCAGCATCATGCCTTGCACCTCCTCCAGGCTTTTAATAAGGCTCTACGGCTGAGAACCCTCGACATCTCCCTCCTATACCATGCTGAGGCCCTGATGTCGTCGATGGGTCTAACCAGCTTGCTGCAGAGGGCTGAAACCTCCTCGATGAGCTCCTCGCTCA
>CALEIY010000020.1 GCA_937898665.1 Candidatus Bathyarchaeota archaeon | reverse complement strand
ACGGCGACAACGTGGGCTTCAGGTCTGCCTATCGCAACGCCGAGGGCTGCAGCCGTGCTCCATCCGATGGGGAGGGCACCGCCGACGATGTAGCATCTATCAGGGCCAGGAATCTCAAACTGCTGCAATAGACCTATCCTCGCCCAGCTTGGGTCGACGACGAGAATCCCATCCTCGGGGAAGTTCTCCTCAAGGGCTTTTAGAACCCTCTTCGGATTTATTGGGACCTCATCGGATTCGATTTCAGGTTTAAGCCTCTCCATCCACGCCCTCTTAGACTCCTCAACACGGTCAACCCATTTCGGCTTCCGCTCCCTCCGCCTCTCCAGCTCGGCCTTATACTCCTTCTCCAAGATTTCTATGAGGGCCCTCAGCGTCCTCTTTGCGTCGCCTACGATGCCAACCTCCACGGGATAGTTCTTCCCGATCTCGGGGGGATGGACATCGATCTGGATAAGCTTCGAGGGCGGGATGTTGAAGGTCTCACCAGACCACATCGCCGTCTCCTCCTCCTCAAACTTAGAGCCGACGGCGAGGATCACATCCGCCCTCCTCACCAGCTCATTCGCATAGCTCCGGCCATAAGACCCTATGAAGCCTACGACGTTTGGATGGCTCTCAGGGACCGAGCCTGCACCGGAGATGGATGTGACTATCGGAGCCATCAACAATTCAGCCAGCCTCAAAACCTCATCGCAGGCACCTGATATCCTCACTCCGCCGCCGACGTAGATCAGGGGGCTATCAGCTCCCAATAGCAGCTCCGCCGCCCTCCGAAGCTGCTCCACATCCCCCTGAGGCTGGCTGACGGGAACCCGCCCCCGGATGTCAAGCTCCTCCTCTGCGATGTCAACCTTCACCTTATGGAGGTCGAAGGGGATATCCAATAGGACCGGGCCAGGCCTGCCGGAGAGGGCTGTGTTTAGGGCGTTGGCGACATACTGCGGTAGGAGCTCTATCCGGTAGAGCTTCCAGCTCCGTTTAAACATGGGTGTCAAGGCCTGAAACTGGCCGTCGGGCTGAGTTGAGTCGAACTCCTCGTAGCAGGTCTTACCGGCGAACTCGGTGGGTATGTCGCCGACGATGTAGAGGACGGCGGAGCAATCCTGAGCCGCTGTGGCTATGGCGAGCTGAGCGTTGAGAGCTCCAGGGGTGCAGGTTAGGCAGACGACTCCAGGTTTACGGGTGGCCCTATAGTAGCCGTC
>CALEIY010000019.1 GCA_937898665.1 Candidatus Bathyarchaeota archaeon | reverse complement strand
AAATGAAGATAATCGATGTCGACGCCTATGTTCTACCAACATTGGGCAGAATAAGTGGTGGATTAAATTATACTGCTTATGTTGACTTGGAAATAGATAAGCATATAATGAAGTATGGAGGGGTGGAACATAAAGTTAGAATACATTGTTACTCCCCAGAGAGGTTAAGTCGAGGAGAGTTGGAGAGGATCGCCAGAGCCTTCGACAACGCCTTCTCAAGATACTTCGCAGATGTGGAGAAGAATAGGAGGATATATCGATACTGGAGGTTGATGGGGATTATCGCTTACTCCATCGCCACCTTCGTGGCGATCTCCTCATATCTCTTCCTACCCCACCCCTACAACATCTACGCCGTCTGCGTCGACGTATTCTTCTTCCACATCCTAATCTTCGGCCACTGCTTCAGACCCCTATATCGATGGCTGCTAGACGGCTCCATAGAGCGGGGAGTTCACAGAGCCATCAAGAGGCTTAAGGGATGCGAGGTGGTTGAGGGGGAAGACAGGGGCAAGTTAAGACTCGTGGAGATGATGCGGGAACGCTTCTCGGAGATCGATGGAGGAGAGATCAACCTATACGGGAGGTTGAGGGATTACGCGAGAAATCTGGGATTCCAAGCCGCCGTGAGGTTCTACGACTGGCTGATCAAAGAGCTACGGGAGGAGGAGAGCTTCTACACCAAGTATAATCCAGCCAGCCTATGGAGGAGGATTAAGCTCTACTATCTAGGCTTCAAGGTTGAGGTGCCCAGGATAACGGCTCCCATGAGGAATATGGATGTGGAAGCATGAAGTGGCTAGTCTACAGGGTTCCCAGGAAGGATGAGCCAGACCTATTCTACATAGACCTACATCCCTTCTGGTTCCTAGAGGCCGAGGGGATGTACACGGAGCTGGAGGAGAGGAAGGAGAGATTGACGATCCAACTCCTAACGGCGGATGGGAAGGCTGAGAACATCGAGAAACAGGTGAAGGAAGGACTTCTCGACACCTTCTACAGGGATAAGAAGCTCATAAGCGAGGTTTTGAAGAGGCTTCTAAGCTACTACCTCAGCCTCCTCGACCCGTTATGGCTGAGACTCTTCCTCGGCCCAACCTTCCTTGCCAGCGGCCTCATCAGGGGATACCTCAGCGGAGGGGCAGCAGACTTCCTCATCGGCCTATACCTCCTCATGGGAAACAACCTCCTCGTCAAGAGGATAGTCAAGGAGATCAGAGACTACTACGAGGAGGTTGAAAGTGGGATAGAGAAGGCCCTGAAGGGCTTGGAGAGGGTTGAATGCATAGAGCATCCAGGGTTGAGGAAGCTCAAGGAGATCATGGAGAGGGCTAAGGATAAGACCGAGGCCTACATAGAGGCCCTCCACACCTGCGACAAGGTGGGGCTTCCAGAGCTTAAGGAGTTCTACTGCTACAGCGCCCCCATCACCGAGTGGAGATACCGAGAACCCCACCTGGGATTCCCCCTATACGATGAGGGGCGAAGCATCGAAAGTTTCAAGCGGCGACGTAGAGCAGCCACCAAGCCCTCAAGGATGAGAGACGAGGAGATGGAGCTCTTCGACTTCAATATAGGAGCCAAATACCTCTACCGCCTCTCCACCTATCGGGAGCTACACAGGGAGCTGGAGCTGGCAGCCGAGCGGATAGGGGCTGAGAAGATCACCGTCTATGAGACGGAGAGGGGGTATGAGATAAACGCCTATGAGATCGGCGATGGCGACGAGGCCCGAATCCTCATAAAGGCTGGATGCCACGGGAGGGAACCCGCAGGGCCACTGGCGATACTCCAGATGATGAGAAGCTTGGAGAGGGAGGGGAGATACACCGATGAGGTTCTCAGCCGAAGCCGAATCGCATTCATGCCCGTCGACGACCCAGAGGGATACAGCATGAGAGCATGGATGGGAGTCGACATGGCTGGGAGAGAGGAGCACTGGCCCCCACAGGGAGGCCCCTACAGCCTACAGGGCGAGGCGGAGCTCCTAGCACTGAGACTGCTGAATAGGGGGAGCCTACACCCAGCTCAGCTATTGGAGTATGCCGTCAGATTTAGAGACCCTAATGTGGTTTGGGGCGACAACGTCAAGTCGCCCAGGATAGCTGCACTCCAGGAGTACCTTGAGGAGTTTAGGCCAACCTTCGCCGTCGACCTCCACGAGACCATAGGGAAGATGGCTGACCTCATCTATAAGGGGGCGGGAATTCTCTCCATAGAGAACTTCTACATCCCCCCAGAGATTCGAGACCGATTGGAGAATATGATGAAACGCCCCGAGAATAGACTGGCCAGATATCTCTCCAAGAGGAGGATACTGAGGAGACTATTGGGCTTAGAGTATGTCCGAACCCTGATGGCGGAGATCCCCGAATTCGAGATAGGGGAGGCGATGATGAGGCACGTCGCTGAGAAGGGCTTTAAGGTCTATAGGGGGGAGTATCAGAAGCTCCTGGATAAGCCATCGCCGGATTGGCCTCCACAACTCATCTCCATCGATGTAGGCCGAACAATAGATGGGCCGCTACTCTTCAAGCTCGATATAAGGGTGTGTCCAGCATGGCTCCATCACAGATTTGGAACACTCAGCTATACCACCGAGACCTTCCAAAACCCAATCGATGAGAGAGTTGGGGAAGACCTCGCCTTCGTCGAGGGAGGCATATTAAAAATACTGGGGATTAAGGATGGAGACTAGAGGCGAGATCCACTACTACCTCATAGAAGACCCCCTAGATGAGGGGGAAACCATAGGCTACAGTCGACATCAACTATGGAGAGCCTTCAAGGAGTATAAGAGCGGGGGAACGGTAAGACGCATCCTATACACGCCTAGAAGAGGTGGAAAGGATATACTTAGGAGATTCGAGGAGAAACTGTGGAGGAGATATGAGAAGAGAGCT
Organism: Candidatus Bathyarchaeota archaeon; assembly: GCA_937898665.1. GTDB lineage: Archaea > Thermoproteota > Bathyarchaeia > TCS64 > B23 > B23. The sequence continues at coordinate 26,981 of CALEIY010000019.1, read as the reverse complement.
GGAAAACGCATGGATTGGGCGTGGTTCCTTAGATTCTGCGGAGCAGCAGTCAGCGTCTACGCCTTCGAACCCCTCTTCAAGTTAGCCTACATACCTCTGGCATATCATCTAAGTAGATACCTCTTCCTGACGAGGGAGCTTATAGAGACTGTCCTAGACCCCGTCGCCATCCCCTTCACCACGGCTCTCGGCTTCGTCCTAGGCCTATCACCCCTAATCCTCACCCTCATCATAACGCATCAATACATAGCTAGAGAAGCGAGAAGGGAAGGGGAGATCGCCGAGTGGCTTAGAGAACTCATGGAGCAGGAGGCTGAGATAAGGGATAGCCATGAGCTTGAGGACTTCAGGGAGAGTATCCAGGGATTGGTGGAGGAGGTGAGAAAAAGCCTCATAGACCTCCATTCACCGGCTATTGAGGCTAGGGTTAAGGCCTGTAGGAGACTGATTAGGAGACTCGCTGAGATGCAGGCGCAGGCTAGTTATTATGGCTTAGAGGCCCTCGTCGACTATTATCACAGGCTTAAGACCTCTTTCTACAGATTGAGCAGGGAGAGGCGCATACTGGGGAGGGATAAGGCCCTCAACCGCTGGCTGAGGGAGCTGAAGACTTGGAGGTGAAGGGATTGAGGGGGGTTAAGGGAATAGCCGCCGGCCTCCTTCTACTACTAGGCGTCTACGCCCTCACAGGCTTCATACTCCTCGGTAGAGGCGAGGTGGCGGTGATACTCACCTATGATCTGAGAAAGATTAGGGGGCTGAATGGTCTCATCCTCCTAATCTATGGGGATCTACCTGAGAGCGACGTGAAGACCCTACGCTTTGAGGATAAGCCTCTCCTCTCCACGCCCATGGGAAGATTATATTGGCATCTACCTAAGCCCCTCCACACGCACTATAAGTTTAGAATGGGAACCCAGGATTATGAGCTGCGAACCACCGTCATACTCCCCCTGGCGACGGATGAGGAGGGGAGACTTCTATACTGGTCTCTATTGACGAGGGACGGATTCAAAATCTTCAGCCTCTACAACTACATCAGGGACATCTTCAGCGGTAGAAACCCCTATGAGGGATTGGAGATACCCATCATCATCGTCGATGGCCGATATAGAATCGTCAACATAGACCGCTTCACCCAGGCCTATAGGGTCGAGGAGAATGAGAGTCAACGTTACCCCTGGCTATACCCGAGGCATAGGGGACACAGCTTGATAAGGGAGCTGCTGGAGAATGCCTTTCAGATCTACGTCATGAACAAGACCTATCAAACCTACAGGCATATAGCTGAGGCCCACCCAGAGCTAACCATCGAGGAGAGGGTGAGGGAGACCTACGCGATAATATCCAGCGATCTACCTGGATTGGTGGAGGGGCTATTAGAGAATCGGGGAATCACCACATTAGAGGAGCGTTACGGAATAGAGGTCTCCCGAGAGCTCCAGATAAGGATAGAGTACATCACACCCTAACTCTAAGGTTCCACCTCGATTCTATAGTCTACCTCCGCACCAGCCCTCTTCAGAGTTATCGAGGCGCTACAATACTTCCCAAGGCTAAGTTCCACCGTCCCCCTTACCCGATCAGGGTCTACATCCCCCTTAACCCTATAGACGATCTCCATACGCCTATAGATCCGGGGATAATCCTCCCTCCTCTCGCCCTTTATCTCCACCTCCAAGCCCTCAACGCTCTGCTTCATCCGACCTAATAGACGGGAGACGTCTATGGCCGTACATCCCGCGGCGGCTATAAGTAGGAGCTCCATCGGCGAGAAGCCGTGACGCCCCTCTGGACTCCGAGAGTCTATTAGTAGCAGCCTTCCATCCTCCGACTTAGCGAGGAATATGTCTCTCCCTATCAAATCTAACCGAGTACCTCATGGCGCGTAGCGCTTCTAACCCCTGGAATCTATTTAAAACCTTTTAAGAAGGATTGAGGTGGAAGTATTAATGTTTGGGTCTCCTAAACCCCAGATCTCTAGTGATTATGCGGAGAGGAGAGGCAGGCTGATCATAGCCATCACCGGCTCGCCAGGTGTGGGGAAGACGACCATCAGTCATCTTCTGGCTGAGAGACTTAAAGCTCACCATATCGATCTCTCCAAGCTGGCCCTCGAGGAGGGATTGGTGGAGGAGTGGGATGAGGAACGTGATACGGCCATCGTGGATATCAAGGCCGTGAAGAGGAGGGTGGAGAGACTCCAGAGGAGGTATGGGAGGCTGATCATCGAGGGCCACTACGCCCACGACGTAGCCCCTAAGGGTTCCTGGATCTTCGTCCTCAGGAGGGCGCCCTGGAGACTTAGAGATGAGCTGGAGGAGAGGGGATACGATGCGGGGAAGGTGAGGGAGAATGTGGAGGCTGAACTCCTAGACATCTGCCTATCGGAGGCTATAGAGACCCATGGATCGGGGAGGGTGCATGAGGTGGACACAACGGATAAGACTCCCCAGGAGATCGTGGAGGAGATCTATGAGGTTTTAAGGGGGGTGCGCCCTCCACGGATTGGAGTCGTCGACTGGCTTGGTAGACCTGAAGCAAAACAATTATTGGAGTGGCTGGAGGATGTATCTCATCGTTAGATGTCCAAAATGCGGAGGGCTATTATTAGCCAATACGAGATACAAGACCAGAACATGCCCCCATTGTGGAAAAAGAATGAAAATTACGGCGCTTATACCATTAGCGAGGGCATATACACCTAGAGACGCCGTCACCATCATACAGGAGCTTAAGAGGAGAGAAGGAGGTAGAGATCGAAATAAATATAAGAGACATAAGATAAACTGAAGGTTTCAGTGTCAAAACATGAATGAGGAGGAACTCGCCCAGCTGAGAAGATATCTCGAAAACGAGGATTATAGAAAACTACTATCCTTCTGCTGTGAGCCGAGGGATTGGAGAGAGTTAAGGAAGGCTGGGGTTAAGCAGGAACGCCTCTTCGACATATTGAGGGACTTGAAACTGGTGAAGGCGCTAGCCTTCGCCGACGGTAAATACTACACCACTGAGACGGCTAAGAACCTATTGGAGAGCATTTAAAGAACCCCTTTTTATAGCTCACCCCTAAATCTCATCTGGGATCGAAGATGGCGGTAGCGAGCAGGAGGTTCTTCGAGGAGCTGGGACACCTCATCAATAGGGTTATACAGGTCGAGGATGTGAAGGGAAGGGTTGTAGAGGGAAAGCTGCTGGGCTTCGACACCAACACCCTCAGCCTCTGCCTAGGAGACGTGAAGGGGGAGAGGGGGGAGAGCCTCCACAGGGTCTTCATCTACGGCCCAACCATCTCAAGGATACTCGCCTCAGAGCGCCCCTTCAACCTCGAGGCCTTAGCCGAGCGTCTGGAGAGGGTCTTCCCAAACATGGTGAGGCTCTTCCCAGAGGCTGGAGTCATCGTCGTCATGGATAAGATCAGGGTTGACGAGACTGGAGTCGTTGAGGGAACGGGGCCAGCCGCGGAGAGGGTTAGGAGAGTCTATGAGGAGTTCATAAGGGAGATGAAGTAAACCCACACACCCTTCTTTTGACATAAAGTGAATATAGAGGGGAGAACATCTCATCGGGGAAGATGTCCTTCGAGATCGTCGATAGAGACCTCCTGGGCAGGATAGGGAGGCTGAAGACGAGGAGAGGCGTAGTTGAGACGCCTCTCTTCCTCCCCGTCGTCAACCCCCTAACCCAGCCGATACCGCCGAGAAGGATGCTCGAGGAGTTCGGCTGTAAGGCGCTCATAACGAACGCCTACATCATCAAGAGACGGCTCGGCGACCAGCCAGACCTGGAGGTTCATAGACTGCTAGACTATGACGGCGTCATCGCCACCGATTCGGGAGGGTATCAGATACTCGTCTACGGCGATGTGGAGGCTGATCCCCTGGAGATCGTCGAGTTTCAGAAGCGTATAGGGTCTGATATAGCTGTGATACTCGACATACCCACCGGCTGGGAGACCTCTAGAGAGCGGGCTGAATGGACGGTGAGGGAGACCTTGAGGAGGGCGGAGGATGCGCTTCCCCTCATCGCTGAGAGTGATGCCCTATGGGTTGGCCCCGTCCAGGGGGGGAACCACCTAGACCTCGTGGAGTTCTCAGCCAAGAGCATGAGTCAACTCCCCTACGACATCTACGCCCTCGGCAGCCCGACGAAGGTGATGGAGCAATACCTCTTCTCAACCCTAGTGGACATGGTGATGACGGCGAAACTAAATCTACCGGTGAACAGACCCCTCCATCTCTTCGGAGCTGGACATCCGATGATCTTCGCCCTCGCCGTAGCCATGGGCTGCGACATCTTCGACTCAGCCGCCTACGCCCTCTACGCTAGGGAGAACCGATACCTGACGCCGAGGGGGACGATGAAGCTAGATAATTTAGAGTATCTACCCTGCTCCTGTCCAATATGTCGTCGATATGATGCCGACGAATTGAGGGAGATGCTGAAGTTTGAGCGAGAACGACTGCTGGCGGAGCATAACCTCTACGTCTGTATGGCTGAGGTTGAAACCGTGAAACAGGCCATCTCGGAGGGAGGCCTATGGGAGCTCCTCGAGGCGAGGAGTAGGGGTCATCCAGCCCTGACCTCAGCCTTTAGGAGGCTGACCGAATACCGTGAAGCCCTAGAGCGGTGGAGTCCAACGCATAAGTTGAGGGGACTCTTCTACTTCGATCACTACGACCTCTCCAGACCCGAGATCATGAGGCATAGGAGGAGGCTGACCATGAATTATAACCCACCGAGGAGGGCTTCAATACTACTCTTAGCCCCAGCTCCAAGGGAGAAACCCTACATACGATCCAGCGACTATAGGAGGCTTAGAGAACATCTGATGGGCTTTGAGAAGCTCCACCTATGCTTCTACGCCCCACCCTTCGGCGTCGTCCCCCCAGAACTGTCGGAGACCTACCCCCTCTCCCAGATCGAGGTCGCAGAGCCTCTAGACCCAGAGACGATGAGACGGACGGCTGAGGAGACGGCGAGATACATAGAGGAGAAACCCTATGAGAGCGTCATCCTCTACAGGGGGTCTACAGACCTCGACATCCTCATCGAGAGATGCTGCAGGGAGATCTGCGACAGCCTTGAAAAGAGAATTTGGGTTTTAGAGGTCTCTAACCCTTATAGCGAAGCATCGCTGAGGAGATTGAGGGAATTTCTCGAGGATAGATTTAAAGATCATAAATCATAGTGCATATTGATGTCTGATAATAAGGGATCGAGCTACATCTCCATGAGGCTTATAACAAAAGAGGAATACCATGAATTCATAAAGAATCATGGTTCAATCTCGATCGAAGATTCTATGATCAAGATCGGATCGAGCCATGAGATCGATGAATATCAGCCGAGGGATTTCGCCCTTGAAACCACGACGGTGTGGTCCTTCCCCACCAGGGGTAGATGGGCTACTCATAGGGGGGATTATCGGGGGAATTGGCCTCCACAATTGGTTAGGAATCTCCTCATCAGATACAGTAGGCCAGGTGAATGGGTGCTGGATCAGATGTGTGGGGGTGGAACCACCCTTATAGAGTGTAAACTCCTCGGCAGAAACGCCATAGGGGTGGACATAAACTATGAGGCGCTCATGCTCACTCTAGACCGATTAAACTTCACCTACGCTCCCGAGGGGTTGGAGGAGCCTGAGATCAGGGTATACCATGGAGACGCGAGAAATCTAGACCTCATAGAGGATGAGTCCATAGACCTCATAGCCACCCATCCACCCTACATAGACATCATCCCCTACTCCAAGGGTGGAAGCCGTGGAGACCTCTCCAAGACTTCGAACATGGAGGAGTATCTGGAGGCGATGAGGAGGATAGCGGCTGAGAGCTATAGGGTGTTGAAGCCTGGACGCTTCTGCGCCATCCTCGTCGGAGACACTAGGAGACATAGACATTACGTCCCCATAGCCTTCAGGGTTATGCAGCAATTCCTCGACGTAGGCTTCATCCTCAGGGAGGATGTCATCAAATGTCAGTGGCGTATGAAGCGGAGTAGAGAAAAGTGGATAGGATTGGTTAAGGCTGCGGAGGAATGCTGGGTTGAAAAACCCCAGGGCCGAAAACACTGGACGGACTTCCTATTGATAAGCCATGAACACCTCTTCATCTTCCGTAAACCTCTTGAGGATGAGGATACATCGAAGTATGTCCTCAGTATGAAGTGGTGGTGAGCAAAAGGCTCATAACATTAGGTGAAGCTTAGAGGAAGAGATGAGAGGGGCCATCCATAAGGTCGCCGTCCTCATCCTCATCGCAGTTCTCATCGCCTCCACCCTGCTCATCCTCTACACGAAAAATATCATCAGGCCCCCAACGGGGGAGATAGAGGAGAAACCCGCGGAGAAGCCCATCGTCGAGGAGAAGCCTAAAGGGATTAGAGGAGATAGATTCGGCTTCGTCTGCTTCGACGAGGAGGCCCTCGAAGACCTAAATCTTGGATGGGTTCGCCCCCATCCAGGCCCCTTCATCTGGGGCCACATCGAGCCTGAAGAGGGGAGATACGACTTCTCAGAGGCCGATGAGGTGGTGAGGAGGGCTCAGGAGATGGGCCTCAACATCCTCGCCACCATCTGGCCCTATGCCAACTGGGATCAGGAGAGATGGAGAGACATAGAGAGATTCGTCATGGAGGATTTCCCAGAGCTCCCGAGAAGCCGCTATAAGCCCTATGACATGGAAGCATACAAGAGATTCGTCAGGACTCTCGTCGAGCGCTATGATGGAGACGGCGTAGATGACATGCCAGGGTTAGAGAGACCCATCAAGTATTGGGAAGTTCTAAACGAGCCCTCGACGGGCGTCAAGGCGAGGATGCGTGATAAGGCGAAGGCCTTCTTCATGGGCGACGCCGAGGACTACTTCGAAATTCTTAAGGCCACCTATGAGGCCGTTAAGGAGGCCGATCCGGAGGCTAAGGTTCTAAATGGGGGGATGATCCCCCTCCCACCCCCTGATGACCCCTTCTACAAGTTCTGGGGGAGGGTCTTCGAACTCGGCGGAGCGGAGTATATCGACATCCTCAACTTCCACGCCCTCTCAAAGATGCTCGCCGAGTCCATACCCCTCCTCAGGGAGAGCTTCGGGGAATACATAGAGGGTAAACCCATCTGGGTCACAGAGTTCTCAGCCGAGGAGGCGGAGCTCTACGTGGAGGCTGCTAAGGTCTTCGCCGAGGGGGTTGAAAGGATCTTCCTCACAGCCTACAAGGCTGAGCCCTCTATGCCTGAAGACCTGATCGTGGGGAGCCTCATAGACTTCGATGGAAACCTCAAACCCTCCTACTACGCCGTGAAGACGATGGTGATGCTCCTTGGAAACTTCGAGGAAGCCGAGAGGCTCAACCCCAAAACCTATAGGTTCAGGGCTGGATACCTCACCATTTATCTTCTCTGGGGCGGAGCCCCCAAGACCCTGAGCGGCGAGGTCTTGAAGGTCACCATGCTGGGAGAGGCCGAGATGGTGAGGGTGGAGGAGCTCCGTCCAGAGGAGGAACCATACTACCTCGTCGTGGGAAGCCGTGAGGAGCTGGAGGAGCTCCAGTCGAGGCTGGGGGAGATCGCCCCAGCTGGAGGGGTCGCCGTGAGGACTGTGGGAGAGGGGATTGAGGGGGCCTGGGCCATCCACTTCGGCTGCTGGGGGCATAAACACGATGAGTATGCTTATGTCGTCGGATACGGCTGGATGAAGCCCCATCCAGGCCCCTTCAACCGCCTCTTCATCGAACCAAGGCGAGGTGAATATGACTTCTCCACCGTCGACGAGGGGGTGCGGAGGGCTTTGGAGAAGGGGGCCGAGGTGGTGGCCACCATCTGGCCCTACGCCGAGTGGGATGAGGAGGCCTATAAGGGGGTGGAGGGATATGGAATGGCTACAGGCGACGGCCCCTTCGCTGAGGTTCTCCCCTCAACGAGGTTCAAGCCCCATGACATGGAGGCCTATAAGGCGTTTGTCAAGGCCCTCGTGGAGCGCTATGACGGAGACGGCATCGATGATATGCCTGGATTGGAGAGGCCCATTAAATACTGGGAGATCCTAAACGAGCCTGAGTCTCAGTCGGTTGAGGAAGATGGTAGGATTAAATGCTTCTTCCAGGGAGGCGGCTCAGACTACTATGAGCTTCTCAAGGCCACCTATGAGGCTATAAAGGAGACCGACCCAGAGGCGGTGGTCATCATCGGAGGCCTCGCAACCCTCCAAGGGGAGAAGGCGGAGGAGTTCCTGAGGGAGGTCCTAGAGCTTGGAGGCGGAGAATACTTCGACATCGCAGCCGTTCACAGCTACGACGACGAGATGGATGACTTCAACGTCGGCGAGCTGAAGGCCCTCCTAAAGGAGTATGGCCTTGAGAAGCCCATCTGGGTGACGGAGGTCGGCCCGAAACCTGAGATGACGAGGGAGGATGACATAGCCTTCGTCAAGGCGGCCATAAGGGCCTTCGCCGAGGGGGCTGAAGTCCTCTTCTTCGACCACGACCCAGGCGTCGTGATGGCCTACATCCTCGGAGACTTCAACTCCGTCGAGAGGCTGAGCGAGGGCCTATACAGATTCGACATAGGCGGAGAGACGGTCTACGTCATCTGGAGCCCTGCAACCCTCCCAAAGGAGCTCTCAGGTCCCCTCTACGTCATCCACATCTACGGCGAGGTGGAGGAGAAGGATGCCTCCGAGGTTGAAGTCTCAGGGGAGCCCATCTACGTCACTGCGAGCAGCAGGATAGCTGAGAGGGTTAAGAAGGCTCCAGCGGGGATAGCCCTACCGCCTCCTGGAGAGAAGAAAGAGGGAAAGCCCCAGGAAGGGGAGGAGGGTAAAGTTGGAGTGCCTCTGAGACCGTTGGAGGGTTATAAGCTTGAGGACTCAAGATTCGGAATTCTACAGCAATACCTGAGGAAGGATCCAAGGACGTTGGAGCTTGGGGCTGTCTGGGATAGGCCCGCAGGGCCTGGGGATACCTCCTTCAGATGGGGCGTCGTCGAGAGGGAGAGGGGAGAATACGACTGGAGTGAGCCGGATAGCTGGGTGAGATGGTGCGGTGAGAATGGCAGGATACCGATTGGAATGATCTTCCCCTACGCAGAGTGGGATCAGGTTGAGGGATACGGGAAATACGGCGAGAAGGCTCCACACAACCTCGAAGCCTACAGGGAGTTCGTCAAGGCCCTCGTAGAGCGTTACGACGGCGACGGCGTAGATGACATGCCTGGGCTGACTCAGCCTGTGAAGTATTGGGAGGTGATGAATGAGGTTGTCCCAAGGCCCTGGGGCGAACATGGAGAGGTCTTCGGATTCTTCGACGGGACGGCTGAGGAATACTTCGAGATACTCAGAGTCACCGCAGAGGCGATAAGGGAGGCTGATCCAGAGGCGAAGATACTCAACGCAGGCATCGCCGACATGACGATAGGAAACGAGTGTAAGGAATTCTACTCAAAGGTCTTCGAACTCGGAGGCGCAGAATACTTCGACATAGCCAACATACACTGGCTCTACAACCTCGAAGAGTTCAAGAGGTTCCTATCATCCCACGGCGTCGAGAAGCCGATATGGATAACGGAGACCGAGTTCATGCTTGAGACTCTCGGCACCCACTACGTTGAGGCTGAGAGCGCTGTCTGGGGCATCGTCGAAGCCCTGGGATCGGGCGTGGAGAGGATCATACTCTGCCCAGGAGAGGCGGCGATGGAGGGTGAGGGATACAACGCCCTGAAGACGCTGATACACACCCTCAGCTACTATGATGAGGTTGAGAGGATAGGTGAGGGATGCCTCAAATTCACGGGGAAGTATGGCGTCACCTACGTTGTGAGAGACGCCGCCATCCCCGATGAGGCCCTGGAGAGGATCGGGGAGATGAACATCTTCGACGTGGAGGGTAAACCCATAGAGTTGAAAGGGGAGTATGTTGAGGGTCTCATATACATCTCAGACCTCTCCCCACCATCCATCGAGGAATCTGAGAAGCCCTTAGAGGAGAAGCCGCCGAAGGGAGAGGGGAGAGTCAACATCCTCTTCACAGGCTCGGAGTATAAGGCGGCTGAGAGGCTTGGAGACGGAGTCTTCGAGACGGGGCAGGAGGCTGACATAGTCCTAAGCTGGTTCGACTTCAACTACTCCGGAGGCCCCCTCTGCTTCAACCATCCCATGGATATAGCCAGCGATGGTAGGCATCTACTCCTGGCTGATACGAGGAACAATCGAATACTCATCTGGAATCATCTGCCGACGGGGAATGAGCCTCCAGACGTAGTATTGGGTCAGCCAAACTTCGAGGCCAACGCCCCTGGAACCTCGAGGAGTAGGTTGAGATGGCCCGTCAGCGTCGCCACCGATGGGGAGCACATAATCGTCGCCGACACTTATAATAACAGGGTGCTCATCTGGAATCGGTTCCCAGAGCGCAATGGGACGCCGGCTGACATAGTTCTGGGGCAGGAAAACTTCGATGAGTGGAGGGTCGGCTCCATCGCCTGGCCCTGGGACGTCTGGACTGATGGAAGACGACTGATGGTGGCGAGCACCATGGGTGGATGCATCCTCATCTGGAATAGCTTCCCCATGGAGAATAATCAGCCCCCAGACCTCATCCTCTCCATAGAGGACTTTGGAACCCCAAGGAACATAGAGAGCGACGGGGAGACCTACCTCCTAATAGGGGATCACAACGCGAAGATGGCTCCAAGAGGTGGAAACTTCCTATGGCTGGGCATACCCGAGAAGGGGGATGAACCCTACGACGCCTACATCGGAGGGGAAGTCCTATGGTGTTCAGAGGTCATAGATGGAGACCTCTTCGCCATAGCCAACAATCAGCCCCTATACATAGAGGAACTCAAATCCCTGAGGGGAGAACTCGACCTACATGAGATGGAGGAGAGCGGCGTCGCCACCATCTTCAAGAACCTATTCCTCGAAGATGGAGATGGCTCTGGAGCCGTCTACGTCGATAATGGAACCCTACAGGTCACCTACATCTCCCTCTATAATGGTGGGAGAATTGTCGGATACTTTGGCAGGCCTGAGGATAGGGAGCCGGACTTCGCCATAGGATCGGATGATGTGATGAGGAATCCCTTCACCGACACCTACTACTTCACCGATGGTGGGAGACCCATCAGCGATGGACGCAGCCTCATCCTCCTCGCGGGATATAACAGGAGGGTGATGGTCTGGAGGAGGATACCGGATGAGAGTGGAGCCAAGCCGGACATCATCTATGAACTCCCCTTCGAGCCTACCGGTGGAGATCTCTATGGGGGTAAGCTATACGTCGTCGGCAGAGGGGGAGAAGGAGGAGGACTCGCCATCTGGGAAAACATAACGAGGGGAGAGGAGCCTGAAACCCTCATTACAAGGGAGTTAGCTGGGATAGACCTATCGGAGGCGAGGGATATAACCTTCGACGACGATTACGCATATCTCATAGCGGGGGGAGCGCTCTACATCTTCAGGCAGCCCTTCACCCCAGACTCGACACCCATAAAGACGCTGACCCTAGAGGAAGAGTTCAGAAGCATCCACAGTAACGGTGAGAAGCTAGCAGCCATCTGCGGGAGCAGAGTTCTCCTCATCGATGTCAATTCTCTGATGAATGAGGAACCCAGGATGGTGGAGCTCCAATACCACTTTAACCTCCCCGAAGATGTTTTCATCGATGATCACAGGCTCTTCGTCGCCGACACCGTCTTCAATAGGGTGCTGATATGGGAGAAGCTGCCTGAAAGGGGGGATGAGAAGCCGGATGTGGTGCTGGGCCAGGACAGCTTCGAACCCGACCTCCCACCAAGCTATACTAGGAGAGGCCTCTTCTGGCCTGGAGCCGTCTGGTTCGACGGCCACTTCCTCTGGGTTGGAGAATATAAATTCTCGAATAGGATTCTACGATACTCTTAACGAATCACAGCAGATAGAGTTCCCTCGCCGTCCTCGTCAGAGGCTCAGCTCCATCCCCTGTAATGTGGTAGAGATCCTCCACCTCAACCCCATAGGAGCCTAATTTGAGATATCTGACATCGAGGGCTATTACCATCCCCTCCAGGAGCTCCTCATCGCTGCCACGTCTAATCCTAGGAGGCTCATAGGCTTCAAGGCCGATTCCAGAGCCTATGGAGAGAGCTAAACCTCTTAAGCCTCCCTCCCTCAGCCTCCTCTCCACCCTCGCATAGACCTCGGAGGCTGAGGCCCCAGGCTCCAAGACCTCTAAGGCCTCATCTTGGGCTGAGAGCACAGCCTCCCACCGCTCCCTAATCTCCTTCCTCGGCCTCCCGAGGAGGGCTGTCCTCGAAACCCTTGAGTGATAATGGCCTAGTGTGCAGCCAAGCCTCATCCTGATGACATCTCCCCCCGCCGCCTCAAGGGTTGAGGGGAGGGGATTCGGGTAGGAGCTCCTCTCCCCGAAGCCGAGGAGGATGAGGGTCTCCACACCTCCATCGGAGGCGAGGGAGTATCTGAACATCCCTGAAGCCTCCAACTCTGATACCCCTGAGCCGATGATCTCCAGGGCGTCCTCCATCGCCTTCTCCAAAACCTCCGTCGCCCTCCTCAATCTCCCCACCTCAAGAGGCGTCTTCACCATCCTCATCTCCCTCAATAGCTCAGATCCCTCCACCACCTCTACATCTTCAACCCTACTCCTCAAGGCCTCAAGGCTTTGAGGGGGAAGACCAGAGGAGTCGAGGGCGACTCTCCCAGATGGCTTAAGGTCTCTCAGGGCTGCTGAGAGGGCTGAGGGGGCGTCGACATATATCTTGGAGCCCTCTAGAAGGCTGAGGATCTCCCCCGTCCTCTCCGCCGTCCAATCGGTTGAGACCTCAAAGCCTGGTGAGCCATAGAGGTATAGGGACTCGAAGATGGCTTCGCCCTCAGCTATCAGGTCTATCTCCCCCACGGGGGCGATGAGGAGGGGGCCTCCATCAAGGGGGAGTATGGCGTAGGCCTCTGAAGCGCCGAGCTCTAATCCATCGCTCCAATAATCGGTGATGTAATAGACGTTCTGGGGAGACGTAGCTATTATGGCTTCAACCCCCCTCTCAGCCATCAGGCTTCTAGCTCTCTCCTCGTTTAGGGGCATCGACCAATCCTATGTTTTAAAGTGGTTATGAAGATAGGGGGTCGAAACCCTTAAATAAGGGCGGTAGAAAGGAAGGTTCAATCACTGCTTTTGTTTCCCTTCGGCCCCTGGTGATTGGTTTTGATTAAGGCAGGAGAACTTCTAATACTCATCTCATCCACTCTCTTCCTCAGCTATCTCAGTGGCCTCATCTATGATAGAACTAGGATACCGGATGTGGTCTGGCTGCTGGGCTTCGGCCTTCTCCTAGGCCCTATTCTTCATCTTCTGAAGACCGCGACCTTCGAATCACTCTCACCGCTGATGTGTATCATCGCCCTCATCGTCATTCTCTTCGACGCCGGCATCAACGTCGATGTGAGGGAGGTCTTGGAGACGATGGATAAGGCGGTGACACTCTGCCTCGTGACCTTCACCATAACCCTCATCACCGTCGGCGTCCTCCTCCACCTCTACATGCCAGACAGCTTCACGCCGCTCCAGGCGATGCTCTTCGCCTCCATGATCGGTGGAACCAGCACCGTCTCGGTGTTCAGCATCCTCGCCAACCTTGAAAGGCTGATCGATATGGATGGGGCTAAGGTGATATTGATGATGGAATCCGTGATCTCGGATCCCCTCTGCATCATCACCTCCATGACCCTCATCAAGATGATCATGATGCAGGGCGTCTCCCCCCTCGATGCGGCCTTTAGGATTATCCTCACCTTCTCGGCCTCCACCATCATAGGCTTCGCCGCGGGCATCCTCTGGGCTAAGGTTCTACACCTCCTCAGGGGGAAGCCTTTAAACTACATCATGACCATAGCAGCCCTATTCCCCATCTACGTCTTCACCGAATCCTTCATCGGCCCTGGGGGAGGCCCCGTCTCAGCTCTCACCTTCGGCCTAGCCATAACCAACTTCAACTACATCTTCAGAAGCATCGGTCTGGAGGAGAGGGTCTGGATCGACAAGTATCACCTCAGAGAGTTTCATGAGGAGATCACCTTCTTCATAAAATCCTTCTTCTTCGTCTTCATAGGCCTCATCTCCCAGCCGACGGGGAGATATATCACTACGGGCCTCCTCCTCGTCCTCCTCCTCGCAGTCATAAGGCTTATGGCGGTGAAGACCGTCTCAAAGCCCCTACACTTCACGAGAAACGAGACCATCATCACGGCCCTCATATTCGCCAACGGCCTACCAGCCCTCGTCATGTCCCAACTCCCCAACCTCTATGATCCAGCCCACCACTTCTTCCAACACCCCGAGGCCTACACCAACCTCTGCCTCCCCATCGTCCTCGGAACAATACTCTACGGAGCGCTTCTAGGGCCAATAGTGGCGCGAGGGATCCTAGGCGGAAACAAGAAAGCCTCATGAGAGTTTCTTCAAAGACTTATTAACGCTATGAGGATTGATAGAGAGGTTGATGATGCGCGACGAAGAACGCTTGAAGAAGCTCGTTTTAGAGGAAGTCGATAGACTTCTGCCAAGGCTCATCGAGCTGAGCGACTGGATTGGTAGACATCCCGAGCTGGGAAGCGAGGAGTATGAAGCCTCTAAGAGGCTTTCGGAGGAGCTGGAGAGACATGGCTTCAAGGTTGAGAGGGGGATACTGAACATGCCGACAGCCTTCAGGGCATCCTACAGCGGAGTAGGCCCAACGCCGAAGATCGCCTTCATGGCGGAGTATGACGCCCTACCCGAGATAGGGCATGGATGTGGACATAACATCATAGGAGCCGCAGCCATAGGGGCTGGAATAGCCCTTAGAAGGGTGCTAGATGAAGTCGCTGGAACGGTCTTCGTCTATGGAACCCCAGCGGAGGAGGGGCGTGGCCCAAGCGCCGGAGCTAAGAGGCGTATGGCCGAGGCAGGCCTCTTCGACGATCTCGACGTCGCGATGATGATCCATCCAACCAGCGGTATAACAAGGGTGAATGAGGGATTCCTAGCTGTGACCGGTATCACCGTGGAGTTCAAGGGTCGAGCCGCCCATGCCGCAGCCTTCCCCCATCTAGGGGTTAACGCCTTAAACGCCGCCGTTTTAATGTATATGGCGGTTCACGCAAATCGACAGCAGCTTAGACGAGACGCTAACGCTGTGATCCATGGCATAATAAAGGAGGGGGGAGTCGCATCGAATATTATACCCGATAGGGCAGTCCTTCACTTCGGTGTGAGAAGTAGCGACGACAACTATATACCCGAACTCGTGAAGATGGTGGAGAATTGCGCTCGAGGCGCAGCCATAGCGACGGGATGTAAAGTCCATATCGATGTGCGACCTGGACTGAAATCAAACGTGAGAAATAAACCCCTAGAGAGACTCCTCTACAAGATCCTCAGCGAGCTTGGGGAGGAGGTGGAGCCACCCGAGCTGACGGCTAAGAGGATCCCCATGGCAAGCACAGACTTCTCAGACGTCACCCATGTAGTTCCCGCTATCCATCCCATGATCTCCATCGCCCCCGAGGGGGTGGCACTCCACACAAGGGAGTTCGCCGAGGCGACGATGACGGAGAGGGGACATAGAGCCATCGAGATCGGGGCTAAGGCGATGGCTCTAGCTGCTCTGGAGCTCCTCCTAGATCCAAGGCTGCTGGAGGAGGTGAAGGAGGCCCATAGGAGAGCTATCTCGAAATAAGCTGACCATCCATTCTCAGCTCAATCTTAATAGGAGGCCTCCTAAATCCTCTAGACGATATGAGTGTAAACGCAGAGGTGGCTGAGATTCTCTACGAGATCAGCGAGCTCTACGCCCTGAAGGGGGAGCAGTATCGTAGCAGGGCATATATGATGGCTGCCCAGCGGATTGGGTCGCTGACGGAGGATATAAGGAAGATATGGCAGCGGGGAGAACTCCAATCGATTCCAGGGGTTGGGAAGAGCATAGCGGCGGTGATAGAGGAGTACCTTGAGACGGGGCAGAGCAGTAAGCTGGAGGAGCTTCGGGAGGGTCTTCCGAGGGGCGTGATGGAGCTCATAGAGCTAGACGGCGTTGGACCTAAGAAGGCGATGAGGCTCTACGAGGAATTGGGGATCAACTCCATAGACGAGTTAGAGAAGGCGGCTAAGGCTGGGAAGATTAGACGGCTTAAAGGCTTCGGCCCCAAGACCGAGGAGAACATCCTCCGAAGCATAGAGGAGTATAGGCGTCGACAGGAGCGCTTCCTCCTCGGAGCCATCCTACCCGTCATCGATGAAATCGTGGCTTACATGAGGGAGTGTGACGCCGTCCTCAGAATAGAACCCGCTGGATCGGCGAGGAGACGCAAGGAGACCGTCGGAGACCTCGATATACTCGTCCTCTCGACGAGGCCTGAGGAGGTTGTCGAGCGATTCGTCTCCATGCCGAGGGTCTCCAGGGTGATCTCCCAGGGGACGACTCGGAGCACAGTCATCATAGGCGCCAATCTCCAAGTAGACCTGAGAGTCATCCCCCCCGAATCCTATGGTTCAGCGCTCCAATACTTCACAGGCTCCAAGGCGCATAACATCAAGCTGAGAACCATCGCCGTGAAGAAGGGGTATAAGCTCAACGAATACGGCCTCTTCGATAGGGAGACAGGTGAACGCATAGCTGGAGAGACGGAGGAGAGCGTCTACAAGGCCCTAGGCCTAGAGTGGATCGAGCCTGAATTGAGGGAGGACCGAGGGGAGATCGAGGCGGCGATGGAGGGACGGCTGCCCCGACTCGTGAAGGAGGAAGAGATAAGGGGAGACCTCCACATCCATACGAAGTGGAGCGATGGAACCGGAACCATAGAGGAGATGGCTGAGAAGGCGATGAGCCTCGGCCTCGAATACATCGCCATCTGCGACCACTCGAAGTCCATGGGCATCGCCAGAGGCCTGGACGAGGCGCGACTCCGCAAGCAGATGGCTGAGATCGATAAGCTAAACGAACGGTTGGAAGGCTTCAGGGTGCTGAAGGGCATCGAGGTCGACATAAAGGCTGATGGAAGCCTCGACCTACCCAACTCGGTGCTCAAAGACCTCGACTTCGTCGTCGCCAGCATCCACTCAGGCTTCAAGGCTGATGAGAGGCAGATGACGGAGCGTATGATAAGGGCGATCCACAACGACTATGTCTCAGCCATAGGCCATCCAACGGGGAGGATCATACTTCGACGGAGACCCTACGCTCTGAACCTCGACAGGGTCTTCGAGGCCGCAGCCGAGCAGGGAGTCTTAATGGAGATAAACGCCTTCCCCAACCGCTTAGACCTCAACGACGTCAACGCCAAGGCCGCAAAGGAGCATGGCATAACGATGAGCATAGGAACCGACGCCCACGCCCCAAACCACATGGAATTCCTGAACCTCGGCGTAGCCGTCGCAAGGAGGGGATGGCTGGAGCCAGGGGATGTCATCAACACCCTCCCCGTCGACGAACTCCTAAGAAAGCTGGAGAGATAAGGAGTCTAAGGCGAGTTGGAGAAGCTGAGAACGCGGATCATAAGGCCCTTCGACCCCTGGAGAAGCCCCCTCTGCACCTGTCCACCGAAGCTCTCCCTCGACCCATATACGGGCTGTGAACACGGCTGCCTCTACTGCTACGCCTCCTCCTACATCAGGGACTTCTATCGCTGTAGGCCTAAACGCAGCCTCATAGAGATGGTGAGGAGAGACCTGAGGAGAATCCCTGAGGACACACTGATCTCGATGTCGAACAGCTCTGACCCCTATCCACCGATGGAGAGGAGGCTGAGGCTGACGAGGAGATGCCTAGAGGAGTTCGCTGGGAGAAACCTCAGGATCCTCATAGTGACAAAGGGAGACACCATCCTGAGAGACATAGACCTGCTACAAGAGCTGAGAGCAGCGGTGACGGTGACAATAACAACCCTCGACGACCATATCGCTGGAAGACTCGAACCTAAGGCTCCGAAGCCGATGAGAAGACTTGAAATCATCGAGGAGCTCACAACCCATGGAATTCCCGTCGGCCTAAGACTTGACCCCATCATACCAGGGATCACCGACGACTCGATCGAGGAACTGCTGACCGAGGCCAAGAGAGTCGGCGTCATCCACGTCGTCTCCAGCACCTTCAAACCCCGATGGGACAGCTGGTTAAGGGTCGGCAAGGCCTTCCCAGAGGAAAGCGAAAAGCTGAGACACCTCTACTTCGACGAGGGAAAACGAGTGGGGCGTAGCTGGTATCTCCCAAGGGAGATGAGGCTCAAACTGATGAGGAGGGTTAAAGACCTATGCGATCGATTGGGATTAACCTTCGCAACCTGTAGGGAGGGATTCCCAGAGCTCAATACGGCTCCAAGCTGTGATGGAAGCCACCTAATACCTAGGGAGGGTAAAGCCAAGGGGACTCGAATCTCCCTGAGGGATTTTCAGGTAAAGTCGCCTTAAACTCTTTGAATTATGAATAGTTCCTCATCCAACGCCTTGAGTAGATGTTCAGCCTCCTCCATCATCCCCTTCATACCTTTGGATAGGGCCTCCTTGATTCGTCTCACGGCCTCAGGCCTCACCTTGATGCGTAGCTGGCTTCCATCTCTCTTCTCAAAGAAGGCCTCGATTTCCTCCCCCTCCTCGATCTCGATGTTTCGTTTGCCGAGGGTACACCCCGTTGAGAATTGTATGCCGTCGAGGAGACAGGTCTCAGGAACCCTGAGGGGGAGCCTCACTCGGCATTTTAGGTCGAACCATCCCTCGGCGTCGAGCAATCTGAGGGCCGCTAGGCCGATTCTTAGGCCGAGGGTTAGGAATGGCCCTCTATGACCGTGGAACTCCCTCGCTCCCCTTAGGAGCTCCTTCGATGGTGTTCTGGGTTTTGGGTGTTCGGGCTTCAAGGGAATCGTATTACGAGAAATAAAGAGGGTAATATTATTTTCGCTACGCCTTATACCTCATGGGGAACAGTGTGTAGACCTTCACGCCTAAGACGAGATTCTCTATCTTATTCTTCTCATCCGGCTTGTGGGCCTCACCCACCATCGACAGTCCATAGCCGAGGCAGGGTATGTGGGCGTAGCGCTCTATGCTGATGGCGTCGGTTCCACCGGTTAGAATTTTGAATATGGGCCTCCTGCCGGTGACCAGCTCTATGGTCTCGGCGAGCTGCTTGGCGAAGCTGGTGTTCGGAGACTCATAGTATCCAGCCTGCTCGGGGGCGTTGACCTCCACCTCCACTCCTGGTATGGCAGCCTCCTCGACGAGCTCCTCTATGCGCCTCTTCACGGCCTGGGGATCGCTGCCAGGCGTCAATCTGATGTCGAAGACCGCCTCGGCATAGTCGGGAACAACGTTTCTCTTAACGCCGCCTTGGATGATGTTACAGCTCACCGTTGGATAGTGGTAAAGCCTCTTCACGGCCTCCCGCTGCTCATCGGTCAGCTTTATCGTCGCCTCTATAAACTCAATCGACTGCCTTATGGGTTCCTCAAGCTCCTCTGGGAGGCTGAGCCTGAACTCCGCGATCCTCTCGACGTAGGGTATGGCTCTCATCAGCTTCTTTATGGCGTTATCCCCTAGGAAGGGTGTGCTTCCATGGGCTGTCTTGCCCCTGGCTATGAGCTTCGTTGGAACACTGCCCTTACATCCGATGTCGATGGCTGGATGCTCTAGGCCTCCGCCTGTTCCATCGCCTATGAGGCATACATCCCCCTTAAATCTCCCCGATTCAGCCAGCCATTTTGCTCCGTCGTCCCCGCCGATCTCCTCATCGGCCGTAAACCAGAACTCGACGGTGTTCCTGCATCCCATCTCGTTGAGGAGTCTCGCAGCCACCATCGCCGCTGCGCATGCCCCCTTCATATCCGAGGCGCCTCGACCATAGATGTAGACGCCGTCGACCTCTCCACCGTAGGGTGGATGACTCCACTCCTCTGGTTTGCCTATGGGAACCACATCGAGGTGGCCTACCCATAGGATCTTGGTCTCCGCCTCCCCTGGTATCCTGGCGACTATGTTCGGCTTCTTGGGGTTTCGGCTGTGTATCTCGGTCTCTACGCCATGTCGATCCATGTAGCTCTGGATGTAGGCAACACACTCGTCGGTTCTCCCCTCCGGATGCGCCGAGTCGAATTTTATCAGGTCGCTGCAGAGCTTCACCACCTCATCCCTGGCAGCCTCAGCCTCTGAGAGAATTCTCTCCATGGACATTCCATGGGATTAAAGGGAGCTGGAGGGTTAAAGGGTTGGGGTGGGGAGCCTTTTATACATCATCTGGATAGAATAGTGGAGACCTATGAGGCGGTTTGGAGATCCAAGGCTCTGGGAGATTGAGACACCCGTCTACCGGAGATTCCTGGCGAAGGTTAGGAAGATGGAGGGGGTGATGAGTCTCCTCGCTGGAGACCCGGACTTCGAGACTCCGAAGCATATCAGGGAGGCGGCCATAAAGGCCATAGAGGAGGGCTGGACCCACTATCCAGCTTGGGATGGATACATAGACCTCAGAACGGCGCTGGCAGAGTATCACAGCCAATATGGAACCGATTGGGACCCTGAGTCGGAGGTGAGATTGTTCTCTGGGAGCACCCCAGCCCTCTTCACCTGCTTCGTCGCCCTCCTACAGCGAGGTGATGGCATCGTCGTCTTCGAACCCTACTATATGGGCTATTCACCCGTCTTCAGCTACCTAGACCTCAAGCTCTCCCCCGTCTCCCTCAAGGAGGAGAGACGCTTCCACCCAGACATCGAGGAGCTGAAGGAGGCGATAAAGCCCGAGACGAAGATGATCGTTGTATGCTCACCGAACAATCCAACTGGAACCGTCTACAACGAGGAGGAGCTTAAGGCCATTAGGGATCTGGCCGTAGACCACGACCTCCTCGTATTGTCGGATGAGATATATGATCAATTCGTCTATGAGGGTAAGCATCTCAGCATAGCCGCCATGCCAGATATGAGGGAGAGAACAGTTGTCATCCTCAGCTTCTCAAAGACCTTCGCCATGACGGGATGGAGGCTCGGAGCCGTCCTCGCCGACAAGGAGGTGCTGAGCCTCATAAAGAAAGTGCCAATCGGAGGACGGCCGGCAGCATTCATACAGAAGGCCGGTCTCGCAGCACTGAAGGGGCCGTGGGAGCCGGTTGAACGCTTTAGGGAGGAGTATCGTAAGCGTAGGGACTTCCTAGCCGAGAAGCTCAACGAGATCGAAGGCGTAAGCTGCGTCCTTCCAGAGGGAGCCTTCTACCTCTTCCCCAATATCAGCGGCATCTGCGAAGACTCGGTGAAGTTCTGTGAGGGGCTACTGGAGGAGGAGAAGGTGGCCGTCTACCCAGGCATCGCCTACGGCAAGACCGGTGAGGGCCACGTCCGAATAGCCTTGGTGAAGCCAATAGAGGAGTTGAAGCGCTGCGCCGAGGCCTTCAAAAACTACGCCGAGAGGCATAGGTAACCGCCTATTTAGATGGTGTACCTCACCATATCCATCTTCTTTATATCCTCACACTCCCTGAGGAGGTCGATTAGACAGCATCGACCCACCATCTCGGTTAAGAGCTTGAAGATATAGCGTATACCCCTCCGACGCTCAAGATAGGTGAGAAGCCTCGCCGTTATGGGTCCCTCCCCATGGAGGCGCTCCCAGAGACGCTCCAGCCTCGGCGTCCCCCGTTCTCTAAGGACGATGTAGGTTCTATAGTGGACGTAGAGGTCGACGTATTGCATCGCCCATAGCTCCGCGAGTTTTTCTCGGTTCCTTATGTAGACCCTCCCACCGTTCTCGGTGATGATGCGCATACCCCTCTCCAGCTCGGCCTCGTGCTCCTCTAGGATATGTCTCTTCGTCTCCCTGTAGAGTCTATCTCCTCCGGTGTGGTCGTCGGCGTGTATCACCTCATGGACTACGGAGTAGTGGAGTAGCCCCTCCTCCAAGAGGGGGAGACGGCTGTCCAGGATGATGGTTGAGGGAGGCTGGAAGAGGCCATAATCCATCTGATAGCCCTCGCTCCCCACGATTGGTTCAGCCATGAAGACGCCGTCTCTAAGCCTCCGCCGAGTCTCCTGGAGGTTGGGGCAGATGGGGAGGTTAAGCCTACTCTGAACCTCCTCGATCTCCTTGATGGATTCAAAGACTAGGCGTCGAACGTCCTCGGGGGTTAGAAGCCTCCTCATCAGACTCAGTGATATGGAGGAACGGGCGGATTTAAGGGGAGTGCTCAACTCTCCTTGCCCATATATAAAGGAGACGCCCAACCCGACACGCCGATTTCACTCCCTTGAGGAGGTGATGTAAATACCAAGGAGGGTTATAGCTCCGCCGAGGATCGTGGTGGCGGGGGGAAGCTCACCCAGAATTATGAGGGCTAGGAGGGAGGCCCCTATAGGCTCCCCTAACAGGCTGACGGAGACGACGGGGGCCTCTACATATCTTAAGGCCCAGTTGAAGAGGGTGTGTCCAAGGATCATGGGTATGAAGGCTATTAGTAGGAAGAGTAGATACTCCCTTATGGGATATGGATATAGCCTGATGTTCATGATTAGGCAGCCCAGTATCAGCAGAGCGGCGGACGTGGCGTAGAGAGGCGTAACATACTCCAGGAGGCTTAGACTTCTCCTCAGGCTTCTACCCGCAACTAGGTAGAGGGCGAAGGCGACGGCTCCTAGGAGTGAGAGGAGATCCCCATAGAGGTTGCCGATCCTCAAATCCCCCCAACCTATGATTATGGTTCCTAGAAAGGCGATGAGAACCCCGATGAATCTCTTAACACCGAGCCTCTCCCCCAGAAGGAGATGGGATAGGAGGGCGACGATGATGGGATCCATGTGGACGAATATGACGGAGCTTGCGACGGTGGTGTAGCTTAGACTCGTGATCCAAGAGGCGAAGTGGACGGCTAATATGAGGCCGACGGCAATGAGCGTTAGAAGCCTCCTGGGGCCGAGAGCCATGAGTCTTCGAGGCCCCCCCTCGGCGATGTAGAGGGGGGTGAGCATCAGGGTGGCGAAGAGAAGTCGATAGGCGGCGATGATCATGGGGGGAGAAGCCGACAGCCTGATGAGGATGGACGCGGTGGAGACAGCTATTATGCTTACGATCAGAATGAGATAGGGGTTTACTGGGGGTCTCTCCACTTCCGCTCTCTCCCCCTAACAAGCTCGAAGAGGAGATCGACATCCATCTCTAAGGCAGCCACAGGCATCTCCAGGCCCCAGTTCTCCAAGACCTCGGGCCTGATCTCACCGGCCCAGCAGAGGGGGCGTCCCTCCACCTCAGCCACCAATCGACGGCCGTCGATGAAGCATTCGAGGCCTCCAGCCTTTATATCGACATTCTCGATACCGAGGTTCTCCAAGATGCTCTCCATAATAGCCTTGATCTCGGAGAAGTTCGCCCTTGAATGGCAGAGGACTATGGCTAATCTCCTAGCGGTTCTCGCCCCCGAGGGCTCCCGATCATCGAGGAGTATGACGTCGTCAACCTCGAAGAGGTTTTGGGGGTAGGGGTGATGGGTGTTTTTGCTGAGAACCTCCATGAGGGAGGGCAGCAATCGATTCCGTAGCACGGTGTACTCCTCCGTCTTCGGATTCTCCGTCTCAGCTACGGGTTCCTCTGGGAGGCACATCAGGTCGAAGAGGCGGCGCTTATTCGTCATCATGAAGGTGAGCGTCTCCAATAGGCCGAAGCCGACTAGGAGATCCCTCAGATGACGGGTGAAGACCTCCAGGGGATCCTCCCATCCAGGCTGGGCGATGTCAGGTATCTCGGGGATAAACCTGTCATAGCCGTAGGCGATGGCGACATCCTCGACGAGGTCGAAGGGATGCATGACATCCGTTCGATAGCAGGGTATGTAGACCTTCAGCTTCTCACCGACCTCGACGCCATGCCCCATCCTCTCCAGTAGCATCGCCACCTCCTGGGGTGAGAGCTCCAATCCCAGGAGCCTGTTAACGTAGTCGACGTCAAGCTCCATCTCCATAGGCGATAGATCTGGGGAGATGACCACCTGATCCCTATATCGATTCTCGACGGTGTAGATGACACCCCCCCTATCTGCCAGCGTCGTGGCGAGTATGTTGAGAACCTCCATGATGGTCTTCATATCGGTTCCTGTGACGTCTATGAAGAGGCTGGTGGTCTCCTCGTCGATGCGTGTATGAATCGAGTTGATGATAGGCGGCATGGAGAGCACCATCCCCTTGGCATCCATCAAGATGGGATACTCCGCCTCCCCCTCCAGTATCCATCCATACTCCTGCCCCTTCGGATGATGTCTCAAAATCTCCTCTAGGGTCATCTCCCCCTCAGCGTCGAGGGGGTGGAAGCTGAAGTCTGGAGGCCTCGCCGTGTAGGTGACGGGGAAATCTATGGCTTCGAGATCGTGGAGGCCTATGGAGACCTTACGGCGTTTACGGCAGTGGGTGATATGGAGCTTCTCCTGGAGCTGCATCAGAGACCTGATGAGGGCGTCGGTGAACTTCAGGTCGGTGACGACGGCTGAGGCGAAATATGGCCTGATGGATTCAACCCTTTCATCGATGATGGCGGCGTAGTTGGAGGATTTCGCCTCATAGCGTCTCAGCCCAGGCTTTAGGCCGATGAAGGCGGCGTAGGCCCTGGCTAAGCCCTCGACGGAGAGCATATCAGGTCTATTTGGGAAGACCTCTATGCTGAATCCCTCCGGTGTTCTGCCCTCCCAGGCGACGCCCATCATGGGCATCCGCCGCTCAAGCTCCTCAATGCTGACCTCGACGCCGAGGAGCTCCTGGAAATCCTTCAGGTGAACCTCTATGACAGGCATCTCACCTCACCCAGAGCCTCGCCCTCCTCAGCAATCCGATGTCATTGCCGTAGAGAACCCTTAGATCCCTGATGCCGTAGTGGCCCATGACGATCCTGTCGAAGCCTGGCCCCCAGGCTAAAACAGGTATGTCACGGCCGAAGAGGGGTTTGACGACCTCGGGTCTGAAGATTCCAGCTCCGAAGAGCTCCATCCAGGCCCCACGCTCCTCAACCCACACCTCAGCCTCAACGGACATCTCGGTGTAGGGGAAGTAGCTGGGCCTAAACCTATACTCCTCGACGCCAAGCCCCTCTAGGTAGGCCTTGAGATAGCCGAGGAGATTCCTGAAGGTGACGCCCTCCCCGACGACGATGCCGTCGGTCTGATAGAACTCCATGAGATGGCTCCAGTCTATAGCCTCATTTCTGAAGACCTTGCCGATGGAGAAGAACTTCGCGGGTAGATCCTCCTCCTTCAGCGACGCCAGGGTTCGAGCTGAGAGGCTTGTGGTGTGGGTTCTCAGGCAGCAGCGGGCTGCGAAACCTGGATCCCATCGGTATCTCCAGCCCGTTGAACCAGTTGTCCAGCCATTCTCATGGGTCTCCTTCACCCTCCTCACAAGCTCTGGGTCTGGAAGCCTTCCACTGTGGGGGGTCTTCATGTAGAAGGTGTCGGCGAGGTCTCGTGCTGGATGATCCTGGGGTTGGAAGAGGGCGTCGAAGTTCCAGAAGGCCAGCTCCACGATAGGCCCCTTCATCTCCCTGAAGCCAAGCTCAACCCAGAAGCGTCGAATATAGTCGATGACCTGCCTGATGAAGTGCTTCTTCCCTGGATAAACCCTTGGAGCTGGAAGCTTGACGTCATACCGTTGGAAGCGAGCCCTCCTCCAGGCTCTGCTCTTGAGGAGCTCTGGGGTGAGCTGAGTTATAACTCGTTCAGCAACCTCCCCGAGATGGGGGAGAACCTCCCTACCTAACTCGGTGATGCGAATAGTTCTCCTGACATGGCGCTCAGCCTTCAGCAGCCCCCTCCTCCTCAGCTGTTCAGCCCTCTCAACCTCCTCCGGCTTCAGCTTCTCGACTCTCAGCCCCTCCACCGCCTGCTCCAGCAGTCCTTCATCTGGGGTCTTCTCCCCCAAGGCTCTGAAACCCTCTTCGGTGAGGGTGACCTTACCCCTCTCGATGTTGATCCAGCCTTTCCTCCTCGCCCAGGCGAGGGCGATCTCCAGCGGTTTGACCCTTCGACGGAGGGCTTCGATCTCCTCGACTCCCTCTGAAACGGCTTTGATGAGCCTCTTCTCAGGCAGCCCTTCTTCGAGGTATCGACGCCCCTCATCGGTGAGCCTCAAAACCTCATAGGCCTCCTCCTCGATCTCGACGACGCCCTTGGTCTCAGCCCAGGCCGAGGCCTTCTCGACGGCTCCCCTGCTCAGCCCCGTTAGGCGTTGGAGCTCCTCAACAGAGGCGGAGCCTCGCTCTCTAAGGGCCTGTAATATCCGCCTCTCATGTTCATGCAACGTCGAAGCCAATTCCCTGGGGTCCAGGCTAGACCACCTAGATTATGGGGCTGGGATCAGCCCTTAAAAGATTAAGCATAATCCGTCAACTTCCTCTGCGTAAGCGTCCTCCTCAGCAGTGTCCCAGCCTCAGCCCAGTGCCTTATGCTGAGGGTGAGCCTCCCCTCGATGTATCTCAGAGCCTCCTCCAGGGTGTCGAAGCGTTTTGGCCTCTGCTTCATCGCGTTTCTGACGTTCTCCCTCACCTGCCAGACTCCGACCGGTAGAATGTAATCCGGATAGGCCTCACGGAAGACGAAGACCCGCGCCTGCCTCCGAACGCGATTGAGATGCTCCAGGACAGCGAGCCTCGCGGCGTAGTAGCAGCCACCCATCGAGGCGTAGCGCCAGCGGCCTCCATAATCCTCCCAGTCGGTGACGATGGCCACCCGCTCATCAGAGGGGTTCCAAAGAGTATTGGGATACCAGGCCTCATAGGCCTCATAGCTCCAGGCATCGGGAACCAACAGCACCTCGAAGCGGTTGCCAAGATAATTCGACTCATAGACCTCATATTGATTGACAGCTGGATAGTCCTTCACCCGCTCCATGAGATGCTTAGAGACTATGTCGTCGACAGCCGTTATGCTCCACCTCGTCGGCACTAGTCTCCGACGTCGGCCTACGCCGAAGCATCCCATGCTGAAGGCCCTCTGAATACGGGTTAT
>CALEIY010000018.1 GCA_937898665.1 Candidatus Bathyarchaeota archaeon | reverse complement strand
GGCCTCTTAAGCCGTGGGTCGAGGGTTCGAATCCCTCCGGGCCCGCCACCGTTCGAGACCTCGGATAGTTGTCGTCACCATCAAAAGCTTGCCATCACACTTTAACTCACCTGGAAGGATGATGAAATCTCGAAGGGTCACAATATGATGATCAAGGAGTTTTGAAGTGGAGGAGGGTAAAGGGTTATTAAACTTTCATCTAGTTCTGAATATCTTTATTATACACTCATTATCACCCTGGAGTAGACATTTATCTAGGGTGCAGCTCATCTCTTCACCCAATATCTCGGAGATGATTCCGGAGAGGTATCCCCTATAGAAGTAGCAGTGGGAGGCGTCTGGAGCTCTACAGGGGAAGGGGGTTCTCCTGATCCTTATGTTGACGATTCCATTTATGGTGTCCAGCTCCGCCACCTCCATCTCGCCCCAGCCTAGTCTCTCAGCTCTCCTCAAGGCGAGTTCCAGTACATCTCTTATGGAGGTTTCACCTTCAAGCTCGGATAGGCCCATCCTCGCCTCGTAGATGCCTCTCTCTTTTCCCATGACGTAGATCATCGATAAGCCGGCTGAGCCGAAGATCCTATAGAGGGATTCAAGCATTTGGGTGAAGGCTCCAATGGTTATTCGAAGTATCGGTTCCTCCCCCTCAACACGAGTTCTCATCTCTCCCCTCCCTCTTCCCCTCCCCCACTTTTAACTCTATCCCTATTCTCGATTTCGTTGAGGTGGTTTGAGAACTTCTCCTTCAACTCTAGATCTCTGCCGTTGAGGACGGTTATATCATAGACTTTCCCAAGGGCTGATAGCTCATTGCTTCCCGACATGTCTATGAGGACGGTGGAGGTGGGCCTCACATCCATCTTCTTCCCGAGCAGCGACACTATGTCTCGCTGCTCACCCCTCCGGCTGATATCTACAACGATCCGCCTATCCTCCTTTCGAGCCACCAGGTTGAAGGTATGCTCCCCACCTGACACCCCTATAAGCCTCCCATTCCTCTCAACCGTGTAGCCATGCTCCAATAGGGCTGATTCTAGGGGTTGGAGAATGGATTTCAGCTCTGGAACTAGGCCGAGGGCCTCAATAACCTCCTCCGGCACCTCATAGGAGTAGAGCTTCTCATACCTCGCCGTCCTATAGTTGAAGAGGGCTCCACACCCATTACAGATATGAACCACCTGAGGCCTCTCGAAGCGGTAGCCACACTTTCTACATTCAAAGCTCGACCCTATAATCCTGTAATCACGCCGAGAGCCATCTCCAGGCGGCTTTCCGTCGACGGGGCCGAGCTCCGTCTTACAGTTTGGGCAGAGGAGCTTTGAGTCTGCGACGAAGCTGTTCTTATCCCCTATATATCCGCAGAAGGGGTGTTCGATGAGTTCCATTCGATCAACCTTCATGGAGTGACATCGGGGGCAGCTATATTTCGAGTAGACGTCGATCGAGCCACATTTCGGGCAGAGGATGACGCGGTCATATTCCTTCACGATTAGGAATCCCTTATCTGCGAGGGATTCGAGTAGGCTGTGAAGCTTCTCAGCTCCATACTCCTCATAGAGGTCTTCAACACCCTCATATTGGATGCGACCACTTCTCGGTGTTGGTTTGAGCTCCTTGACCTCCTTCTCGATGAGTCGGATGAGGAGGCCTTTCTCCTCATCGGTGAGTGGCTTCTCCTCCATCCGACTCATCTCACATCCCCTTTTCTAGACTGTGAAGACGTTGAAGAAGGCTATAGTAACCGCTAGGAGGATCGATGAGTGGATCAATCCGGCGGTGAGTCTGCCACCGCTGATCTTACCGGCTATGAGGCCGCCGAAGATGGACTCCATCACCGATGCCCAGAAGAGAATAGCCTTGTAGTAGCTTATATCTAACACGTTCTGAATTATGGGGGCGCCCATCATCTCAGGGGTTTCAGCAGCCGTTGAGAGGGGGGCGAGGAATTGAAGGAGGATAACGTAGGAGATGACCATGAATACTATGGAGCCCATATAGGCGAGGAGTAGGTAGGGCCTCGTCTGCGCTTCTCGTTCATCTCTATATTCAGCGATCTGATTGAAGAGGGAGACCGCCGCCTCCAATATATCGACGATCTTTCCCCCACTCTCGGAGGCCTCGATGAGGATCGTGGCCATCCTCATCGCCGATGGACGTACAAGCTTTTCACCCATCCACCTCAATGAGGCCTCCAGGTCTGAGGTGAGGCTAAGCCTCACCATCGCCTTCTCCAGATACCTCGATACCGGCCCATAGTTCCTCTTCGCCGCCTCCTCCAGCGCCCTTACTAGGGTCTCCCCCGATCTAACCGCCTCAGCTAGGTCTCTGAGGAGCAGCGGTATATTTCTATCAACGCTTCTCAGCCATCTGATGTTGTTGAACTCGACGATGGATGGGGGGAGGATGGCGACTAGCAGCGTTAGAGCTATGGAGTTATTCACCCTCTGTTCGAGGGGTATGAGATAGACCTCCGTCGGCCTCAGGACGCCTAGGAGATAGAAGAGAATGTAGAGGACGACGGCGACGGATATCGAGGAGGCCCAGATAAGTAGTCTAGCCCTTCGATCGAAGTACACTACTCCTCACCCCCCATTATCACGTCGAGGATTATGGCGAAGCCGGCTGCCATGATGGGTATCCCTATGAATATGAGGATATTCAGCTGGACCTGCGGTGGAACTCCGAGGGGGTTTCCACCGATGACTGAGAGGACTGTGAGGATGAGGATGAATAGTATCGGGGCGACGATGAGCATCGCTACGTAGAGTTCGCCTAGGTAGACTAGGGTTCCCATCATCCTCTTCAGCTTCTCCCTCCTCCTCTCAAGCATTCTACTCACCTCATAGGTGAGGAGGCTTCTGAGGTCGCCGCTTGTCTGGATGACGTTTCTCAGGCCATCGAGGAGTTTCTCCATGAGCTCCGATGGGCTTCTCCTCGCCACGTCTCTAAGGGCTGAGGGGACGTCGAAGCCGAAGATTCTCACATCCGCCATGAATTTTCCAGCTATCATCCTTAGGGCCTCGCTCTCCTCAACCTCTGAGACCCTCTCCATGATTCTCTCTATGGGGACTCCTCCTGCTGAGAGGGCCGCCATATAGCTGAGGACATAGAGCAGGGAATTCTCGATCTGGGTTTTCATCTGGTTTTTCCTGTATAGGGGGTAGTAGAGGGAGAGGAGGAGGGCTAATACGCCTACCATAGCGGAGGGGATGAAGACCGCCGCTAGGAGTCTCCAACCCCTGACGTGGAGGAGCATCGTGTGGATGATGAGGAGTATGACGATGGAGATGGAGCAGGCAGCCGAGGAGATGATGGCTATGCGCTTCAGATACTCCTCATAGGGGAGGGATAGGCCGCTTCGGGCGTATATCTCCCTAAACTCGTGGGATAGCGTACTCATCTCTCAGCTCCCATCCTGGCGGCGCTATAGACCTCCTCCGGCTTAAGGTAGTAGTCCCTGATGACCTTTGAGACCTCCTCATAGGTGTTCATCCCCTTCTCCACCATCCATCTCAGTATCCTCTCCCTCCTCGCCTGCTCCTCCATCAGCTTCTCCCTCGGAATATGCGTCATCTCCATGATCTGCCCATAGACATCCCGCCCCCTCCCAGATGGGGGGTGATAGATGAAGGAGTCATCCTCCGGATTCCACTCGTATCGTCGCTCAAGCATCACCTCCCCATCGGGTGAGATACCGGTTATCTCCTCCACCGCCACGACGCGTCTAGCTATCTCCTCCCCCAGCTTAACCCTCCTAATGAGGATGAGGACGTTCATTAGAGGTAGCATCATCTTAGGTATGTTCATCGGCTTTGTCAACAGCCTCTTAATGGCGGCGTCAACGCTGTCGGCGTGGATGGTGCAGAGGCCCCCGTGGCCGACGGCGATGGCCTGGAAAAGCGTATAGGCTTCTTCCCCCCTGACCTCTCCGACGATTATGTAGTCGGGCCTCTGCCTCAGCGCCGATCTCAGGAGGTCGTAGAGGGAGACCTCCTCTACGCCGGGTTGGAAGCTGGGCCTCGTCACCATGGGAATCCAGTTCTCATGGAGCCTCAGCTCTCGAACCTCCTCGATGGTGACCACCTTCATCTCGGGTCTGATGAACATCCCTATGGCGTTGAGTAGCGATGTCTTACCTGAAGCCGTGGCTCCACAGATCATTATGCTTCTCAGGTTGTCGATGAGTATCCAGAGGTATGCGGCGATCTCGGTGGAGAGGGTTCCGAAGTTTATGAGGTCTATGATGGTGTAGGGGTTCGCCCTGAACTTTCGGATGGTGAAGGTGTTTCCACGCTTCGAGACCTCATCTAGGGTTAGATGTATTCTATACCCCTCTGGCAGGGTTCCCTCCAGGATGGGGTGGGCGATGGATATCTGATGCCCCGATCTATAGGCGAGTCTCCTGACTATGGCGTCGAGCTCCTCCTCGCTGTCGTAGGAGACATTCGTCGGCAGCGACTCATAGCGTCTATGCCAGACGTAGATGGGCGTCCTGATCCCATTACAGGAGATGTCCTCGATGTTTGGATCCTTCATCAATATGTCTATCTTACCGTAGCCGAGGAAGTCTCTCTTCAGATAGTAGATGAACTTCTCCTCAGCCTCCTCGGCCACCTTTCCCCTAAATCTCCTGAGAACCCTCTTAATCTCACTCTTTAGGTATTCCTCCATCTTCTCCTCGTCTCTCAGAACCTCTAGGGGGATGTCGATGCGTTCTATGAGTCTATGCTTCACCTCCGCCAATATCCCCCTTTCCTCCTCCGTCAAGGTTGGCTCCACCACCAGGTATCGAAGGGCGCCAGTCTCCTCATCGATCTGGATGCCTGCGAAGCCGAAGGGTGGATTAACCGGATAGAACTCCTTGAAGATTAGCCCCCTCCTCTCCATCTCAAGGCGCTCTTCTTCCACGCTTTCACCTCCTAGGCTCCTGGACTATACGCCTCTCAGCCGCTACGCTTCCGACGAGGACGTAGAGCTTGAAGACCTCCCCCTCCGGATTTGAGGACTTCAATGACAGCCTATACTCGCCTTCTTCATCGGCGTGGACGAAGGCTGGATTTGAGAGTCCCTCAAACTCCACGGCTGTTCCATTGCTGTATATGGTGAGGCTGGCGTAGGGCCTCGGCTCCCCTGTCGCCTCATCGTAGACCCTGATGATATAGGTCTTATAGACGTCGTAGGGGAGTTTATCGGAGGAGTAGGCGTAATCCATCTTCAGTAGATTCACCCTCTGGATAAACTGGGATCGATGGTGAGATGTCATCCTCAGCTTCACCTCTCCACCCTCAACGAAGTCTCCGGCTCCGGAGGTGATGTTCAGCCACCTCGTCTCATTCGCCTCGGATGAGGTGTAGGTGAGGTATCCCGTCCCACCCTCGGCGTAGGCTCCAGCGGTGTAGTTCCAGAGTTGAAGCGTCACCTCGACTCCAGATAGGGTGTGATCGCTCACCAATTTGAATTTCAACTCCTCAGGATCATCGGTGGAGACATCTGTGAAGATGAAGGCCGTTGAGGCGGTGTATCCAGCGCTCTCCCTCGGCCTATATTCTACGAGGTCTAAATGCAGCTGGAAGGGTGTGGAGCTCTCCTTGACGCCTGTAATCCTCAGCTTCCAGGAGCCGTCGAGGTCTCTGAAGGCGTCGGGGCTTGACGTTATGTTCTGGCTTACCGTCTCATCGACGTTGGGGGTTGAGCTTGATATGTAGTTGATGTAGCCATCCCCACTGGTCGGATATGTGTCGGCCTCATAGTTGTAGAGTTGTAGCGTGACATTCACCTCCCCAACGCTCCAGGATGAGTCTATTTTCCATAGTAGGCTGAACCATGACTCGGTGTCCCCTGATCCGAGGAGCTCCACGGAGCA
>CALEIY010000017.1 GCA_937898665.1 Candidatus Bathyarchaeota archaeon | reverse complement strand
CGCGGAAATGATTTATCTCTCCTCATATACTCTCTCATGGGCTGGTGGACTCTAAATGGCATATAGGATTGGTAGGGTTGGGGAGTTGAAGGTTGGCTCCTACGCAGTCATCGACGGAGAACCCTGCCAGATACTCTCAATTCAGAAGAGTAAGCCTGGGAAGCATGGGAGCGCGAAGTTCAGATGCATAGCCGTAAGCCTCCTAGACGGCAGTAAGAAGAGCTTCGTAAGCCCCGTCGACGCGACGATAGAGATACCAATCGTCGACAAACGGCGAGGCCAGATCGTCTCCATCACCCCCGATTATGTCCAGCTCATGGATCTAGAGACCTATGAGGTCTTCGAGGTTCCCCATCCATCGGAGGAGGAGGTTAAATCGAGGCTTGAAGTCGGGAAGGAGGTTGAATACTGGAACATCATGGGGCATAGGAAACTTGTGAGGGTGAAGGGCTGAGGGGATGAGGAGAATCAAACCGATACGCCTCAAGGCTGGGATGACCGTCGACAGCTTAGCGAGGGAGCTGGGCAGGGCGGGGGTCATAGGGGCTGGAAGGGTTGCGAAGGCCGTCGAGATAATAGCTGAGATGTTCAGCGATGAGAGCTACACCATCTTCCTCTCCCTATCAGGCCCCCTCGTCCCAGCTGGGCTACGCCTAATCATCTCAGACCTCATAAAGAAGGGGTACATAGACGCCCTGGTAACCAGCGGGGCCAACCTGGTACACGACCTAATAGAGGCGATGGGAGGGGAACACCACTCCGGAAGCCCCGAGGCCGATGATGAGAGGCTTAGGGAGAGAGGTGTCTCCAGGGCCTATGACATCTACATAGAGTCCAGGGTCTTCCAGGAGTTGGAACGCTTCCTCTACGGGATCCTCGATGAGATACCGGAGGAGAAGAGGAGGGAGACCCCGATCTGGGGTCTGCTACGTGAGATCGGGTTGAGGCTGAGAGATGAGGACTCCATCCTCAGATGCGCGGCGTTGAGGGATGTCCCCATCTTCAGCCCAGCCCTCCTAGACTCCATGATCGGCATACCCCTCTGGATGTACTCCCAGCGGAGGACGCTCAGCATAAACCCCCTCAGGGACTTCGAGCATTTCGCCGAGTTGGTCTACGACGCCGAGAAGGCTGGAGCCATCATCCTAGGCGGGGGAGTTCCGAAGCATCACACACTATACATGAACACCTTGAGAGGCGGCCTAGATGCGGCGGTTCAGATAACCACCGCGAGGGCTGAGGATGGAAGTCTCAGCGGAGCTCCGCTTAGAGAGGCCATCAGCTGGGGGAAGGTTAAGGGGGCGAGGATAGTTGACGTCTACGGCGATGCGACGATCCTATTTCCATTGATAGTCGCCGCCGCCCTGGAGAGGGTTGAGGCAACCTTTACATGAAGGTGAGAGGGATAGATTAGGGAAGAACGGGAAATGGTGCTGGAGAAGCTTGGATCATCGCTCTACGACGCCATAAAGCGGATGCTCAGAGCTCCAACCGTTGATAGAGAGGTCGTTAAGACGCTCATAAGGGACTTCCAGAGGGCCTTACTCCAGGCCGACGTCGATGTGAAACTCGTCTTCGAGCTGTCTAAGCGCATCGAGGAGAAGGCCTTCGAGGAGCTCCCCCCGGGGATAAGTAGACGGGAGCATCTCATCAGGGTCATCTACGACGAGTTGACCAGGCTGGTTGGGGAGAAGGCTCAGCCCCTAGACCTAAGGCCTGGAACCCAGAACATCTATATGCTCATAGGGATACAGGGCTCTGGTAAGACGACCACAGCGGCGAAGCTGGCGCGATACCTACAGAAGAGGGGTTTCAAGACGGCTCTGATATGCGCCGACACCTTCAGGCCTGGAGCCTACGACCAGCTCAAGCAGCTCGCCGAATCCATAAAGGTTGACTTCTATGGAGATCCAGAATGCCGAGACCCGATAGAGATCGCTAGGAGGGGGGTTGAACGCTTCAGGGATTATGAGGCCGTCATCATAGACACCTCTGGGAGGCATAAGGAGGAGAAGCCGCTGCTGGAGGAGATGCGGCGGATAGCGGAGGCAGTCAAGCCTAGGGAGGTCATCCTAGTCATCGACGCCACAATAGGGCAGCAGGCGGCCTCCCAGGCAAAGGCCTTCAAGGAGGCCACGGAGATAGGCTCCATCATCGTCGCAAAGCTCGACGGCTCAGCGAGAGGCGGCGGGGCATTATCAAGCGTCGCAGCCACGGGGGCCCCAATAAAGTTCATAGGAACCGGTGAGAGCGTCGACGACCTGGAGCCCTTCGATCCCCCTAGGTTCATCGGACGCCTCCTCGGCATGGGCGACATAGAGAGCCTTGTGAAGAGGGTTAAGGAGGCTGAGGTTGAGGTCTCGGAGAGGGATGTGAGGGCGATCCTCTCTGGGAAGTTCACCTTGGAAGACCTCTACGGCCAATTGGAGGCGATGAGGAAGCTTGGGCCTCTGAGGAGGATCATCTCCATGCTCCCAGGCTTCGGCTATGAGCTTCCCAGCGACGTCTTCGACATCGCCGAGGAGCGGCTGGATAAGTGGAGGGTCATCATACAGTCTATGACCCCTGAGGAGAGGGAGAATCCACGCATCCTAAACGCCTCCAGGATCAGGCGCATCGCCAGGGGAAGCGGAACGGAGGAGAGGGATGTGAGAGAACTTATAAAACAGTATAACGCCATGAGAAAGATGCTGAAGCAGCTGAGGGGTAGGCGTAGACTCCTCAGGCAGCTTCAGAGATTCAGGTTAGGATGATGGGAGATGGGGAGGCACTCTAAGGGGCCTAGGAGGAAGACGAGGAGGAAGCTCCGGAAGCCGGTTCGGGAGAGGGGTAAGATACCCCTCAGCAGGCTTCTGGAGAACTACTCGATAGGAGACCGAGTCATCATAGACATCAACCCAACGGTTCACAAGGGTATGCCCCACAGGAGATTCCAGGGTAAAGTGGGAACCATCGTGGAGAAGCGTGGAAAGGCCTACGTCATAGAGATACCGCAGAGGAAGAAGGTGAAGCTAGTCATCGCCAGACCCGAGCATCTGAGGAGGCATACGGTATGTCCATCATAGAGCGCAGGGAGATCACCATACCAGAGGCGAAGAAGATACTCGAATCCATAGGAGAGCTAGACCCACTCCAGAGAAGGGTTTTAGATTACACCCTCAAATTCTCAAAACTCCCCGCAGAGGAGGCGGGGAAACTCGTAGAGGAGCTCGTGGAGAGCGGACTTGAGAGAAGCATAGCGGTTCAGATAGCCAACTGCCTCCCCGGAAGCATAGAGGAGCTGAGAACCTTCCTGGGACGCCAACGCATAATATCGAAGGAGACCATGGAGAATCTAATGAGGATCATAGAGAAATACAGGTCTAAGGCTACTTCTCAATAGCGGGGAGGCAGGAGATGGAGAGAGAGGGTAAAAAATACGAGGAGTATGCATACGTTCTGGATAAATTGCCGCATGGTAGGCCAGGCGCCCCTAGGTACAGCTATGGAAGAGGCATAATACAGCTCGTCGGCGAAACCTACTTCACGCTGCTGGAGGCCACGCCGAGGAGGGATGCCAAGATCGATATAGGGGAGCGCCTCTACGTGGGGAGGATCGGCAGAACCAAGGTTGATCACATACTTGGACGAATCTCTTACGACGAGTTGACGGCCACAGCCAAGGCTGAGCTGCCAGGCATAATAGAGAGGATCATCAAGGCCAACGAGAAGCGCTTCATAGAGTTCTTCAATAGGTCTCAGCCCGTGACGCCTAAGATGCACGCCCTCGAGCTGATCCCCGGTATTGGGAAGAAGTTGATGTGGCAGATATTGGAGGAGCGTGAGCGTAGACCCTTCGAGAGCTTTGAGGATCTCCAGAGGAGGGTGAACATCCCCGACCCCGTTAAGCTGTTGACAAGGAGGATTCTGAGAGAGCTTTCTGAGGATGAGAAATACTTCCTCTTCACCAGACCGGCTTAGAGTCAGCTTTTTAAACCCCCATAGGGGAAGATTGATGGGCCTTGAGGGCGAGGAATTATAGGCCGATAAAGAGGATGCCATACACCAGGAAGGAGTATATAGGGGGAGTCCCAGGCCTCAGAATAGTCAAGTTCACCATGGGAAACCCCAATAGGGATTATGAATACATCGTGGAGCTCCTAAACCTGAGGGATGCGCAGATAAGGCATAACGCCCTGGAGGCGGCGAGGCTGGCGGCTAACAGGTATCTGGAGAAGAATCTCGGCAGGGACAACTATCTCCTCCAGATCGTTCCATATCCCCATCACATATTGAGGGAGAAGAGGAGGCTGGCCGTCGCCCAGGCAGACCGATTCCAGGATGGGATGCGCAGACCCTATGGGAAGCCAGCTGGGACGGCGGCGAGGGTTAGACGGGGGCAGAGACTCATGGTCGTGAAGGTGGATGAGAAGGCAGTTAACATCGCGAAGGAGGCTCTGAGGAGGGCCTCAGCTAAGTTCCCCGTCCCCTGTAGGATCAGGATAACCCCCATCTCCACAGCCCAGCTCCACTCCTAGCGTTCACCATTATAAGTCTCCAACCCCTTAATAGAGAGGGTCTTGACCATCTCCTACAACTTCGAGATGGAGAGGGTTATCAAGGAGATAGCTGAGAGAGGCGTTGAGAGGGTTCTGATACAGCTCCCAGAGGGGCTGAGACCCAAGGCCCTCTGGCTGACGAGGAGGCTGGAGGCTGAGACGGGTGTCAGGGCCTACATCTCAGGGGGCACCTGCTATGGGGGATGCGACCTACCCCTCCATGAGGCCGAGAGCCTAGGCGTAGACCTCATCATACACTACGGCCATAACAGGATGCTGCCCGACGCTGGGATACCAGTCATCTACGTGGAGCTGAGAGCAGACTTCGACGTCGAGGAGCTCCTCAATGAGGCTCGCCCCCTACTGGAGAATTGGGGGAGTATAGGTTTGGCCTCCACGGTTCAGCATGTCCACCTACTGCCGAGGGCGGCTGAGATCCTAAGGAGGTGGGGATTCACACCTCACATCGGTCGGGGAGCCGGATGGACTCCCTATGATGGACAGGTTTTAGGCTGCGACTACTCCACAGCCCTCTCCATCGCCGAGATGGTGGATGGCTTCCTCTTCATAGGGGGAGGACGCTTCCACCCCCTTGGCATGGCCCTAGCCACGGGGAGGGAGGTGGTGGCAGCCGACCCCTACACGGGTAAGGCCGCCAGGATAGGGCGTGGGGAGGCCATGAGGATGCTGAAGAGGAGGATAGCCATCGTGGAGATGGTTAAGAAGGCTAGGAATATAGGGATCGTGGTGAGCGTAAAGCCAGGTCAGAGTAGGATAGGGGAGGCTGAGAAGCTCAGAGGGGAACTCGAGAAGAGGGGGTATAGGGCTGCCATAATCACCCTCGACGTGGTGAGAGCTGACATCCTAAACGACTTCACAGAGTTTGAAGCCTTCATCGACACCGCCTGCCCCAGGATCGCCCTAGACGGCCTACCAGACCTCAGGAGGCCGATGATCACCCTTCAGGAGGCCTACATCATGATGGGGGTGATGGATTGGGGAGAGATGCTGAGGAGATCATACCCAGGAGGAGGCTGGAAGAGGCTCTGAGGAGACTTAAACCCCACCCCCATCCAGATCCGGAGCTAGAGCAGTATACCACGCCTCCAAGGGTGGCAGCCGAGCTCCTCTTCACAGCGCGATACATCTACGACGACATCAAAGGTAGGCTGGTCGCGGACTTGGGATGTGGAACGGGGCGATTGGGCATAGGAGCCATAATGCTGGGGGCCGAGGCAGTTGTAGGCGTCGACATCGATTCAACAGCTATCTCCACAGCCAGGGAGAACGCGGCGAAGGCCGGCGTCTCAGATCGCCTTCACCTCCTCATCGGAGATGTCGCACCCCTCAGGGCCGTCTTCGACACAGTCATCATGAATCCCCCCTTCGGAACTAGGCGTCGCCACGCGGACATAGAGTTTCTAGACGAGGCTCTAAGGCTGGCTGGAGCGGTGTATAGCATACATAAGAGTAGCACGAGGGAGTTCATCCGAAGACACATCCGGGGGCGAGGTGGCAGGATCTCAGCCCTCTTCGAGATGGAGATGGAGATACCCCATATGTTCAGGTTTCACCGGAAGCCCAGGAGATTCGTGGAGGTAGACCTCTACAGGATTGAGAGCCCTAAGGGTTTAAATTGAGGCCGGGGAGATTTAGTTGGGCGAGCCGGTGGAGGCCGGCATGTCTAGGGGCGTGAAGAGACTGAGAAGCGGACTCGTCTTCCCCGGGGATAAGCTCGCAGTCATAGAGGAGTTCCTCGACGGCCCCGGGGCCTATGAGGAGGATGGAGTAGTTCGGTCGGCGGAGCTTGGAGACGTCAAATTCGATCTGGAGAGGAGGGAGGTGAGGGTCTCGAAGAGGACGAGGACGCCCATCCTCCCCGAGGAGGGCTTAGACGTCATCGGCGAGGTAGGCTCCGTGAAGAGGAGGACGGCGAATGTCGAGATATTCTATATAAAGGGCGTGGAGGTCTCACCCCCCTTCACGGGGGTGATCCACATCTCCAGCGTGGGGCTGGACGTGAAGAATATGAATCTAGCCCTTAGAAGCGGGGACATAGTGAAGGCGCGGGTGATAAACACGAAGAACAGATTTACACAGCTCTCCATCGAGGGGTCGAGATACGGCGTCATCTACGCCTTCTGCTCCAAATGCGGCTCACTCCTGGAGCAGAGGAGGATGAGGCTCATATGCCCCCGCTGCGGTAGGGTTGAGAGGAGGAAGATAGCTAGAACATATGGATCGGAGGAGTTGGCATGAGGTTGAAGGTTCTCAAGCGGAGGGAGGGGCATATAGAGATAGCGGTGGGGGGAGAGGGGCATACACTGCTGAATCTACTCCAGAGCTCCCTGCTGAGGGATGAAGCGGTGAGGATGGCCGGATATGCGAAGCCCCATCCCCTAATGGATTACTCCATCCTCTTCGTCGAGATGAAGGGGGATAAGACGCCGGAGCAGGCCATCATAGACGCGGCTGAGAGGACTAAGGGGGAGTTGAGGGAGTTCCTCTCAGCCTTCAAAGGGGAGCTGGAGAGAATTAAGGGCGATGGGGATAGCGAAGATTAGGAGGATTAAGAGGGAGATCAGGGTTCTAGGCATCGCCTCCAAACCCAGGGGAAGCCTACAAACCGTTGTTGGGGTCGTCTATCGAGGCTCACTATGGCTCGATGGAGTTCTAGCCATCAACCTGAGGGGAGACGAGGCCTCGCCAACCCTAAGGGTTGCGGAGATGATCCGAGAGTCAAGCCACCACCCCCAGATCAGGGTGATACTACTACACCGAGAACTCCTCAGGGGTGTTAGGCTAGACCCCTACAGCCTACATCTAGAGGTTGAGAGACCCGTCATCGCCCTATCCGGCGACGGCGGCTGGCCCGAGCGGAGGGAGGAAGCCTACTCGATAGGCTTCGAGATGGAGATCGGCGGGGAACGGCTTAAGGTTCTCTCCATAGGCCTCCGCAGCAGGGAGGCAGCCTCCATCCTCAAGGTGGCTACTAGGGAGGGGGAGAGGCTGCCTGAGGCCTTGAGAGTCGCGGGGCTTATAGCCTCAGCCCTCGATCAAAAGACTTAAAAGGCGCTTAGAGGCGTAAAGGAAAACGCTGGAAGAGGTTCTAGAGAAATGAGGTTCTGCCCCAAATGTGGTTCGGCCCTCATAGTCGATAGAAAGGAGAGGGCTTACAGATGTCCTAGATGCGGATATGAAGAGTCGATGGAGGGGGGCATCCTCTACCAGAGGAGCACCCCAGAGACGGATAAGATCGTCGTCGTTGGAGAGGAGGAGCGGAGCCTGAGGACGATGCCCCAGGTCACCATCGAATGCCCCAAATGCGGCAATAACAAGGCCTACTGGTGGATGGTTCAGACGAGGGGCATCGATGAGAGTACCACCCAGTTCTATAGATGCACTAAATGTGGTTACACCTGGCGTGAATACACCTGAGAAAGGATTTAAACATCATCACCCCATTTATTAGCGTCAAAAACGAAGGTGGAAGCCTTGTTCGAGATCCAGCTCTCCAGCGTCGACTCCTTCAAGAGGATGATTAAGGCCCTATCAGTGATAGTTGAGGAGGGAAGCTTCAACATCGACGAGGAGGAGTTGAAGCTCCTAGCCATGGATCCCAGCCACGTCGCCATGGTGGACTTCGAATTGCCCAGAGACTTCTTCGACGAGTATCTCTGCGATGAGGAGACGAAGCTGACCGTCAACATAAGGGAGCTCCTGAAATTCCTCGACAGGGTTGAGAGGGGAGAACAAGTTCGAATGAAGCTGGAGGAGGGGAGACTCTCCATCGAATGCGTGAGGGGGGGACATAAAAGGAGATTTCTCATCCCCCTCCTGGAACCCCTGGAGGAGGAGACGCCGACGCCAAAGATATTCTTCAAAGCCTCAGCCCGAATATTGACGCCGAGCCTGAAGAGGGCGATTAAAGACGCCTCCCTCGTCGGTGAACACGTGAAACTTGAGATCAACGAGGAGGAGTTCAAGATCAGCGCCGAGGGCGATGTGGGAAGCGTCTCAAGCGTCTGGACCCTAGAGGCCGAAGACCTGTTAGAGCTGAAGGTGGAGGAGCCGAGCTCAGCCACCTTCACCCTCAGCTATCTACAGGACATCATCAACGCGGCATCGGCCTCCAGCGAGGTAGCCACCCTGGAGCTCTCAACCGATATGCCCA
The DNA here is from genome assembly GCA_937898665.1 of Candidatus Bathyarchaeota archaeon. Lineage (GTDB taxonomy): Archaea > Thermoproteota > Bathyarchaeia > TCS64 > B23 > B23. The sequence goes on along the minus strand of CALEIY010000017.1, from coordinate 51,380 downwards.
TCAAACTGAACTTCGAGATACCAAAGGGGAGACTCATCTACTACCTAGCGCCCTGTATAGGCGTATAGTAGACGCGAGCCATCCAATTTATGGCTGATTCAACGGCTGAAGGGCGAGTATATCGTCAAACTTAATTTATCATAGACCAGATCGACGAAAGAAATGGTTAGGGAATTCAAGCTTCTAGAGAGAGATGAGATAGAGGAGATACACAGCTCCACTCTACACATCTTAGAGAAGGTGGGGGTGGAGGTTAGAAATGAGAATGCCTTGAGGCTGCTGGAGGAGAATGGCTGTGAGGTTGAGGGTAGAAGGGTGAGGATCCCTGAGGAGCTGGCGAGGGAATGCCTGAAGAAGGCTCCATCCAAGATAGAGCTATACAGCAGAGACGGCGATAGAAGCCTCCTCATCGGAGGCGACAACGTCGTCTACAACCCAGGATCGGCAGCCATATACTTCCTAGACTCCGAAACCGGAGAGATTAGGAGGGGGACGTCGAGAGACCTGGAGAAGTTGGTGAGGGTGACTGACGCCCTCGAACACATAGGGGCGCAGAGCACTGCTATAGTTCCCTCCGATGTTCCAGATGTTGTCGCAGACCTCTATAGGCTGTATATCGTTTTGAGGAATTCTGATAAGCCCATCATCACTGGAGCCTTCTCGAAGCAGGGCCTCATAGACATGGCTGAGATGCTGAACGCAGCCGTAGGAGGCCCAGAGGAATTGAGACGCAGACCAAGAGCCATCTTCGACTGCTGCCCAACATCACCACTCATGTGGGGAGATGTCACGGCCCAGAATGTCATAGACCTCGCCGAGAGGGGGATACCGGCTGAGATCATAGCTGCGCCCCAGATAGGGGCGACAGGGCCTGTGACCATAGCCGGAAGCCTCGTTCAGGCGAACGCCGAGATCCTCAGCGGCATCGTCATCGCCCAGCTTAAAAGGGCTGGAACCCCAGTCATCTACGGCGGCTCCCCAACGCTCTTCGACATGAGATACGCCACCGCGAGGCTTGGAGCCATAGAGTCGATGATGACGGCTTGCGCCGAAGCGGAGGTAGGTAAGTATTATGGACTGCCCACCCATGGCTACCTCGGCCTCAGCGACTCTAAGGTTGTTGATGGTCAGTGCTGCTTCGAGTCCGCCATAGGCATCTTGATGGCTGCTCTCACCGGCGTAAACGTCGTCTCAGGCCCAGGGATGTTGGCCTCAGAGAATTGTCAGTCCTTGGAGAAGTTGGTTATTGATGATGAGCTGTGTGCCATGGCCTATAGGTTGGTGGAGGGCATCGATGTCGATGAGGAGACCTTGGCTCTGGATGTCATAGAGAAGGTGGGCCCTGGAGGCCACTATCTGGGTGAGAGGCATACGATGAAGCACTTCAGAAGAGAAAGATACATACCATCAGATGTAGTCTGCAGACTCACCCTCGACGCCTGGAAGAAAGCCGGATCAAAGGACATCATCACCAGAGCCAAGGAACGAGTAGAGAAGCTGCTGAGAGAACATCAACCCAAACCTATGCCAGAGGAGAGGGCACAGGCCTTAGAGGAAGTCGTAAACTCCATCTTCAAAAGATACAACCTACAGAGGCCGGAGGTGTAAGAGATGCGAATCATAGTCATCGGCTGCGGAAAGATCGGCTCCACCATCGCCAAAGACCTCTCGGAGTCGCTGGAGGCTGAGATAACCGTCGGCGACAAATTCAAGGCTGCGGCCCAGAGGGTGGCTGAGGAGATCGGTGGAGAGTGGACGACCGTCGACGCCTCAAGTAAGGAGGGAATAGCCAAGGCCCTTGAGGGATTCGACCTAGCTGTGGGGGCGCTGCCAGGGGATTACGGCTTCAACGCCATGAAGGCCGCCGTTGAGATGGGCGTCGACATGGTGGATGTCTCCTACACCCCTGAGAATCCGCTGATCCTCGACGAGGAGGCTCGGCGGAGGGGGATGACACTCATCCCCGACTGCGGAGTGGCCCCTGGATTGTCGAATATGCTGGTGGGCTATGGGGCCTCGAAGCTCGACGAGGTGAGGGCGGCCCACATACTCGTCGGAGGCATACCTGAGAGGCCTGTTCCACCGCTGGGCTATACGATAACATGGTCGGCTGAGGGACTCATCGACGAGTATATACGACCCGTCCGCATCGTCGAGGGCGGCAGAGTTGTCGAGGTTCCAGCCCTCAGCGGCCTCGAGGAGATCGAGTTTCCAGGGCTCGGCCGTTTGGAGGCCTTCTACACAGATGGCCTGAGAACCCTCATCGACACCTTCAAGGGGGTGGAGAGCATGTATGAGAAGACGCTTAGGTATCCTGGGCATGTGGAGAGGGTTAAGCTGCTCAGAGACCTCGGCCTCTTCGACGATGAGCCCATAGAGGTTGAGGGGGTGAAGGTTTCACCAAAGCGCTTCACCGCCAGGCTGCTGGAGAGGCATCTGAGGATGCCCGATGTGGGAGACCTCCTGGCGATGATGGTGGAGGTTAAGGGCTTGAAGGATGGAGCCGAGAAGACCATCAGATTCCACCTCCTCGACAGATATGACAGGGCGAGGGGCGTCACGGCGATGGCTAGGACGACGGGCTACACAACCTCCATAGTGGCCCAACTGCTGGCGAAGGGGCGAATAGAGGAGAGGGGAGTTATACCCCCTGAGAGGCTTGGTCTGAGGCCAAAGATCTTCGAGGAGATACTCATGGAGCTCCGGAGACGCGGCGTCGAGGTGGTGGAGCAGGTTGATGAGGCTGGAGGCTGAGCAGAAGGTCTTCGAGATCGCCGGAGTCAAAGTCGGCGGAATACCAGGTCGAGACCCAACGGTGCTGATAGGTACAATATTCTACAAGAAGCAGCGGATCGTCGAGGATGAACGCCGCGGAGTCTTCGACGAGGAGAAGGCTGAGGAGCTCATAAAGCTGCAGGAGGAGTACTCAGATCGGACGGGGAACCCCTCCATGCTGGACGTCGAGGGGGCTACCTCGGAGGCCTTGAGGAGATACCTGGAATTCGCGGCAGACGTCACCGATGAACCCCTCCTCCTAGGCGGCCCCACGCCGGAGGTTAGGATCGAGGCCCTGAAGTGGGCTGGGGAGGTGGGGCTTACAAACCGAATCGTCTACAACTCGCTGCTACCAGGATGCGGAAGAGAGGAGCTTGAGACCATAAGGGATGCGGGAGTCAAATGCGCCATACTCCTCGCCTATAATGTCTCAAGCCTCACCTCAGCTGGAAGGTTGAAGGCGCTCCAGGAGCTCCTAAAGGCCGTTGAGGGATATGGCATCGAGAAACCCCTTCTCGACACCTTCGTGATGGACATCCCAAGCCTCGGAGCAGCCCTCCAAGCCATACCTGAAGCCAAGTCCAGATGGGGACTACCATCTGGATGCGGCCCCCACAACGCCATAGGCCTATGGAGGGGCCTGAAAAGGAAGATGGGAGTCAAAGCCAGAAGGCCGGCGGTGGCGGCCGTCAACGCCGTGGCAGCAGCCCTCGGAGCCGACTTCCTCCTCTACGGCCCAATAGAGGAGGCCCCCTACGTCTATCCAGCCGTAGCGATGGTGGACGCCGCCTACGCCTTCCCAGCGATGAGGGGAGGCCTAAAACTCAGCAGGGAACACCCCCTCTTCAAAATCCCATAGGAGAATGGAATTACAGTGGCTGTAAGAAGGCTCTCGCCTCAATCTATGTCGATGTAGTAGGGCCTCCTAATCCAATCTGGGTTTAGGTGTCGACTCATATATCCCGACTCGAAGGATTCGACGCAGGCCCTCACACAGCGTCCGCAGACATCGGCCTCCAATCCACGCCGCTCAAGGGCGATGATGTATCGCCGACACAGCTCCCTATAATCCTCGCCGAGCCTCTCAGCCCGCAGCAGCGGGCAGGTCTCAAGGCAGGCTCGACATTCGCCGCATCCCCCCTCAGACGGCCCCGTAGATGGAAACGATAGGGGGGTGTAGATGGTGGCCAATCTAATCGCCGAGGCGTATCTGGGATTCACAATCAATCCGCTCTTCCCCCTCCAGCCCAACCCAGCCAGCTCAGCTGCAACCCTGTGGGAGACCGTCGCGGCGTAGAAATCCTTCACATGCCCCACACTGCCGGTGAACCCCTCGAGGGTTGCGGGGACGGCGACCCCATCGACGAGCTCGGCGATCCTCTCCGCCGTATGGTTCAAGGCCCTATTCAACCTATGATAGGCCCTGGCATAGATGTTCCAAGACTCCCTATACCCCCTCATGGGTATGGCCTCGATAACCTCCCTCGGATAGGCATAGGCGATGGAGATGGCGCCCCGCATGGAGTCTATGGTGTCGCCGCAGAGCTCCTCAAGCCGCCTCCTCTGAATCGGCATCAGCGCAGCATAGACGTCTCCGAAGGGGGCGAAGCCGAGGACACCCCTCAAACCCCACCGCTCAGCCTCCCCCCTGAAGGCCTCCAGAACCTCCTCAAGCATCAAGCTTGGATATGCCTCGGGGATTTAATTGTTCTGGGGTAGGGTTAAATCCCCTTTAGACCATTAGGATTCACCATGTCTAGGCTGAGGAATGAGTTGAAGTGGAGGCTTAAGCGGGGTGAAACCTGCCTCGGAGCCTGGGTTCATATACTACACCCCGTCTCGGTGAGGAATCTCGCCCGAAGCGGCGTCGACTGGGTTCTCTTCGACACGGAACATGGAGCAGCCAGCTTTGAGACCCTAGATCTATTGGTGAGGGAGGTCTGCGGCTCAGGGGCCACCCCGCTGATCAGGGTTGTATGGAACGATATGAACGCCATTAAGAGGGCTCTGGATACGGGAGCACTCGGCGTCGTCGTTCCCCTCGTTGAGACCCGTGAGGCGGCTGAGAATGCGGTTAGGTATACCCGCTATCCACCGGAGGGGGTTAGGGGATGCGCCCCTGGGCGGCCTGCGTCGGCGTGGGGCGTCTCAACAGAGGAGTATCTCGACCATGTGAACGATGAGATGTTCGTCGCCGTCCAGATCGAGACCGGCAGAGCCGTTGAGAACGTCGAGGAGATCGTCTCCGTCGACGGTGTAGACGCCACATTCATAGGGCCAACAGACCTCTCCACCTCGACGGGGCATAGGGGTCAACCCTTCCACCCAGAGGTGGTGGAGATGATGCGGAGAGTCATAGAGGCCTCGGAGGCGGCGGGAGTGGCCCCAGGCATCGCCTATGGATTAGGCGTCGAACATCTCAGGGAGCTCATCGATATGGGCTTCAGATTCATCGGCATCGGAAGCGACGTCTCCCTGATGAGCTATGGATGTCAGGAGACCCTTAGAAGGCTGAGGGGTGGGTAGGGAATATATTTATGTCGGTTCATCTCCAATTCTTTAGCGCTTCAGGGAAAAGGGGTCAGAGTTGACGACGGTCTACGATGTGCCGGCGGACATCCTGATAGATAGGCTGTCAAAATATCTAAAGGAGAATGTGAGGGAGGTTAGGCCACCTGAGTGGGCCGCGTACGTGAAGACGGGTTCCCACGTCGAGCGGGCCCCCCACAATCCTGATTGGTGGTATGTCAGGGCGGCTTCGATACTGAGGAAGCTCTACATAAAAGGCCCAATAGGGGTTTCAAGGCTGAGGAAGCTCTATGGAGGCCGTAAGCGTAGAGGCGTCAAGCCAGCCCACTTCAGAAAGGCGGGGGGCTCGATCATAAGGCATATACTACAGCAGCTTGAGGAGGCGGGCTTAGCGGAGAAGGATGGGAATAAGGGGCGTGTTCTCACCCCTAAGGGTAGGAGCCTCCTAGACGCGATGGCGGCGAGGATCAAACGGGAGCTGGAGAGGGAGATACCCGAGCTTAAGGCCTACTAGGTGGTCGAGATGTCGTCGGATGAGGAGCTTGAACGGCTTAAGTTGAGGAGGCTGATGGAGCTCCAGGCTCAGCAGAGGGAGGAGGAGCTCCGCAGGGAGGCTGAGGCTCAGAAGCAGCTCCTCCTCTGGAGAATCCTCACCCCTAAGGCGAGGCAGAGATTGACGAATATCAAGATGGTGAGGCCGGACTACGCCGAGCAGCTGGAGCTCCAGCTCATCCAGGCCGCGAGGAGTGGGAGGATCAGGCTGCCGATAACCGATGACATGCTTCGAAGACTCCTAGCTCAGATACAGGCCCAGCAGAGGAGGGAGATAAAGATAAGGAGGATCTGAGATGGGGAGATATAAGCCGCTGGCCTATAAGCTTAGATTGGCGAAAGCTGGAAAGCAGAATAGACCTGTCCCAGCCTGGATCATATTAAAGACCATGGGTAGAGTACGCTCCAGCCCTAAGAGCAGGAGGCACTGGAGGAGGAGTAAGCTCAAGGATTAGGTGAATGGAGATGTCGGAGGCGGTTGAGGAGCGCATCTACACGGTGCCGCTTAAAAAGGCGTGGGCGGCGCCTAGATGGAGGAGAGCTGAGAAGGCGGTGAGGGTGCTCCGAGAGTTCGTGGAGAGACATATGAAGCCGACGGAGATAATCATAGACCCAGAGGTCAACGAGGCCATCTGGAGGAGGGGGATACAGAAGCCCCCTAGGCGGATAAGGGTGAAGATGACGAAGGATGAGGATGGAGTCGTCAGGGTCACCCTCGCCGAGGGGAGGGGAGTTGAGCGAGGTGAAGCTCTACAGGATTAAGGGTGAAATCCGAAAGCCGCAGCTCCTAGAACCCATGAGATTCGAGAAGGAGATACCGGCGACGAGGCTTAGAGACGCCCTGGAGAAGATATACTGCGACCTGGGAAGCAGACATAGGGCTAAGAGATTCCAGATCAAGATCCTAGAGGTAGAGGAGATTGAGCGGGGAGAAAACCTCTGAGAAGGAGGAGACGCTGAGGAGACTCATAGCCGAGCTAAGATTGATGCAGAGCTCGGCTGAGGTTCTACAGCGGAGACTTGAACTCCTCAGATCCATGGAGGCGGAGCTGCGGATAGCTGAGTCAGCCCTAAAGGCCTTGAGGGATGTGGAGGAGGGGACGCCGATCCTCATACCCATCGGCGGCGGAACCTATATAGACGCCAAGATTGGAGCCCTCAAGAGAGTGATCGTCGGCGTAGGAGCCGACGTCTCGGTGGAGATGGAGCCTGAAAAGGCGTTGGAGGATCTCTCCAATAGACTAGAGGAGGTTGAGAGGGCCTCTAGGGCCGTGGAGCAGCAGCTGGAGCAGCTGCTCACCCAGATGGAGATCCATCAGGAGGGTATCAGCCGACTCGCAGCTGAGCTGAGAGGGAGAGCAGGTGTTCGAGAAACTTAGGGAGAGCCTTAAAGGCCTGGTGGAGAGGCTCTCCAAGAGGAGATTCACAGAGGAGGAGCTGGATCAAATCCTATGGGAGCTCCAACTCCAACTCATCTCAAACGACGTCGCCCTGAAGGTAGCTGAGCATATCGGCTCGGAGCTTAAGAGACGCCTCCTAGAGGCGGAGGCCCCCCGCTTCGGCGATAGGGGGCGGATAGTCAGAGAGGCCCTTCGAGAGGCGTTGAGGGAGATACTCAGGGCGCCATCTGAAGATCTACCGAAGATGGTGGAGGAGAAGCGAAGAAGCGGTGAGCCACTCATCCTACTCTTCATAGGCGTAAACGGAACTGGGAAGACGACGACGATAGCGAAGGTGGCGAAGCTGCTGACCGATCACGGCTACAGGGTCGTACTCGCCTCGGGAGACACCTACAGAGCTGGGGCCATAGAGCAGCTGGAGGAGCATGCCAGGAGGCTTGGGCTGAGGGTGATCAGACATCGATATGGGGCTGACCCAGCCGCCGTCAGCTATGACGCCGTTGAACACGCCAGGGCTAGGGGCTACGACGCCGTGCTAATCGACACGGCTGGGAGGATGCAGACGAATCGAAACCTCATGGAGGAGCTCCGTAAGATAAAGCGGGTTATACAGCCTGATCTGACCATCCTCGTCGTCGACGCCTTGACGGGAAACGACGCCGTTGAACAGGCTGAGACCTTCAACCGAGAAGTGGGCTTCGACGCAGCCATAATAACGAAGGTGGACGCCGATGCGAGGGGTGGATCAAGCCTGAGCATCGCCTACTCGACGGGTAAGCCCATCCTATACCTCGGCACGGGTCAGGGCTATGGCGACCTCCAACCCTTCAATCCAGACTGGCTGGTGGAGAGGCTGCTCCCATAAAGGTTTTAAGGCTCCCGACGATTAGGAGCGTCAGATGGGCCTGAGAGAATTCCTGACATCGGCCTCAAGGCTGCTGAGAACAATCTCAAAGCCGGATCGTAGAACCTTCTGGCTCAGCGTTAAGGTCTGCCTCATGGGAGTAGCCCTCATAGGGGGGATAGGCTACCTGATTAGGCTGATCTCGGTAACCCTCCAGGGCATATGACCAATAGGTTTAATTCTCCCCCAGGAGAGTATGGTTAAGCGTCTTAGGGTGTGAGGGATGCCCCTCTACGCTGTGAAGGTGACGGTAGGCCAGGAGAGAAATGTTGCGATGATGCTAGCCGACAGAGCGGAGGTGGAGGGGCTGCCGATAGCCGCCATCCTCGCCCCAGCGGAGCTCAGAGGCTACATAATAGTTGAGGCGGCTATGCCCCACATGGTCGACGAGCTGATAAGGGGAATGAGACACGTCAGAGGCCGAGTCCCAGGCGTAGTGAACCCAGCTGAGGTGGATCACTACCTCGAAACAAAGCCGGCTATAGAGGGGTTGAGGGAGGGAGCCATCGTAGAGGTGGTGGCAGGCCCCTTCAAGGGAATGCAGGCCCGAATCATCAGGATCGATGAGGCTAAGGAAGAAGTCACAATAGAGCTGCTGGAGGCGAGCTTCACGCTTCCGATAACGGTTCACGCAGACTATGTAAGGGAGGTGAGGGAGGGCTAATGGTGAAGAAAACCTTCAAGTTCATCGTCACAGGCGGGGAGGCGACGGGGGGGCCGCCGATTGGGCCGGCCCTCGGCCCCCTAGGCATAAACGTGATGATGGTGGTCAACAAGATCAATGAGGTTACAGCGGTCTATAAGGGTGTGAAGGTACCCGTGGAGGTCACCGTAGACACCGATACGAAGGAGTTCACCGTGAAGCTCGGCTCCCTCTCAACCTACGCCCATATCACCCAAACCCTCGGCCTGGAGAAGGGATCCTCCGATCCGAAGAGGGAGTTCGTGGGCAACCTAACCTTCGACCAGGTGGTGGAGATAGCTAAGAAGAAGTGGGACGACCTCCTCGCCGCCACCCTTAAGGGAGCTGTGAAGGAGATTCTGGGAAGCTGCCTAAGCATGGGTATAACCGTCGACGGCAAGCCGGTGAAGGAGGTTTTAAGGCTTATAGATGAAGGGGCCTACGATGACAAGCTCAAGGAGGAGTAAAACTTTATATCAGGCATCGGAGGAGGGGGGAGCCTAGATGTCGATTCCAAGGGAGAGAATCCTAGAGGCCTTGAGGGAGGCTAGAAAGGTCTCACCTAAACGCCGATTCGAGCAGTCGATAGAGCTGATGATAAACCTCAAGGACATCGACCTGAAGAGGCCTGAAAACAGGATAAACCTGAAGATAAGGCTTCCAAACGGAGTCGGTAAACGCAGAGTCCTCGTCTTCGCCTCCGGAGACCTCGCCCTGAGAGCCAGGGAGGCCGGAGCCGACGAGGTGATGGATCCAAACGAGCTTCAGAGCATCGCTGGAGACAAGAAGGAGGTGAAGAGGAGGCTTAAGGACTATGACCTCTTCCTCGCCGAGGCGCCGCTCATGCCCCTCATAGGCCGCATCGTAGGCCCAATCCTCGGGCCGAGGGGTAAGATGCCCACGCCGGTTCCACCCCAGGCATCGATAGAGGAGGTCATGGAGAGGGAGAGGAAGACGATCCTTCTCAGGAGTAGGGATAAACCCTATGTTATGTGCATCGTCGGAAAGGAGGGGATGAGCGACGAGGAGGTGGCTGAGAACATCGAAGCCGTCTTCTCAACCCTCCTGAGGACGCTGAAGAAGGGTATGGGCAACATAAAGTCGGCATATGTGAAGCTCACAATGGGGCCAGCGGTGAGACTCATCTGAGGTGAAGCCTATGAGTAGGAGAGCTAGGGAGAGGAAGGCCCGCATCGTCGAGGAGGCCCTGAGGCTTCTAAAGGAGTATGAGGTCATAGGGGTGGCAGACCTCCACAAGATCGAGAGCAGAATGCTCCAGGATCTGAGGAAGAAGCTGAGAGGGAAGATGGTCTTCAAGGTGATAAAGAACACCTTGATGAGACGGGCGATGGAGAAGCTTGATATGCCCAACATCAAAGAGTTCTTCAACGCCATAAAGGGGCAGAACATCTTCATCTTCTACAACGGCAACCCCTTCGAATTGGCGATGACCCTCAGCAAGAATAAGGTGAAGGTCTTCGCAAAGCCCGGCGACATAGCCACTGAGGAGATCGTCATACCAGCCGGAAATACGGGTCTCTCGCCTGGGCCGATCCTAAGCCAGCTCGCCTCTCTAGGGGTGAGAACACGCATCGAGAGTGGAAGCATATGGGTTGCAAAGGACACGGTAGTCGCAAGGCCTGGAGACGTAATCTCCAGAGACCTCGCGGAGGTTCTCAGCCGACTTGGGATGAGGGTAGCCGAGATGGGATTGGAGATCAAGGCCGTCTACGACCATGGCAGGGTCATCCCAAGGGAGGAGCTCCAGATAGATGTCGAGGCCTACAGGGAGGAGCTGATGAAGGCCTACTCCGACGCCTTCCGAGTGGCCGTTGAGGCGGCCTACCCGACGCCTGAAACTCTCCCGATGATCCTCTCAAAGGCCTACCTCAATGCGAGGAAGGTCGCCCTGGAGGCCGCCTACCCGACGCCTGAAACCCTCAGCGAGCTCCTCTCCCTCGCCCAGATGAAGGCTCAGACGCTGCAGAGATTGGTTGAGGAGCATATATCCAGCTAAGCCCTCTCAACCCTGAAGATTACGGGTCTCAACCCGTCGGTGCAGCAGCAGATCATGACGCCCCTCTCCTCATACCAGGGGAAGTCGCCGTTAAACCTCAGGGTTAAAACCACCTTGTAGATATCATTCCATGCCCAGGTGCAGAAGCCCTCAGGCATACTTCCATCCTCCACGTAGAAGACCTGCCCCTCCTTGAAGACTGGGCATGGCTCCGTTGGGCCACCCTTAACTGGAGACTCCTTGAAGACCTCCTCAGGCCTCATACACTTTAGAACCGTGATCTTAACCCTACGGGGCTCGGACATGGCATCCCCACACTATTTACATGGATTGACCTTTAAGTTGATCGATGCTATCGTTGAATCAGCTGATCGGGGCGCCCCTGACAGCCCTTGGAGGCATCCTCTGCCTTCGATGGTGGATATTCTGGAGGAGGCACTATAGGGGTAAGCTGATAACCTATGGCCCCTACTCCCATGTTAGACATCCCCTATATGCATCCTTTCTCATCCTCGTCCTCGGCTTAGCCCTCCTGATAACGATCCCCGAGACCCTGATGCTGCTGCTCATAACCCTAGCAGTCATACCGCTCCATATCAGAGGAGAGGAGAAGGAGCTGCTCAAAAGATATGGAGAGGCATATAGAAGGTATATGAAACGGGTGAGGTGGAGGCTTATACCTGGAATATATTAGGGCGTCTACTCTCTGACGTACCTCAGCTCCCTGACCTCTATGGCGCCGAGGTACATCTCCGTCAGGTGTGGATGATTCAGGAGCTCCTTGGCGGTTCCCTTGAAGATGAAGCGGCCATGCCTCATCATGTATGCATAGTCGCCTACCTGCAGAGCCCTACGGGCCCTCTGCTCCACGAGGATTACGGGTAGACCCGTCAGCTCGGCCATCTCCTTGAACTTCTTCATAACCTCCGTCACCAGCTTTGGCATCAGACCCGCCGTCGGCTCGTCGACGAGCATCACCCTCGGGTCTCTGATAAGCACCATGCTCTCAGCGAGCATCTGCCTCTCACCTCCACTGAGGGTTCCAGCCTTTCGATGTAGGAAGCCCTTCAGCTTCGGGAATAGGGTGAAGATCATCTCCAGCTTCTCCTCGATCTTACTCTGATCCTTAACGATGTAGGCCGCCATCTTTAGATTCTCCCACACCGTCAGCCTGCTGAAGATGTTGCCCACCTGAGGCATGTACCCTATACCTATACGTGTTCTCTCATGGGGCGGCATCTTCGTTATATCCTTCCCCTGGAAGTATATCTTCCCAGAGTAGATGGTGACCAATCCCATTATGGCCTTTAGGAGCGTCGTCTTGCCGACGCCGTTGGGGCCTACGATAACGGTTACAGCCTCATCTGGAGCCTCGAAGTCTAGGTCATAGAGGACGTGGATAGGCCCATAACCCGCGTTTAAACCCTTAGTCTCAATTATGTTTCCCATTTTCTCACTCCTCCCCTAGGTATGAGGTGATGACCCTTGGATCCTCGAAGACCTCCTCAGCTCTGCCCTGGCAGACGAGTTTGCCCCTATCCATGGCGAAGACCCAGTCGGCATACTGGGCGGCGACCTCGAGGCGGTGCTCGATGACTAGGAAGGTGATGTTCAGCTCATCCCTCAGCTTTATGATGTGGCTGAAGATCTGGTGGCAGAGCTTCGGGTCTATGCTGCCTACGGGCTCGTCGAGGAGGATGGTCTCACCGCCGCTCATCAGCGCCCTCCCAATCTCCAGGAGCTTGAGCTCGCCTCCGCTGAGGGTCTTAGCTGGCTTATTCCAGACATGCATGAGGCCGAGAACCCTCAGGAGCTCCGCAGCCCTCCGCACCGCGCTGATCTCGCTGTCGATCCAGGTCGGCCTGAAGAGGGAGAGGAAGATGTTCTCACCCGCGTTGTCGGGGAGGGCGACGAGCATATTCTCCAGGGTCGTCAGGGCCATGAATGGGGATGCGATCTGGAAGGTTCTCACCAATCCCCTCCTGGCTCTGATGTACATCGGCTCATCGGTGATGTCGACACCTCGGTAGTAGATGCGTCCCTCCTCAGGCTTGAAGTAGCCTGAGATGCAGTTGACAAGCGTCGTCTTTCCACATCCATTAGGGCCGACGAGGAGGTATATCCCCCCCTCATGGAGGGTGAAGCTTACGCCGTCGACAGCTGCGAATTTACCGAAGAATTTCCTCACATTCTCAACCCTGAGAACTTCGGTCATCCCCTTCGACCAACCATACTAACCTCAATTAGAACCTTAAATATTTTTCACCCATTCCCGGAGAGAAAGAGAACTCAAAAAAGATGGGTTTAACCCTGACCAGGTGGAGTTAGCCCTGGAACCTCTACTCCTTCCGTTGTTACTCCCTTCTCAAACCATTTTACTTCGCCGGTTACGCTACTATAGACACCATACTTGACGTAAGTGCACTTCCCATCGACGATGGTATAGCCCCATATGTCATAGTTGGCAGCAGCCCTATCTCCACACTTATCGAGCTGACACCAGCCGCTGGTTCCGAAGAGGTCATAGCAGTATGGTATGATATGGTCGGCGATCTCACTCGGCTCATCGGTCTGCTCCTCTAAGATTATGTGGACATAAGCGAGATAGATGTCATAGGCACACGCCGTGTAGTAATCTGCAGGCATGTTCCTCACCTCATAGGATTTCTCCATTAAGTAATCCCATTTTGGCGATTCTGCTGGAGCTGCTAGAGTGCTCAGCACCTTGCAATGATCAGCGTGCTCTGGTGCATCGTCTACAAGCTGTGCAACGAAGGCTGTACCATCGGTGCCGAACCACATTAGATTGTATATGGTTGGGTAATCCTTAGCCTGAGTTAGTATGGTGACGATTTCGGTGAAGCTGATAGGTAAGATGCCGACATGTTCTGCACCGTATTTCTCAACGGCCTCCTTTGCGACCTCCTCCATCTGCTCTAGGTAGCTGCTGAACTCCGTCACCTCAGCGGCGTACCTCACTCTAGCGAGGATCTCGCCACCCAGCTTCGGGAACTCCTTCTCGAAGATATTATATATACCATCTGCCCACGGGTCTCCCCTCTGAATCACTATGACGCCTTTGATCCCCCAGGTCCAAAGCATCTTAGCGATGGCTGGAGCCTGGATATAGTCATTTGGACACATCCTGAAGAGCCTGTCACCCTCGATCCACAGCAGCGGAGAGGTGGAGGAGGGGCTGAACATGATCATGTCGTTCTCATTGACGTATGATAGGGCGGCCTGAGCCTGGGACGACCATCGACCACAGATGAGTAGGTTGACGCCCATAGCCTTGAAGCTCTGAACCTTCTCCAAGTGGATAGCGGCCTGAGCCTGAGCGTCGTCTAGGAGGCCCTCAAACTTCACGTCATAGCCTAGGAGCTTCGCATACTCATTTATGTCGGGAAGGATGACGTTATCGAGGATCGGCTTGTAGGTCTCCAGGTCAGATGTCTGGGCAACTATATCGCCGAATTGGATGGTCTTGCCCTCCAGAGGTCTGGTCTCGACGGTGACGGTCTTAGTTACCTCCTTCACCTTTACCGGAGCCGTGTATCTACCGACGCCGACACCAATCCCTAGGCCAACAATCAATAAAACCACAGCAAGAGCAATAGCACTTCGCTCCAAAGTTTTCACCTCTTTTTATTTTCGCAATTTTTAGTATCGTTACTGATCCTTATATAAGTTTTTAGAGTCAATATGGAGGGGTGTGTTTATATTTTCGCTAAAAATAACCAGAATTGAATATCACAGAATAGGAATCAAACTCTAAATGAATTGCTGCGTTTAAAAAAATTTATTTAAGTGATGGAAGGCTCCATTATGGGAGTGATGGGATTATGCTATTACCACCACTCGTGATGGCCGCGATAGTATATGCCTGCGAAATCACCATCCTCAGCATCGGCTTCACAATGACCTACTTGACGGCTAAGATACCCAACTTCGCCCACGGCACCTACGCTGGCTACGGCATCTACGTCAACTACACGATCTCTAAGATCTTAGGCCTAAACCCCTACATCTCCTTCCCCGTAGCCTTCCTCGTCGGCGGTAGCATAGGGGTCGTCGTCTACATGCTTGTAATTGGGGTTCTCACGAAGATGGGTAGTGGAGCCATAGTGTTGACGATCTCCACCATCGCCATCGACATCTTCCTCACAGCTCTCCTCTACATCTACGCCTACTGGCTTAGGGATACCTTTAAGACCTATACTATATTCTTCATATTGAAGGAGAAAGACTTCCAACTCGGGGGCACACCTGGGATCTTCTTCGTAGCCCTTACGATCTGTATTGTCACCGTCGTCCTCCTCCACACCTTCCTGACGAAGACGAGGCTCGGCGTCTCCATGAGGGCTGTGGCTGAAGACCCTGAGCTGGCATCGGTTCTCGGCATCGACGTATATAGAACCCAGCTCTACTCCTGGTTCCTCACTGGAGGCCTCGCAGCCCTCGCCGGCGCTATGTATCCAATGTGGTTCCAGTCCCACCCAGCGGCTGGATCCTACATCATCACCAGCATCATGGCCGGCAGCCTCCTAGGGGGGATGGAGAACGTCTATGGAGCCATTATAGGGGGATTCGGAGTCGGCCTCTCGGAGATCCTGCTGACAAATAGGCTTCAGGCAACCTTTGGCATCTGGGTCGGCGAGTATAGGCCATTGATACCGATGTTCTTCCTCATCGCCGTGCTACTGATCCAGCCTAGAGGCCTACAGGGGGCCTATGAATGGCTGACGAAGAGCAAGAGAGGGATAGAGTTATTATCAAAATTGGGGATTAAGGTGGAGTGATGGAGGATGTTGGCCGTTATCGGTTCTAGTGTCGCCGCCATCACTGGGATGAGCAGGCTCATCGTCGACATAGCGATGTACTTCGGCCTCTTCGTCATCGTCGCCATGGCCCTCAACTTCCAGTATGGAAATGCTGGCATCCCCAACTTCGGATGCGCCGTCCAGGTCATCGTTGGAGGATTCACCGTCAGCGGCATAACGCTGCGATTGGCCTACTGGCTGGTTGAGAAGGCAGGTGTGAAGCTCCTCCCCTACCAGACAGCCTACGACTGGCTCTATAACAGCCAGTTGAATGTCGTCACGGTGAACAACTACCTCAAGACTCACCCCCTCCTTGGAGTTTCGCTGCTCCTCTTCTCCATAGCCGTCGCCATGGTTCTTGGAGCAGTCATAGGATGGGTGATCTCGGTTCCAGCCATCAGGCTGAGGGCCACCTATCTGATGATCACCCTCATCACCATGGCCGATGCATCGCAGATCTTCGGCAGGAACATACCCTACATCTGCGGTGGAACCCTCGGCATCTGGATACCCAACGTCTTCGCCTGGTATCCAGGTGACAGGGGCGTCATCACAGCCGTAGTCACCCTCGCCATAGGACTCATCTGCTTCTTCATCTTCAGAACGATGCTTAACTCCCCCTATGGAAGGCTGATGAGAGCTATAAGGGAGAACGAGGTCACCTGCCTGAGCGTGGGTAAGAACGTCGTAGGCATAAGGCGGAACATCCTCATGTTCGCCTCAGCCATCACCGCTATACCAGGCGTGATGACGGCCTACTACTACTCCTACGTCGTCGACGCCATGTATCAGCGTGCCTATTGGACCTACTGGTCATGGCTGATGCTCATACTGGGAGGCCCAGGGAACAACGCTGGAACCTTCCTGGGATGCGCCCTCGTCATCGCGATGCGGAGGGTCATCATCGTCTATAAGTGGTTCTTCGACAAGATACTCTTCTTCCCAATAAGCTACTTCGAGCAGATACTCCTCGGAGTGCTGCTGATCGTCGTCATGATCTTCAGACCTGACGGCCTGATACCTGAGAAGCTGCTATACATACCCGGGGTCAACTACACGAAGCTGGTCAGGGAGAGGGTGAAGGTTGACTGGAGGACGGCGCCGAAGATGAGGCTCGCGGGGAAGAGGAGGAGATTCTCACTGAAGTTCTGGAGGAGGTGAGGCACTGTGGATATGGATATGGTGCTATTCTGGGTCATGGTAGCCCTATGGGTGATAATGCCAGCCTTCATAGTCTACGAGGAGATCAAGGAGCGGAGAGCGCTCGCTGAGATAGAGAAGGCTGAAGTCTCAGAGGAGTAGCCTTTCGTAAACCTTCTTTTAAATCTTTTAATAATTTTAGGGAAACCGGAAGTTAAGAGAACCTATCTAGTTTAGACCCCTATGGGGGAGGGCGTCCCCCAAGATTGCCTCAAGACCTCTAAGCCTATTCCTCAGGGTCACCTCGGTGGTTCCGGCTGCGGCGGCCACCTCCTTCTGGATTCTCCGATCATTTGTCTCGAGGCAGGCGAGATAGAGGGCTGCGGCTGCTAGGCCCCTTGGGTCTTTACCCGCCAGGCCGTGGCGTTCACGGGCCCTCCTCAATATCTCTATGGCATACTGCTCCGTCTCCCTCTTAACCTTCAACTTTGAGGCGATGCTGGGGACGAACTTCATCGGGTCGTCGATGGGCATCTTAAGCCTCAGCTCCCTAATCAATAATCTATAGGTTCTGGCGATCTCGGAGTAGTCCCTTGTACTCTCCTCAGCGATCCTCTTGAGAGACCTCGGTATGCGCTGCAATCTACAGGCGGCGTAGAGGCTGGCGGCCACAAAGGCGTCTATGCTGCGCCCCCTGATGAGATCCTGCTTCAAGGCCCTCCGATAGATGAGGGCTGCCTCCTCCTTCACCCCATCTGGGATGTGAAGTCTGGCCGCCAATCTATCCAGCTCGGCCATGGCTATGCTGAGATTCCTACCCCAGGCCTCATCCATCTTGGATCTGTTGTCGTAGCGTCTGAGCTTGCTCATCATAAGCCTCGTGTCGAAGTCGAGCTTCCTCCCCTTGGCATCCCTATCCTCGTAGAAGGCGGTTGAGAGGCCCTTATCGAAGATGGTATAGGAGGAGCCTAACCCCGTTCTGGCCCTGGATTCACGCTCCTCGACGGTGAAGGCCCTCCACTCCGGCCCTGGGTCAACTATGCCCTCCCTGACGACGAGGCCGCAGCGGCTGCAGACCTCCTCCCCCGCCTCTGGGTCTAGTATCAACTCATAGCTCCCACAGCGGGGACACCTCACTCTCTCCTCGCTCATCTCTATCACCTGGGCCGGAGTAATAGGGATAATTTACCTATTCGTAAATTATATATATTCACCGCTCTTATAAAAGTTTCCGAGACACCTTGACGAAGCCGCGTGGAACCACCGGATCGACGAAGATGAAGATACTCGCCATCATCCATTACAATTGGGAGAGGGGAGATGCCTCCTATGGCTATGGCATCTGGAGAGACCTCAAGAGATACTTCCACATCTACCTCGACGACGGCGACATAAGAAATGTCTATAGGCATCTGAAGGAGCTCTGCGCCATGGAGATGGTTAGGCGAGTCGACAATCCAGGGGGAGAGAGGAGATGCTACTATGATATAACCGAGAAGGGGTTGATGCTTAAACCCCGATATGAGAGATACCTAGAGATCGTCAGACGTAAGGCATCCTCAGACTCCTAGCTGCCTCTCATATAGCCTTCGATACCGGCCTCCAAGCCTCATCAACTCCTCATGTGTCCCCTCCTCAACGATCCTCCCATTCTCCAAGACGATGATGCGATCGGCATCCCTCGCCATCGACAATCTATGGGCGATGATGATGGTGGTTCTACCCTTGAAAACATCCCTTAGAGACCTCCTAATCTCCGCCTCTGTGTAGGGATCGACGCTGGACATCGCCTCATCGAGGATGAGGATCCGTGGATTAGCCAAAACCGCCCTGGCGAGGGAGAGGAGCTGCCTCTCCCCGACGCTCAGCCTCACACCCCGCTCACCAACCTCCGTCTCATAGCCCTTGGGAAGGGACTCTATGAAGCGGTGGGCGCCCACCCTCCTCGCGGCCTCCACCACCTCCTCATCCGAGGCGTCGGGTCTTCCGAAGCGGATGTTATCCATGATGGTTCCCGTGAAGAGAATTGGCTCCTGAGGGACGAAGGCCATCTGCCTCCTCAGCGACTTGAGGGTCACATCCCTCAGGTCATAGCCGTCGATGGTTATCCTCCCCTTCTGGGGGTCATAGAACCTATAGAGAAGGTTGATGAGGGTCGTCTTCCCAGCCCCCGTTGGGCCGACGATGGCGACTCGCTCACCAGGCCTTATGGCGAGATTCACGCCCCTCAAGGCGGGTTTGGAGGGGGCGTAGCCGAAGGTCACATCCTCATAGGCTATAAAGCCTTTAATGGGTGGGAGCTCCACGGCGTCGGGCTTCTCCTCCACCTCTATCTCCGAGTCGAGGATGTCGAAGACCCTCTCAGCTGCTGCGAGAGCTGATTGGACGTTGTTCCATAGGAGGCTGAGATCCCTGATGGGGAAGAAGAATCTCTGGAGGTAGGTCATGAAGGCGAAGAGGATGCCTATGGTTAAGGTGCCCCTCATAACCGCGACTCCGCCGAAGAGGAGGACGAGGCAGTTTCCGAGGGCGCCGAAGACGTTGACGATGGGCCAGAAGGCAGCCATAACTCTCGCAGCCTCGACGTTAGCCTCCAGGTTCGATATGTTGACGAGGTTGAAGCGGCGTCTAGTCGCCTCCTCGCGTGTATGAGCCTTGATCTCCCTGACGCCGCTTACGCTCTCCTCTATGAGGGCTGAGACGCTGGCGATGGTTCTCCTCGTTCTCCTATAGGCCTCCCTGGCTTTGCGCCCCCAGAGAAGCATGAAGACGACGATGAGGGGGATGACGGTGAAGGTTATCAGCGATAGATGGAGGTTCAGCGACAGCATCACCGCCACTATGCCTACCAGGGTGACGATATCCGCAATGGCGTTGGCCACCCCAGAGGTGACAAGCTCAGATATCCTGTCGACATCGTTCATAACCCTCGATACGAGGCTTCCAACCTCCCTATCCGAGTAGAAGGCGAGGGAGAGCCTCTCAAGCCGTTTGAAGAGGTCTATGCGGACATTATATTCGAGTTTTCCACCCAGCCATCCGATGAGATAGCCCTGAGCCAGCTGGGAGAGATAGTTGGCGAGGGCTAGGGCGATGAGGGAGAAGGCGATGATCATGAGACCCCTCGGGTTGAGGGCTGTGATGTAGCGGTCGATGGCCCAGGCGAGGAGGAGAGGTGGTAGAAGGCTCAGCGCCGTATTAGAGATGACGGCTCCCAGGAGGAGGAGCAGCCTCCCCCGATAGCTCCAGAGATATCTCAGCATCCGCGCTATCAGCACCCTATCCGGCAGCCGCCGAGGCTGCCCCTCATCCTCCAGCATCCTAAACCATCTATGACCCATACCCATCAGGGTCACCTACCTGCTCCATGTATAGGCGATGATAGAAGCCGCCCCTCCTCAGGAGCTCCTCATGGGAGCCCTCCTCCACGACCCTGCCATCCCTCAGAACGATGATGCGATCAGCCCACTTCGCCATCGAGACCCTATGGGTTATGATGATGACGGTTCTACCCTTGAAGAGCTCCTCGAGGGCGAGTCTGATCTCCTCCTCGGTCTCAGCGTCGATATTCGATGTGGAGTCATCGAGAATTACGATTTTAGGATTCCTCAGAATGACTCGGGCGATGGCGATGCGCTGACGCTCACCGCCGCTGAGGGTGACTCCGCGCTCCCCAACCCTGGTCTCATAGCCCTCTGGAAGCGATTCGATGAAGCCATGTATCCTCGCCCTCTTAGCCGCCTCGATGATCTCATCCATCGAGGCATTCTCGGCGCCGTAGGCTATATTCTCCCTGATGGTGGTTGAGAAGATGAAGGGATCCTGCCTCACTATCCCTATCTGACGCCTCAGAGAACTCAGCTTCACATCCCTAACATCAACTCCATCTATTGTGACGGAGCCTCTTTGAGGGTCATAGAATCTTGGGATTAGATTTATGATGGAAGTCTTCCCCGAACCTGGGGGGCCGAGGATCGCCACCCGTTCACCTGGCTTCACCTCGAGGCTGACACCCTTCAACACCATATGCTCCCCGTCGTAGCTGAACCAGACATCCTTGAGGGCGACTCTTCCCTCTATCTCGCCCAGCTCTATGGCATCAGGCCGCTCCTCCACCATCTCCCTGGCGTCTATAACCTCGAAGACCCTCCCAGCGGCGGCGACGGCTCTTTGAAGCATCCCCACGAGGAAGGCTATGCTCCTAATGGGCCACTGAAGCCTCGTGAGGTAGAGATAGAAGGCGACGAGGCCTCCGATGGTGAGGGCGCCACGTATGACCTCCAAGCCGCCATACCAGATGACTAGGACTCCCCCAAGGGTGGCCAGCAGGGTTGAGAGTGGGAGATAGAAGGCCCTAATCCTCGCGGTGTCGATGAGGACTTTGAGATATCCATCGCACTCCCTAGAGAAGCGCTCCATCATATAGTCCTCCCTGGCGAAGGCCTTCACCAGCTTGATGGCCGCCAAAACCTCCTGGACGATGGAGGTTAGCCTACCGAAGCGTTCACGAATCTCAGACCAGAGGGGGCCGATCTCCATGGCATATCTACCGGCCGTCAGCGCTATCAGGGGGAGGATGACGCCTGAGAGGAGGGTGAGCCTCCAATCGAGGGCGAGAAGAGATGAGACGATGAGGATGGTGATGAGAAGCGATGAGAGGAGGGTTGGGAGGCCGAAGCCGAGGAAGCGCTCAATCTGCCTTATATCACCCGTCGCCCTCGCTATTAGCTGCCCCGTCCTCTGTCGATCATAGAAGCGGAAGGACTGTCTCAGAAGAGCATCATAGAGGTCTCTCCTAAGCTCGAAGGAGCCACGCTGAGATATCCAAGCCGAGGCATATCTCCTCAAATAGTTTCCTAAACCCGTGATAGCTGCGAGGACGATAAGGGAGAGGGACAGAACGAGTAGGAGAGCATAATTAGAGTTGAGAGAGAAGAGATGGGAGATGAAAAGTGATAGGGGTTTAGCCAACCGATAGATGAAGGCCTCAACGCCTCTCTCAGCAGGAGACTTCCCAACGGCGATAGCACCAACGAGATCGACGACGCCGCCGATGATGATGGGCGAGAATATCTCCAGTATGTTCGTAACTATGATAAGCAGTAGTATAGCCTTCAGCTGCCAGTAGGGGGTGATGTAGCCTAGGAGACGCCTAGCAATCCTCAGAGTCTCCCTCCAGCCCCTCTCCCGATCTCGAGGCAGGGCTAAACCCTCCTGGATCAGCCCTCAGAGATGAGACGCTCTATAAGAAACTTAACCCTCCTAAGTCTCCTCAGGTAGTCTTTAAGATAGTCCAACCCCTCCTCCGTTATGCGGTATATCCTCCTAGCGGGGCCGCTCTCCTCAACGCTCCACTGTGAGAAGACGAAGCCATGCCTCTCCATACGCCTCAATAAGCCATAGACCATAGCCCTCGGCACCACAATATTATATCTATCCTCGAGAAGCCGCCCAATCTCAGCTCCATGCACCTCTCTATCACGGAGGATGCTGAGGATGGCGATGTGGAGAAGTCCCCTTATGGGGAGACGTATATGGTGGTGATGGCGGGAATGGTGATGCATGCTATCTAGATAAATAAGATACCTATTTATAAATTTATATATCTTGAGGGATTCATCACCGCACTTAAACGATTTGACCGCAGGATCTACTTCATGATGGACTTAAGCGATGTGAGGGTTCTGGATCTAAGTAGGGTTCTAGCCGGCCCCTACTGTTCGATGATCCTCGCGGATCTTGGGGCGGAGGTGATTAAGGTTGAGATGCCTGGTCGGGGAGATGACTCCAGGGCCTTCCCACCCTTCCTACATGGGGAGAGCCTCTACTACATTAACCTCAACAGGGGTAAGAGGAGTATCACCCTCAACTTGAAGCATCCCGAGGGTAGACGAATCTTCCTAGAGCTTGTGAGGCGGAGTGATGTGCTGTTGGAGAACTTCAGGCCTGGAACCATGGAGCGCCTAGGCCTAGGCTATGAAGACCTTAAGAAGGTGAATCCAAGGCTCATCTATGCGGCTATCTCAGGCTTTGGTAGAACTGGGCCGTATAGGCATAGGGCTGCCTACGACATAATAGCTCAGGCGATGGGAGGACTCCTCAGCGTCACGGGTTGGCCGGACTCGCCGCCGACGAGGGTTGGGACAGCGATAGGGGATA
This sequence comes from Candidatus Bathyarchaeota archaeon, assembly GCA_937898665.1. Taxonomy (GTDB): domain Archaea; phylum Thermoproteota; class Bathyarchaeia; order TCS64; family B23; genus B23. The sequence goes on along the minus strand of CALEIY010000017.1, from coordinate 28,402 downwards.
TCCTCGCAGCCCTCTTCTGCTGTATAGGCATCCTGGCGGCTCTATGGGTGAGGGAGCAGACTGGCAGGGGGCAGCTCATCGACGTCGCCATGGTGGACTCCGTCTTCGCATCCCTGGAGAACATTCCACAGAGATACTTTGTGGAGGGCGTCATCCCAGGGCGCATAGGCAACCGCTACGAGTTCGTCTACCCCTACGACTCCTTCAGGGCGCGGGATGGATGGGTCATCATAGGCGTCGCCAACGATCGAATCTGGAGGCGCTTCATAGAGGCCACTGGACTGAGAAATCTCGCTGAGGATGAGAGATTCAAGACGAATCCGAGTAGAGTTGAACACCATGAGGAGTTGAAGAAGGGGATAGAGGCCTGGACTTCTAAGAGGCGTGTCAAAGAGATCGTGGAGCTCCTAAACGGCCATGGGGTTCCAGCGGCTCCAATCTACACGGTGAGAGATGTCGTGGAAGATGAGCATATAGCCGAGGCGAGGGAGATGGTCATCCCCCTAAACCAGCCAGGATTAGGCAGAGTCAAGTTGTTAGGGTCGCCGATCAAGATGTCGGAGACGAGGCCTAGGCCTCGAGGCCCTGCTCCAAGGCTAGGTGGGGATACGGAGGAGGTTTTAAGGGAGATCCTCGGATTGGAGCCAGAGGAGGTTGAGAGGCTTAGAGAGATTGGAGCCGTATAGAGGCGAATAGGGATGACGTCAAGGGAGGAGTTGATGAGGAAGCTGGCGGAGGAAGTTTGGAGCTGTAGAAGATGTAGGCTTGGAAGTCTCAGGAAGAACGCCGTCGTTGGAGAGGGGAGCCTGGAGGCTGAGCTATTCCTCGTGGGCGAGGCCCCTGGAAGAGTTGAAGATGAGACAGGCAGACCCTTCGTGGGGGCCGCCGGAAGACTCCTGGACAGGCTCTTAGCGGATATAGGTCTGGAGAGAGGGGAGGTCTACATTGGGAACATATTGAAGTGTAGACCCCCTGGAAATAGGAGGCCGAGAGCCGACGAGGTGGAGGCCTGCACCCCATATCTGGAGAGGCAGCTCGCCATCATCCAGCCGAGGGTGATAGCCCCCATGGGAAACTCCGCCGCTGGATACCTCCTAAAACGCTTCGGCTACGAGGCCCTCTCCATAAGCAGGGTTCACGGCAGATGCTTCGAGGCTGAAGCCCCCTGGGGAAGGGTGCTCCTCTTCCCCCTCTACCATCCAGCCGCAGCCCTCTACGCAAAGGAGCTCCTAAGGATTTTGGAGGACGACTTCAGGGTTCTAGGGGGAATTCTCAGGAGGCTTCGAGGAGCGCCCTGATCCGCTTAACGACATTCGGATGCGTGGAGAAGAGCTCCGTAAACCTATCAAACCAGGTTAGCTTCCGCTCCAGCAGCCTCCTCACAATCTCATCGTCCCTCCCACCATATCGAAGTCGCTGGAGATCAGCGGCATCGGCTAAGGCCCTATCAGGATCTGAGATGAAGAGGGTTTTGAAGCTTCCCAGCCCCATCGTCTCAGCCCGCCTCATCCTGCTGGTTGAGGTTGATATCTTCGCCAGGGCCTCAGCCAGCTTCCTCGCCCCATCGTCGACGATAGAGACGCTATGCTGATCGGCATAGTATTCCCTCAACCTACTCAAGGCTAGGGTGAAGAGGAGGAGAATGAAGTAGATGAACATCGAGGCAGCGCCCACCAAGGCGAGAGCAGAGTAGTCTCCACGCCTCCTCTCAGCATAGTAGCCATAATAATAGGGGTAGAGGGTTGACCTGGCGAGGAGGTAGAATAGGGAGGGGAGGAAGGAGACGAACATCATCACCTGGACATCCCTATGCCGGATATGCCCCAGCTCATGGCCGATGACGGCCTCCACCTCCTCCAACTCAAGATGCCTCAAGAGACCTCTAGTAACGGCTACCATATTACCGGTCAACGGTGAGCCATAGGCGAAGGCGTTCGGTATCGACATCTCAGACAGCATCAGCTTAGGGCGGGAGATGCCAGCCCTCTGAGAAAGCTCATCTACGATGCGGTGCAACTCGGGATATTCATGCTCGCCGAGGGGTCTCACCCCATAGATGGCGTTGATGAGGTAGGGGGCTAAAAGCCATTGGATTATGTTGAAGAGGGCCGTGAGGATGAGAAGCGAGAGGAGGCTGAAGGCGCCTAATAGGGAGAGGATCAGGGAGAAGCCGAGGGTTGAGATGCCTATTATTAGGGCGAGCGTCCCCAATATGGAGAGCCTAAGCCTCCAGAGATTCATGGCGCACCAGGATCGCCTCACCCGCGGCGGAGTATATAAAGTGTTACATCCTCTCAGGGGCCTCGATGCCAAGAACCGATAGGGCGTTCCTCAGAACAATCCTAACCGCGTCGACGAGCATCAGCCTCGCCCCCGCCAGGCCTTCAGGCTCAGCCTTCAAGACGGGGTGAGAGGCATAGAAGCTGTTGAATTTATCAGCCAGCTGGTTGGCATAGGAGGCGATGGCCTGAGGGCTGAGGGCCTCAACGGCCTCCTGGAAGACGTCGGGGAAGCTGGCTATGAGATAGATCAGCTCCCTCTCCTTCACATCCCTCAGCAGGCCATAATCAGGTTCAGGTCGATCCTCAGCCTTGCGGAGTATACTACAGGCCCTCGCATGGGAGTATTGGATGAAGGGGGCGCTATTCCTCTCGAAGTCCAAAACCCTATCCCAATCGAAGACGACGGTCTTCATCGGGTCGACGCTCAGCAAGGCATACTTCACAGCTCCATGGCCCACCATCTCAGCGATGCGCCGCTTCTCCCCCTCTGGCAGCCCCGGTGACCTCGCATCCACCTCCCTATAGGCAAGCTCCACAGCCTTCTCCACCACCTCTCGGAGGGTGACGTAGCGCCCCAATCGACCGCTCATCTTCAACCCTGGAAGCGTGACGAACTTGTAGGCGTAATGCCGCTGCCTATCGGCGATGTCGACATGGCCGAGGGCTGCTAGGGCTATCCTAAGCTGAAGCTGGGCTGTGCTCTGCTCATATCCGATGACGTTGATGACGCGGTCAACCCTCTCAAACTTCCAGAGCGAATAGGCGATATCTCGCGTTGTGTAGAGAGTCGTCCCATCAGCCCTCACGAGGACGAGTTCAGGTATCTCGTATCGGGGGTTTATGCCCCAACGCTCCTTCAACTTCAGGTCTCTCGCCACGGCCTCACAGTCGAGGACGAGCGCCCCATCCTCAAAACGTGTGTAGGGGGTTCTCCTCAGCCTATTGATCACCTCATCAACCGCCCCACTCCAGACGAGGTCACTCTCATAGTCCCAGGAATCGAAGTGGATGCCGATCTCGCCTAGAGCCTCCTTAAAGCCCTTTAGGCAGTATTCGACGAGCCTTCTGACATCCCTCTTCGCTTCAGGTTCGCCACGCTCATATTCGGCATTCAACCTTGAGATCGCCCCATCGGGATCCTCCTCATCCTCCAGGGCCTCCAGGAGCCTATCGAAGAGCTGGGGATCTCTCTCCCTCAGCTCCTGAGCTGCCGCGGCATAGTGGCTGAGCTGGGCGTTTATCTCGCTGACCCGTGCATAGGCCTTGAGGGTCTTGGCCTCCTCCAGCTCCCTCTTAAGCCTCTTCACCTCCTTGATGACATTCACGGAGGCGTAGATTGTGCCAACCCATAGGTCTGGAGGCCCCTTAGGTTCTGGTCTGCCGAGGAGTCTCCAGCCGTAGGTGGCCATGGCCACCTGCCTCCCCATGTCGTCGACGTAGAAGTGTATGACAACCCTATGACCACGTCTCTTCAGCATCCTCGCCAGGGCGTCGCCGAGAATCGAGTTCCTGGCATTCCCGATGTGTATAGGCCCATTCGGGTTGGCGCTGGTATGCTCAACCATCACCCTCTCAGGCCTCTCCGCCTTCAAGAAGCCATACTCCTCATCAAGCTTCAAAACCGTCTCCAGAGTCAGCCTCGAAAACTCGCCTATATCGGCGTGGAAGTTTATATAACCCCCAACAGCCTCCACCGACTCTACAAGCTGTGAAGACGAGGCATCGAGGGCTGAGGCCAGCTCTGAGGCCAGCTCCCGTGGACTCCTATGAAGCTTTGAGGCGAGCCTGAAGCAGATGGAGGTTGAAACCTCACCCATCTCAAGACTCGGAGGCTTGGAGAAAACCAATTCTAGGGGTTCAGATATCGAGAGAGACCTGAGACCTCCCTCAAGGAGACGTCGGCATTCCCCCCTCAACTCTTCCAGTGGATTCGACATCACCGCCACCTCAGCGGGCCCGGGGGGATTTGAACCCCCGCTCTCCGGCTCCGAAGGCCGGCGCCTTATCCACTCGGCTACGGGCCCAGGGAGATTTGGAGGGGGGTGTGGATAAAGTTTTGGCCTCCGCCGTGGAGGATGTGGCTTCGCTACTCATCTTCATGGAGATATCTAGTTAGATCTGGAGTTGCCTCATCTTCCCCCTCGGCGTTGTAGGGTGTGGTCAGCAGCCTCTTAGCCTCCTCAACGATCTTCGGGCCGATACCTCTCACAGCCTTCAGAGGCCCCTCCAATCTCCGAGTCTTACCCGTCTTGGATCGCCTGATCTCCGCTGAGGCGAGCTCCTCTAACACCCTTATCGGGGTGCCAAAGTGTTTTAGGAGCTCCTCCGCGAGGGATCGACCTATATTTGGGAGTCCTGAGAGGAGGAATAGCTGCTGCTCCTGCAGCGGCATCCGCCGGCTTACGCTTCTCAGCTGTGGTGGTCTCCGCTCCTCAATCTGCTCCCTGTAGGCCAGCCTCTGTAGTAGAATCGCCGTGGCGTAGGGGTCCACTGTGGGTATGATGGAGAATCCATAGTCGAGGGCTAGGCTGGCTAGGGCGCCGTATAGGGAGGAGGGCCTCATCCTGCTGCGCCTCAGAACGGCTGTGAGCCTCCCCTCCAGGATCAGTATGGGCCTATCATAGGCGTCAGCGATCTCCCTCGCCTGATTGAAGAGGCGTCCATCCTTCAGGCTATTGGCCAAGTCCTGTGCATCCTTCCTCTCAACGCCACATCGGTCAGAGACCACGTAGTCGCAGACAGGTAGCCTCCTCACCTCCACTTCACAGCCGGAAAGCCTGAGATAGTTGATGATCTCAGGTCTCTGGGAGGCCTCATTGCTGTCGACGCAGATCCACAGGGACTCAACCATCCCCTTCCACCCGTATCTCTATACGCCTAGCCGTCTCACAGCCCTTCAGGGTGGCGACCAGCGCTCGGAGGACTCCCTTAAAGACGCTCCTAACATAGGGGTTTAGAGGTACTCTGCGACCATCAACTCGAAGCGCTACATCCCCAGCCTGTAGGTGAACACATCTATAGGGATCCGCCTCCCCACGCATGGTGGCTAGGGCAAGCTCCCTACAGCTTTCATAGCCGCATCGGCCACAATCGAATCCAGGGAGGAGGGGGATCGACTTCTCCTCAACGATAGAAGCAAGCCTCTCCACATCACTGAAGCCAAGCGTTGAGACCTCGACATCCAACCCCTCGAGGGGACTCTGGGAAACTATGGCGACCTCCAATCCATTGGAGAGTTTCTCCACCTCACTAGGGGTTCTGACGACGAGGATGCGGGGTATATACCCAACGGATTTGAAGCCCTCCAGGATGACGAAGTCGAGGGGGCCTATGACATCCAGAGCCTCGGCGAGGGAGAGGGGGCGATCGATGAAGATGGCGGCCCGTCCATCGGCTATGACAGCTGAAGCCTCGGCGCCAGCCTCCCTATGCCTCCAAGTATCCTTCCCAGGCGTATCCAGCGGGTGATGCGGCGTCGAATGCTTCAAGGTTCCAACCCGATATCCTTTAGATGAGAGATATCCCACTAAATTCTCAATTAGCCTCGTTTTCCCAGCGCCCTTGAATCCAACGACAGCCATAATCCTTGTAGGCATCGCCTTAGACATTAACATCCCATTCTAATAAAGTCGACCAGGTAGATTCTTAAAAGAGTCCACAAACCTAACGCTATTATCAGGGAACCTAGGATAAATCTCCCTCTACCCCCCAATTTAAGCCTTTGAGTTATATGGGGCCCAATAATCGATCCAAGAATAGCTCCGACAGATAGTGGAAAGATTAAATCCCACTTTAAATGATTACATCTAAGTAGATACATTAGAAAGCCAACAATACATACTAATGCTTTTGAAAGAATAGTGGTGGCGATCGATCTTCCATATTCTCTTCCAGAAATTATTTGACCACTGATAACGATGGGTCCGAATCCGCCACCAGATAAACCCTTGTTAAAGGCACTTAATATACTCACGATAATCATCCTATTCCAGGAGAATTTGAAACGCTTATTAAAAAGAAGTAGAACACCCATTATGAGAACAAGTATTCCAATATAGGTCTCAAGGATCATCCTGGGGATGGTTATAGCAGTTAAGACGGCTATAATAGTTGCTATTATTCCAAGTAAGGTTATGCATAGGGTCACCTTTAAATCCATGGAAAGACCCCTATCATTTGATCCTTCATCCATCGACTTTAGACAGAAGTCGACATTTCTCAGATGTTGATGGATGATCGCTGCTAAGACTCCACTTAGGGCTTGGGAGAATAGGATCGAAGGCACTACAATTATCGGACTATAACCCATGAGAAGAAGGGTTGGAGATAATATAGTGCCATAGCACATTCCCAGGGAGGAATCAACAAGTCCACAGAAGAAGGCTATGAGGACATAGAGCATTACAGGGAACATTTCACCCTATCGAAGTCCTCCCATCCTGGAAGTTTATATAACTCATCCACCATCATATAATGTGAGATCATAGCATTTCTTGTGATACCATTTAACATTTTTGTTATATACGGCATATATCACATCGCCAACTTCAAATTCCTCTCCACAATATTGACATCTGAATGAGTCTCCGAAAAGTTTTCTATTGATCTTTAGGGTTCTCTCGCTTAAGTTATATATTCTCCTGCTCCCCCTCCTAACCACCTCATTCACCTCGACGCTTCGGTATGATCATTAAGGAGCCATCCCTGAATAGAATCCATCTCAGTATGTCCCCATCCCTCAGTTGGAAGTATTCGACGATTCTACTTGGAACGGTGGTTCGCCTCCTCGAACCACGGATTGTTATAGCGGTCTCGGTTATGAATTCAACCTCGTCGAGGTCTATCTTCCTCGACATCGCCCTTATTAGGCCCTGCCAATGTTAAAATTTTTGGTTTTAAACCAAAAATTATTGGAGAAAGTTGAGGCTAATATAGGGGTTAAGGCCTAATGCTATACGTCGATGGTTTCCATAACCTTCCACGGCGGCGTCGGGGAGATTGGGGGTAATAGGATACTCATTGAGGATGGCGATGTCAAGCTGTGGCTTGACTTCGGACGCTCCTTTACGGCTGAGAGACGCTTCTATGCGGGGTGGCTTCAGCCCAGAGGGCACAGCCAGCTGATGGATCTTCTAGAGTTCGATCTCATACCCCCGTTGAGAGGGTTATACGCTCAGCATCACCTGGAGGGTTCTCCAATCCCATATGAGGAGGCCCATTATGATGCGGTCTTCATCAGCCACGCCCACGCCGATCACGTTGACTATGTAAGGTTTCTGGATTCCTCCATCCCCATCTACTGCGGCTCAGGAACTAAGCTCTTCTTAGAGGCCTCGGAGACCGTAGGCCACATGGATTATGGGGAGCATCTCTACAAGACCTTCAGAACGGGAGACCGGATCAGGATGGGCGACGTGGAGGTGGAGCCGATCCATGTTGATCACTCGATTCCAGCGGCCTATGGATTCATCATCCACACATCATCGGGTTCAATCGTCTATACCGGAGACCTGCGTAGACATGGCCCTAAGGGTGAGATGACGGAGGAGTTCTTGGAGGCAGCCGCCGAGGCTGAGCCTGAAGCCCTCATCATAGAGGGAACCAAGATCGATGAGGAGGAGGGAAGCCTCTCAGAGGGGGAGGTCTATGAGGGGGTTCTCAGGGTGTTGGGGGAGGCCGAGGGGAAGCCGGTCTTCTACACCCAGAATAGGAGGGATACCGACCGCTTCAGAACCTTCTATGAAGCTGCTAAGGTCTCGGGGCGTAGGCTGGTCATCACTACCTGGACGGCTCATCTACTCTCAAAGCTCGTCGAGGATGAACGCCTAGACTTACCAGACCCCATGAGAGATGAGGATATCGCAGTCTACTTCAGGAGGAAGAGAAGTGGGAGATACAGGGAGCAGGACTACTATCGCTGGGAGAGACCCTACCTGGAGAGGATGGTCACCGCGGAGGAGATACGTCGACGCCCCTGGGAATACCTCGTCTGCCTGGAGCTCCACCACTTCCAAGAGCTGATAGACATCAAACCCAGGGGAGGCCACTACATCTATAGCATGAGCGAACATGTGGAGGAGGAAGCCCTGGAGGAGGAGCTGATGAAAAACTGGCTTAGCCACTTCTCGCTGAGGCTACATCAGCTCCACGCCTCCGGCCACATGGGTCGAAGGGAACTCCTAGAGGCCGTGGAGCTCATCAATCCGAGGAGGGTCTACCCCATACACACGGAGCATCCAGAGTTGTATAGAAGGCTATTGAGGGGGAGAAGAGTTGAGAATCCGGAGAGGGGGAGGAGCTATCACCTTTAGGCTTGGCAGCGAAGGGTCTAAGAGGGGTTTCCACCCTTCTACTCTGAGCATCCTTGAGAGTAGCCGTAGTCGATCAGGAACGCTGCAGGCCGGATAGATGTGATATACCATGCGTCAGGTTCTGCCCCATGGTCAGATTGGGGAGGGAGGCCATAAAGATCGAGGGTGACAAGGCCGTCATATTAGAGCCGCTATGCACGGGCTGCGGCATCTGCGTCAGGAAATGCCCCTTCAAGGCCCTCAGCATCGTAAATCTTCCAGATAAGTTGGAGGAGGAGCATATACACCGCTTCGGGCCAAACGCCTTCACCCTCTTCAGACTTCCCACACCTCAACGGGGGAGAGTTATAGGGCTTCTAGGCAGAAATGGGATGGGGAAGACGACGGCCCTCAGAATCCTATCGGGGGATTTGAAGCCGAATCTTGGACGTTACGATGATCCACCGGATGAAGCCGAGATCATAAGCCACTTCTCAGGGACACCCCTCCACGAATATCTCAAACAACTCTATGGTGAGGGGTTGAGGGCGGTCTATAAGCCCCAATACGTCGATAGAATACCGAAAGTAGTCTCAGGTAGGGTCGATGAGATCCTAAGTCGCCTCGATGAGGGGGGACGACTCGATGAGCTATACGAAGCCCTGGAGATCGGACATCTCCTCAATAGAGATATCCAGACCCTCAGCGGGGGAGAGCTACAGCGGGTGGCGATAGCTGCAGCCCTATGCCGCGAGGCTGATGTCTACCTCTTCGACGAACCCTCCAGCCATCTCGACGTCTATCAGAGGCTCAGGGCTGCGAGGGTGATTAGGAAGGCTGCTGAGCGTGGGGCGATGGTGATCGTCGCCGAGCATGACCTCGCAGTGTTAGACTACCTCTCCGACGACATCTACATCCTATATGGCGAACCCGATGTCTATGGAATCTTCTCCCACATCCATGGTGTGAGGGAGGGCATCAACATCTACATCGAGGGCTACATACCAGATGAGAACATAAGGTTCAGGGACGCCCCCATAAGGTTCCATGTGAAGCCGCCGACACCTCCGCAGAAGTCCAGAACCATAATGAGGTGGAGCAGGCTTAGGGGGAGCAGAGACAACTTCCAAGTCACCATAGAGGCCGGCGAAATAGGAGAAGGCGAGGTGATAGGGATACTGGGTAAAAACGGGACGGGAAAGACGACCTTCCTAGAGATGCTGGCAGGCCTACGCGAGCCAGATGAGGGCGTCATCCAGGGGGTGGCCGAGGTGAGCTATAAGCCCCAATACCCCTCCAGGGAATTCGAGGGAACCGTTGAGGAGCTCCTCAAGAGGGCGGCGGGAGAACGCTACGACGAGGATTGGTTCCAAGTAGAGGTGATAGACCGCCTAAACGTGAGGAGATTATTGGAGAGAAAACTAGACGAGCTGAGCGGAGGAGAGCTACAGCGAGCAGCCATAGCTGAATGCCTAGGGAGACCTGCAGACCTCTACCTCCTCGACGAGCCAAGCGCCTATTTAGACGTCGAGGAGCGCCTATCCATGGCCAGGGCCATAAGGAGAATCACTAAGATGAGGGGAGTGACAGCCTTCGTCGTCGAACACGACATCTATGCCCAAGACTTCATCGCCGACAGGCTGATAGTCTTCACAGGTCAGCCAGCGAGAGAGGGATATGGAAGCAGCCCCCTAACCCTCGAAGAGGGGATGAACAAGTTCCTGAAAGATGTGGGCATCACCTTCCGAAGAGACCCAGAGACGGGGAGGCCGAGAGTTAATAAGGAAGGCTCCAAACTCGATAGGGAGCAGCGGAGGGCTGGGCGCTACTACTACGCCTAAAACCTATATGCCTCAAGACCTCCCTTAACCTGGGCCCGTAGCCGAGTGGATAAGGCGCCGGCCTCCGGAGCCGGAGAGCGGGGGTTCAAATCCCCCCGGGCCCGCTTAATCTGTAGCCTTAAATCTCGGCTTTTCGATGTTCTCTGGGGCCGGCTATGGAGAGGGCTTTTAAGGAGCTGGGGGAGCTGGAGGGGGAGGCTCCAAAACTCTTCGGGGTTAGCACTGGAACCAAGCTGGACGAGATGTTCTGGAGGGTCGTGGAGGAGGATGGACGCTTTGTGAAAAAGCCCCTTGGGGGCATACCCTATCTCTCAGTTCTCAACGTCACAGGGGTTCCTGACAGCGGTAAGAGCGTGTTGGCTGAACAGTTCGCCTTGAAGCAGGCTGATGCGGGATATAAGGTGCTCTACATCACCGTTGAGTCCCCGGCCAGCTTCCTCTATACCTCGATGAAGGCTAAGGCATCCTACCTCGGAGCCGACTTTGAGAGGGTTGAGAGGAATATCGTCGTCATCGACGCTTCTCAGAGCGAGGAGCTCCGCGAGGATCCTAAGACGTTGATGGATACGATGGCCTATGCGATCAGGGAGAAGGGGACTAAGAACGTCGTCATAGACAGCATAACGGGTCTCTATGAGCATAGGGAGGTTATGGCGAGGCAGATCGTCAGGATGTTCTTCAACTTCCTGAAGAAGTGGAGGCAGACCGGTATATTCATCTCCCAGAAGCGGTCAGCTCAGGCCTCCGACACCGCGGAGGCGGCCGGCGGCCTGGCTGTGGCTCACATCGTCGATGGGAGCATCGTCCTGGATAAGGTGCTCATCGACAACGCCTGGAAATCAAAGCTCTACGGCCTCCCCGTGGGATCGGTTTTGAGAACCATAAGGATCGATGGCTGCCGCTTAACGGGGCATGATACCAGGACATGGGTCTTCGAGATAACCGAGGCTGGGACGATAAAGATTATTTCCCCTCTATCCGAATTCATTGAGAGGAGGGGTTAAAAATGGAGGTCATCAGGGGTCCGGTGGCCAAGAGGGATATCGATCAGATGGCTGAGAATCTCTTCCATGAATGCCTTAGAATCCTTGGGGGGCTTAGACGGCTGGCTGAGTATGGCCGGCTGACTTGGCTGCCATCCCTAGCTGAGGCGGCCTACGTCATCCTGTTGAAGGAGGAGATGCTTAAGACGAGTAAGGAGATCGCTGAAACCCTCGGCATAACGGAGCAGACGGTGAAGAACATACTGCGATCAAACGTTGAGGAGGTTAAACGCTACCTGGAGGGGGAGATAGAGAAGGTGGATGAACACATAGCCGGCGGCATAGCTAAGATGGCCTATGAAAAGATGAAGCGGGAGCGAGGCGTCTTCATTAAGGAGGGTGAGCTTGAAGCCCTCGGCGTCGGATGGGCCTTAAACGTCATCAAGAGGATGAGAGACGCTGAATTCCCCATTAACCCAGAGGATCTGAGGGAGAGGCTTAGAGGCGTCGAGATCGACGGCAAAGCGGCGGAGGAGCTGGTGGAAAAACTTGAGAAACCCGTCGAGTCGATGGAGGAACTTCTAAGCGAATTGAGAAGATTAGCGGAAGGCTGAGCATAGCACCGCATCAGGCGATAAAATTATCTCATCATCCTCGCTGAATCAATTTTAGGTGAGTAGAGTGAAGTATTGTCCCAACTGTGGAACCCCCGTCGAGCCCACGGATAGGTTCTGCCCAAACTGCGGATACAACCTCGCCGAGAGGCGTATGCCGACTCCTCCACCGGCCCAACCCCAATACCAGCCCCCACCGGCATACACTCCCCCAACGGCGGCTCAGCCCCCAGCATATGAGAGAATCCTTGGAGGAGTCTCAAGCGCGAATATGAAGAAAGGATTCCTCAGAGGCTATGGAGTCTACGTCACCGATAGAAGAATCATAGGGGTGAAGATGAGGGGGAAGGGTCTTCTAAGCGGTTTGGGATTCGCCTTCGGCGGGGTTATAGGCGGCCTCATAGCCTCAAGGATGACGAGGAAGGAGGTGGATAAGACGCTCTCGGAGATCGAGAAGGGGAAGGACTTCGAGGTCTATAGGGATGATGTAACCTACATAGAGCTTAAGAAGCCTGGGAGAATTAAGGGCGGCCACCTGAAGATCATGAGGCGCTTCGGAGATGAGATCAAGATCGATATAAGCGGAAAGAAGGAGTATGAAACCCTGTTAGGGGCCCTACAGCAGTTCAAGCCCGAGGCCTTAAGGGTAATCACGTGACGCCTTATAAGTGGCTGCCACTTATAACGGATCCCCTCCTCCGCCACCTCTAGTTGAGGAGCTTTAGGGAGTGGGCCGGGCCGGATTTGAACCGGCGACCTCTGCCTCGTAAGGGCAGCGTCCCAGCCAGGCTAGACGACCGGCCCTCTCTAGGCTTAATGCTTCTACTCCTTTATAGTTTCCCCAAGGAGCTCCATCATCTCCCTGTGAAGTCTTCTCATCCGCTCTATCGCGGGGTGATCCTCCCCTAGCTCCTCTATAAACCTATTTAGGGTCTCCTCGAAATCAACTTCCTTCTCGCCCTCGATGAGCTTATCTGCGTAGGCCACCACCTTCTCCTCCAGAGTTCTGGGAATATAGTCTCCATCCGGCAGTCCCAGTCTTTTAGCCTCCTCGGGGGTTATACCGGCTCCGACGTGGCGCTCTATGATCCTAGCTATCGGCTCCGGTAAGCCTCTCTCCCGCGCCATCTGGCCCCCTATGGCTCCATGCTCAACTCCATGGGTCTTCGCCCTACCTAAGTCGTGGAGAAGGGCGCCGATCTCTATGAGAGACAAGTCCAGATTATATCCCCTCATCCTCAGCTTCTCAGCGATCCTCAAAGCCACCCTGGTGACGCTTCGACAATGCCTTATGACTCCCTCGCTGCATCCCGCCTCCCTCATCAGCTTTATGGCCTCATCCCTGCTTGGAAGCTTCATCCCAGCTCCTCCTCTAACTCCTTGATCTTGCGTCGGAGAAACTCCTTGTGAGGTGTGTTATCGAAGGGTTTTAGGGGTTCGCCGCATTTCGGACAGCGGAATACGGCTTCCATCGCCTCCTCGAAGGTAAGCCTTGGACAATTCTCTCCGCCGCAGTGATAGAAGTCGTGGCCCTCCTCGTATTCAAGGCGCTCCCTCAACTTCTTCAAAATCTTCTTCTTCATCCCCTGTATGAAGGCGTCTACGAGGTCGGGTTGAAGCCTCCACTGGAAGATGAACCAGCCCGTCTCGGGATCTCTAAACCTCTTGGATGCGACGATTCGATGATTATAGAACTTGTATAGAAGCCTCCTAACGGTGTTGATCTGTATACCCGTCCGCTCGGAGATCTCCTCGACGGTTAGATCATCCCGCTCCTTTAGAGCCTTTATAATCTCGACGCCCTCCTGGCCGCCTATGATACGCGCCACCTCTAGGAGCCTCTCCTCATCGACGCCTCCTAACATCGACCTCTCTAATATTTAGTCCCACGACCCTTTAAGTTAAGCGAGGCGTTCAACCCTCTTCCCCCGCTCCTGGGGTATAACCCTCAGCTTTGCGCCCTTAAACTCCAGTTCTAATTCACGCCCCTCGTAGAGCATGTGGAGGAAGACGGCTAAGGCACTCACCTCGGAGTGGGGTTGAGAGGTTACAGCGACATTCCAATCAGCCTCGCCGTAAAGCTCCCCTGGAACCTTCGCTCCGCCGACGACTATGAGCTTCGGCGAGGGATCGGTCCTGATCTCATCGATGACCCTCTGAACCGGCAGTCCATACATCGTTAGGTGGATCACCCTCCCTCCCCGCTCCCTCCAATCCCTTAAGGCCTTACGCCAACTCTCAACGTATCGAACCTCGAAGGAGCCTCCCCAATTCTCCACAACCCCATGGACAGACCGCTCCATCGACTCATCCCTCACGCCGGTGTATAGGGCGCCATGGGCGCCGAAGGCCCTGGCTGCCAGCATCACGTGGGTTGTTATCCTCTGATCCCTATGGGGTCTATGGCCCAGCCTTAGCACCCATATCTCCATACGGCGGCCGCCCCTCGCTTGAGGTGTATGCCCCTATTTAAAGGTCTAATCAAATGGCTATATGATGCCTCGTGATGGAGACTTGGAGGTGGAGGCGCTTCCATTAAGTCGTAGGAGAAAGCTTATCGGCCTCATCCTCCCCCTACTCAATATCCCGATCCTCGCCTTGACGTTCTACTCCATGGTGATTAGGTTAATGGCTGGAGCTCCACCCATCTCTGAGGATTTTCTCGGCGACCTAGCTCTCTTCCTCCTCACCCTATTCGTCGCCCTCCTGCTGCTCTGGAGAGCACCGATATACAGCAGCTCCTATAAGCTGGGCGGGGAGGGGGTTATCATCGAGAGGTTTCCAAAGGGGGAGACGCTCATCCCCTATGATGCGATAGAGAGGGCTGAGGTCTACATCAGGAGGGAGAGGTTGGAGAGGATTCCAAGTAAGGCCGTCGAGTATGCTAAGTCATCGGTGGCGCTTCTCAGGGAGGCGGGGTATAAGCTGAGGGACTACACCAATTCTGATGAGGTGGTGGTACTCCTATTGACTAAGGGGGAGGAAGCCTATCTGCTCTCCCCCCGAGATCCAAGGGGATTCCTCAACCAGCTTAGGAGGAGGGTGGGAAGGATGCCGATAAGATGGATAGAGCTGACGCGGAGGGGGAAGAGGGAGAAGACATATAGATAGCTGTACACGCCTCCACCCAGAAATCGGTTACACTCAGCTTATCACAGCTGGAGGGGTTGAGGCATCAGATGAATGGAGAGGAGCTGGATAAGGCGCTGATCCTGAGGATGCTTCTCGAACATGAACGGAGGCTGAGGAGGATCGACGGGGAGCTGAGGGAGTTCAAGAGGCATATGAGGCAGATGGAGGAGCTGAGGGGGAGAATCTCCTACTGGCTTAAATTGACGGAGAAGCTGAGGAGGATTAATCAGTGGAGTAGGGAGCTAGAGTCCATGAGGTAGAGGAGGGAGGAGGCCAAGCCTCCAAGCGAGGAGATAGAGCAGTATAACCGTGGCGACGGCCACCAGCAGCCCCTTCAACGCCCTCTTAGAATCTATGAGGAAGGCGCAGAGGGAGCCGTAGATGAGGCCGGCGACATGGACGTCATGGGCTACGAAGCCCTCGACGCCGAGCCAGAGGGAGGAGAACTCCGCGGCTGAGAGGATGACGCCTACGAGGAAGGCGGGAAGGGGGATGAAGAGGACGTAGGTGATCTTGAAGGGTGTGAGGAGGAAGAGGACGGCGATCAACCCAAAGATGGCTCCAGAGGCGCCGACTAGGGGGACATCGGAGCGGGGGTTGAGGAGGACGTGGACTAGACCCGAGACGATGCCGGAGGAGAGATATATCGCAGCGCATCTCAATGCTCCAAGCTCCCCCTCCACTATGCCTCCAGCCCCCAGGAGGGCGACGGCATTCAAAGCTAGGTGAAGCCAGCCTCCATGTAGAAACATGTAGGTGACGATGGAGTCGGGGTTTAAACCCCGCAGCAGCCTCACCGGGGTCAGAGAGTAGGCCTCATAGAGCCTTAAGGCCTCGTCTAGGGGGAGGATTGATAGATATAGCTGTATGAAAACCAGTAGGAGGAGAAGAGCGTAGGTGAAGAGAGGGCGTCTCTCCCCCATCGACGAGAAAATAGGTTGAGGACATTATAGGCTTATCCGCCACTTTATAAAGGGGCTTTATGAGAGATTAGTCGTGATGGTCTCCCCACCAGAGATCATAGGACATGGAACCTGGTATGACAAGGCGGCTAAGGAGCTCATAGAAAGGGAGTTGAGACTAGGTAGAAGCCTGGATCTCATAAGAACGGAGAGTGGATTGGGGGCCTCGGGGTTCCCCCACATCGGAAGCCTCGGAGACTGTATAAGGAACTATGCCATCGCCCTCGCGGTGGAGGAGCAGGGATATAAGGCTGAGTATATCGCCTTCTCCGACGATAAGGATGGCCTAAGAAAGGTTCCAGCTGGACTTCCAAAGGAGCTGGAGAAGTGGCTTGGATACCCCGTCTCGGATATCCCAGACCCCTTTGGAAGATGCCATGAGAGCTTCGGAGATCACATGTCATCACTGCTCCTTGAAGCCCTAGACGTCATCGGCGTCGAGTATCGCTTCATGTCCGGAGCCAGGGTCTATAGGCAGGGACTGCTAAACAGGGAGATCATCGAGATAATGGAGAACGCCGAGAGGGCGGGGAGGATAATCTACGAGGAGATTGGCCAGACGAAGTTCCTAAACTCCCTCCCCTACTTCCCCGTCTGCGAGAACTGTGGACGCATCTACACCACCAACGCCTACAAGTATCTGCCAGATGAACGCAAGGTTCTCTACCGCTGTGAAGGGATGGAGGTGAAGGGGCGATGGCTGGAGGGCTGCGGCTACGAAGGTGAAGTCGACGTCACAGCCGGCGAGGGGAAACTCAGCTGGAAGGTGGAGTTCGCAGCCAGGTGGAAGGCCCTCGACATAAGATTCGAGGCCTACGGCAAGGATATCGCCGACTCCGTGAAGGTGAATGACCGCATCTGCCGCGAGATACTGGGCCACGAGCCGCCGATGCACGTCCAATATGAGATGTTCCTAGATAAGGGTGGTCGAAAGATATCGAAGTCGGCTGGAAACGTCTTCACGCCTCAGGTCTGGTTCAGGTATGGGTCTCCCCAGTCCCTCAATCTGCTGCTTTTGAAGAGATTCATAGGGACTCGAAGCGTGGGGGTTGAGGATATACCGGTCTACATGGATGAGCTGGATAGGTTGGAGGATATCTACTTCAACAGGGTTAACATCGAGGATCCAAAGGAGAGGGCGAAGCTCAGAGGCCTCTACGAATACTGCTGGCTCCTCAAGCCTCCGAAGGAGCCGAGCGTCCACATACCCTATAGACTGCTGGTAAACCTCGCGAGAGTCGCCCCAGAGGGGCGTGAGGAGGAGTATATCAGGGAGAAGCTAAGCGAATATGGCTACCTCAAGAGGGGGGCGAGAGGGCTGGAGGAGAGGATCAGATATGCGTTGAATTGGGTTAGGGACTTCGAGGAGCCGGTGAGGAAGCCGGTGGAGCTCTCAGCCGAGGAGGCGGAAGCTGTGAGGAGGCTGATAGGGGAGCTGAGGAGGGGGAGGGGTGCAGACGATTATCAGAGCGCCGTCTTCAAGGTGGCCCGAAGCCTAGGTCTCTCGCCCAGAAGGTTCTTCCGCACCCTATACCTCATCCTCCTCGGGGAGCCTCAGGGCCCAAGGTTCGGCCCCTACGTCGAGGCCATAGGGGTTGAGAACGCCATAGGGGAGTTGGAGAGGGCCCTTGAAGGGGATTAGCCTTTTAAATATTTTAAAACCCTCTATTGGGATGAATCTGATCCCTCGAGAGCTTTTCTACGCCCTCATCCTTCTAACCTGGGTGATCTTCGTCTCGATTCCCCTCACAAGATGGCTCTACAGCCTGATGAGGGGAAGGGGTCTAAGCCATGGCGTGGCCATATACTTCAATAGGAAGATAATACACATCCTCGCCGGCGGCCTCATCGCCCTGCTCATCCCACGCCTCTTCTCCACCCCCCTCATACCCCTATCGATGAGCCTCATCCTCGCAGTCCTCCTCTACATACCCCACCGGACTGGGAGGCTCCTAACCTGGTTTCAAACGCCTGAAAACCTATTCGAGGTCCACTTCTGCATAGCCTGGGGTTTGGCCATAACCCTGGGATGGCTCCTCACCGAGGGAGACTTCAGGTTGGGCGTCATACCGGTTCTCTACATGTCCTTCGGCGATGCGGTCACGGGGGTGGTGCGAAACCTCATCTTCAGGCGTAGGACGAAGTCCTGGTGGGGGAACCTCGCCATGGCCGCCGTCTGCCTGCCTATAGGCTGCGCGGTGGGCCTCTGGGGAGTCGTCTCAGCCATCGTCGCAGCCTTCATCGAACACTTCGAGTTCGGCCCGATAGACGACAACCTAACCATCCCCTCCACCTCCTTCCTCATCCTCTACCTCACCTACCCGAGGTGGAGTTGAGACGGCCTCAGGGCCTTGATAACAGGATTATGGCGAGGAGGGCGAAGAGGAGGCCCAGGAGCTTGAGGGTTGTAGGCCTCTCACCCATGAATAGGAAGCCCCAGAGGCTTGAGAGGGCGAGGTGCATCCCATATATTGGGACGACGACGCTGATGGCCCCAAGCTCCAGCGCCCTATAGTAGGCGATGATGGCGACGGCTAGAACCAATCCAGCTGCGTAGAGCATCAACGAGGATCTGGAGAGCGACAGATACTTCATGAATCTATAGCCCTGAGACTCCGCCACGAGGAAGGCTGTGAAGACGAGTATGGCGTTGGTGACGGTGACGGCGACATAGGATGGGATCACCCTCATAGCTGACTTGACGAGAGGGGGCATGAGGCTGTAGAAGAAGAGGGCTATGAGAGACCAGAGGAGCCAACCCAAGGAGGCCACCGAGGAAGAGAGGTGTCTAGGGATATAAAAGGGGGTTAGATGTAGGGCTTTCCACCATGACCCCAATTAGAGCGCTCGATGTCATAGATTATGACGGTCACAGCCTCCGGCGGGCAGCCAGTCGCCTCGCAGATGGCCTTAGTTACAAGCTCTATCGCCTTAGCCTTCACCTCATCGCTGCGGCCCTTCCACCACTTAATCTCCACCAACGGCATGGAGACACCAAAGAAAGGGTGATCGGAGACGATATTAGTTCATCGGCGGGCTCAGGTCAAGAGTTCATCATCACGGGTCAGGAGAACTCGACTCCCTCATCGCCCGCCGATAAGAGGAGGGAAACCATTAGGGAAAAAGACTTCGAGCGGCGGGCTCCACACTCAAGATCGTCATCACGCCTCAGGGGGGCTTTCCTGTCATCGCCCGCCTATAAGAATCTTCCCAAGCCTGGGGAAAAGATTATCGGCGAATCTCCCTCAGACACCTAAAATACCGCGGGAATACTCTTTGAATGAGAGATAAAAGATGGGAGGAGGATGCCTTAGGTTTATAGGCTCTCTCTGAAGGGGTGTCTGGCGTTCTCCGCGTGCTCCGTCGTCTCCTCCGGCGTCGGCCTACCCTCCATCGCCTTCCTGATGGCGTGGCGCATCGCCTTGAAGTTGTTGATGAAGACCCTATGCCTATCCGTTGCGGTTGGATGGACGAAGACCTTAGCGATGATGACCAATTCATCCGTCGCTGGGAGAATCCCATCCTCAACGCTCTTCGCCACGGCCTTTGCGACGCCAGCCTGCGCGGGGCCGTAGACCATACTCGCCTGTCTGAGGCTTCTAACCGGAACGGTCGGAACTATGATTGTGGGCGGCTTCACGGCCATTCCCGGTTCGAGGATCACCTGAACCGCCTCCTGCTTCTCTACAAGCCTCGACAGAACTTCTGCATAGGCTCTGCCGACGGGGCCGTCCACCCTGCCTATTAGAAGGTCTATGTGGGCCACCTCAGCTCCTTCACCGACGAGGGCCTCACCGGTTCTTAGGTGGAACTGCTTGATCTCCTCAGGGGTCACCCCGATGGCGTAGAAGCGCTCTATCAGGGGCTTCTCGGGGACTATCTCGAAGGCGATGGGCTTCTTCTCTATGAGGCCCAACTTCTCCAGCTCTATTCGGAGCTCCTCCCTCAGCTCATAGGTGAGGGTGTCCCCCATTATCAATGGCCTACGGGTCCTGCCGACGTTGAGGCCCATGTAGTTTAGGCAGGCCTTCACCCCTAGGGCGCCGGAGGAGACGATGTGCCGCAGGAACTTCTGGATGCGCCTATGGATAGCCCTCGCCCCCTCCAGGTCTCCCTCCTTCACCTTCTCGTAGATCTCAAGCCAGATGTGGGGGATGACGTTGGCGCTGGCGAGGATCATTCCCTTTGCACCGGCTGAGAGGGCTGGGAGCACAACCTCATCCCAGCCGACGACGACATCGATCTTGTCGCCCACCTTCTCAAGCACCGACATGAGATACTTCAGGTCGCCGCTGGAATCCTTCAGGCCTACGATGTTGTCGATCTCGGCCAGATCCTCGACGACCTGCCATGGGATATACTGACCAGTGCAGGAGGGGATGTTGTAGAGGACTATGGGGAAATCAACGGCCTCGGCGATGGCTAGATAGTGATCATAGATGCCCTTCCCACCCTTAGGCTTCAGATAGTAGGGGTTGACGATGAGAGCTGCATCGGCTCCAACATCCTTCGCATATTGGGTCTCCTCTATGACCAGCTTCGTAGCCGTCCAGCCTGTTCCAGCTATAACCGGAACACGGCCGTTAACCTGATCAACGCAGACCTCCAGAACCCTTCGACGCTCATCACGGGTCATCATCGAGAACTCCCCAGTTGTCCCGCAGGGGACGACCCCTGTGACTCCCCTCTCTATGAGCCAGTCTATGAGGCGGCGGTAAGCCTCCTCGTTGAACTCCTCATGCTCGTCGAAGGGGGTGACAAGCGCCGGTATGACTCCCTCAAGCCTGAAGCCCTTAGCCTTACCCATATCTCATCGATGAGAAAATTGCTGTGGAGATTTAAAAGAGGTTATGAGGGGCTGTTCTAATCCATGGAATTATTACTCTCCGATTTCCTCTCCATTTGATGAGTCCTCAGCCCCTCGACTACTCGAAGTTGATGGCGGCTTCAACTCTTTCAGCGATCTTCATCATAGCCCTCCTCTACTCCACCCTCATCCTCCCACATAGGCTTCACAGGCTTCTCCTCAGATGGATTCCTGACTATGGGCTGCACTGGATTGAGGCTGAAGCCACCATAGAGGCTTTGAGGCCATTAGGTTATCTCTGCTTCACTCTCTTCCTCCTCCTCATCATAATCGGCTTTCTCCTCAGATGGTTTAGGCTTTCAGCCCTCGGCTCCCTCGGCCTCTACCTCCCCACATTCAGCTACTTCGCATCTACGATGTTCTTCCTCGCAGGTCTCTGCGTCCTCAGAGTTATCTGGCTCCCCCTAATGGAGCTTGTCCCAGCCCCCTGGATTCATCGCCCCCACCTCTTTGAGGAGCTCCTCGACGTTGCTGATGCAGTCTACCTCCCCTACATCCCCCTCAGGGTGTTGCTTAGCCTCCTCTCCGCCTCCCCGATCCTCCGCCACGTCGATCAATTCATCTTCAATCTACTCATCTTCCTCGGCTCTGCAACCCTATTCCTCGGCTCCCAGACCTGGCTCTATGGGAGGCTCATCGGTAGAGACCTCATAGATTTCTGGGCGTATCGATATTCGAGGCATCCACAGTATCTCGGCCTCCTAATCTGGAGCTACGGCCTCCTCATCTACGACCGCTTCGTCTTCACCCCTGTTAGAGGAGGATACTATCCAGCCCCCTCCCTCCCATGGCTCATCATGGCCCTAACAATACTGGCATCAGCCCTGATGGAGGAGGCTGAGATGAGGGAGAGGCTGGGTGGGAGATACGTCGAATATCAGGCCTCAACCCCCTTCATGCTCCCCCTCCCAAGATGGATCTCCGACTGGATCACGCTTCCATCCAGAATCCTCATCAAGAAGGAGCGGCCCGAGACGGGGAGGGAGACACTCCTCATCCTCGCCTTCTACACGGCCCTAATAGTCGGCGTCTCGGCTCTAATCCATCTACCTCACTAACATAGAGGGTAGAACATTTGAAGAAGAGACAGTAACTCTCAACTAGATGATGCCGCTGAAGATTAAAGAGAGCAGCAGCCTTGAGGGGGAACTCCATTCAACACCTCTTCATCTCGTTAGGAAGTTGAAATCTCATCTACATCACCCTCAGCCGATATCCGGGAGAGAATGAATTATCGCTCAGAAAGTTGGATTTCTCTCCCTCAAACCACTTATAGAGTTTCCTCACACCTTAAGTCGAATGCCTAGGATCTGCGTCATCATCCCCACCTATAATGAGGCTGGGACGATCGGTGAACTATTGGAGAGGTTGGAGTCTCTCGGCTTGGAGCTCCAGGTGGTCGTGGTCGACGATGGAAGCACCGATGGAACGATCAGGATCGTGGAGGAGGCCTCTAGGCGGTATGGGAATATCATCCTCGTGGAGAGGGGAGCCAAACTGGGTTTGGGTTCAGCTCTTAGAGATGGCCTTAGGAAGGGGCTTGAGTTGGGTGCGGAGCTCCTCGTGACGATGGACGCCGATCTCTCGCATGATCCCCTGGAGCTCCCCAAGCTTGTTGGGGAGGGGGCGCCTCATCGAATTGTCTTGGGTAGTCGATATGTTGAGGGTGGATGTATAGTTGGCTGGGGTCTTTATAGGCGGCTGGTCTCCTGGGGCGCCAACTTCCTCACCCGCCTCTTAACGGGTGTTCCAAGCAGAGATTCAACGACGGGTTTTAGATGCTATGGAGCTGAGGTCATGAGAGCTGTCTTGCCCCATGTGAGGGGGATCGGATACGAGTTTCAGGTGGAGGTTCTCAGCGTCGCCCAGCGGATGGGCTTTGAGATCGTTGAGGTGCCGATAACCTTCGTGGATCGTCGCATGGGAAGGAGTAAGCTGAGCTTCGGAGAAATGCGGAGATTCCTCTGGATCCTCCTCAGACTCTTCCTCGAATCTGGAGAGATAGGTAGGGCCTTGAAATTCATCGCCGTCGGCCTCAGCGGCCTCCTCGTCAACGAGGTGGTGATATGGCTTTTGACGGAGGTCGCCGGCCTCTACTACCTCATCTCCGGTGCGATAAGCGCGGAGGTTTCCATAGTGAACAACTTCATCTGGAACAACTATTGGACCTTCTCCAATCGAAGTGGGGGAGGCCTCCTAGCTAGATTTGTTAGGTTCAATCTCGCCAGGGTTTTCGGAATTGCCCTGGGGCTTCTCCTCTTGAAGCTATTCACGGATCTCCTGAGACTCCATTACCTCGTCTCGAATGTCTTCGCCATCCTCATCGTCTTCATCTTCAACTATCTCCTCAGCCTCTTCTGGGTTTGGCGTCAGCCTCTGGGAGATAGCAGGGGGATCCACATCGCTCGCAGAGGATGAAGCCACGCGCCGCATCCTCCACCTCCATCCAATGGCCGCAGACGCCGCATTTAACGAGAAACCTCTTGGTCTCTCCCCCCTTAACTATGAGGGGGGAGGCCTCCGCCGGTGGTCGCATCCTCTTAAGGCCGAGCCTCGAGGCCTTCAGCCTTATCGCATTTGGACTCCTCCCAGGGAAGGCCTTTACGATCTCTTCAAAGGGCTTGTCGGAGGCGTAGAGGGTTTTAAGCCTCTCCACCTCCTCCCTCGTCCACCTCCTCACCCCTTTACACCTCCCGGGAGGCAGGCAGATCTGAGAGATGTGAAGCTGCCTTTAACGATTCCGCGGCGTCCAAGAACTTCCTTATAGGCTTTGAGAAAGATTTAATCGGGATCGACGCTCCTCCAATATGAGACTCATGGAACTGCGATACCTCTGGACACCGACCTTCATCAGGCCGCGGATGGTCGCCGCATGGCCTGGGATGGGCTATCTCGCGAAGATCTCGGCCGACTATCTCCGTAAGAGGTTGAGGGCGAAGCCCTTCGCCGAGATAAACTACTATCAGAACTCCATCATCTATCGAGATGGGGTGGCCGAGCTCCCCTCCATTAAGCATACCTTCTACGCGGCGCAGAAGGAGGATCTAATCATCTGCGTCGGGGAGGCTCAGCCCACCATACCTGAGGAGGCATATAGGTTGGCGAGATGCGTCATAGGAGTCGCCGAGCGCTTCGGTGTGAGGCGCATATACACCATGGCGGCATATCCAACGGATTATTATGGCGAGCCAAATGTCTACGGCGTCTGTAACGATGAAAGGTTGATGGAGATACTTCTGAGATACGACGTCAAGCCCCTGGAGGGTGAGGGAGCCGTAAACGGCCTCAACGGCATCCTGATCGGGGTGGCTAAGCAGCGTGGCATCGAGGGCATCTGCCTCCTCGGTGAGATCAGATATGCCAATATACCCCAGCATCTCTCCTCCAAGGCGGTTTTGGAGAAGCTCTCCGCGATACTGGGCATAGAGATCGACACCTCACCTCTGGTGGAGAGGGCGAGGAGGATCGATGAGTCGATTAGGAGGAGGCTATTGGAGTATCAGAGGGAGGAAGAGGAGGCCTACCGAAGGGAGGAGGAGAAGGCCTATAGATATGTGAGCTAGAGTCTATGGGGTGAAGCCTTGAAGGGGGCCGAAAAGGTCTGGTGGGGTAAAGTCCTCGCATCGATAGTTATCGCCATCCTGACGATAATTTTACAGCTAAACCTCAATATTCCAGCCTCGACGCTCCTCCCCCTCGGCGTCGTCATCTACATCATCGTCTCCGATCTATTATCGGTGCTCTCAGCCGTCGACAGGAGAAAGGGAATTAGGATCGGCATCTTCACCTACTTCATCCTCTGGATCACAACTTGGATATTCCTATACACATACCTCACCGCTTAGAACTTCCCTGAGAGCCTAGTCTATGGGAGATGAAGTCCATCCAGGCTGAGAGGAAACCCTGATCGAAGGGGGGTTTAACACCCTTCTTCAACATCCTCCTCAACTCTCTGCCATAGCGCCTCAGGTCTTGAGGCGTGAAGGAGGCCCTGTTGAGGAAATCCCTCTCATCCCCCGATCGAGAGGAGAGGAGCATCCCCTCTAGGGCCTTTAGGTATCCGGCCTTGAACTCCTCTCCGCCCAGCCTCTCCCCCCTAATGGCCTCTAGAAGCCTTTCAGCCTCTGAGAATCTCCTCTCCAGGAGGCAGTCGAAGAAGCGTTGGACATTCCCTCGGGTTTTAGGCATCTTCCTCGCCTTCTACTCCCCGATCCGTAATCCTGATCAGGGCTTCTCCCTCAGGCAGATTCGGGCTTACAGTCAACTTAGCTATCCGGATGTTCCCCCTACCCTTCCTCAGATATATCCTGGTGTGACTCATGTGGCCGAGGATATGGCCTCCCACAGGTCTAACATCTCGGGTGAAGAAGACATCTGGCTGAGCCATCACCTGGTTTGTCACGACGGCCGCCGCGTTGAAGGCCCTCGCCAACCTGATGAGCTTATGAAGATGCTTATTGAGCTGCTGCTGCCTTGAGGCCAGCATCTCCCTGCCGAGGTATTCGCTTCGGAAGTGACTTGTGACGCTGTCGATTATGATCAGCCTGATATTGTTCTCCTTGATGACCTCATCGGCGTTCTCCAGTAGCACCATCTGATGATTGGACGTATAGGCCTCGGCGTAGATGATATTCTTCAAGACCTCATCGGGGTCCAAGCCGAATCTTGGGGCGATCTGCATGATCCTCTCAGGCCTGAAGGTGTTCTCGGTGTCGATGTATAGGGCGCCTCCCTCCAGCCCTCCCTTCTCATAGGGGAGCTGAACCGTTACGCAGAGCTGCTGGCATATCTGCGACTTCCCCGTCCCGAATTCGCCGTAGAACTCGGTGATCGTCTGCGTCTCTATGCCCCCACCAAGCAGTCTATCGAGGCTTGGACAACCCGTCGTCAGCTTCCTGACGGTCTTCCTCAGCTTCACCAATTCGTCGCCCCTTACGAAGGTGATGGCCATACTTCTCCTCGCGGCCTCTATGATCCTGGCTGCAGTCGCCTCCCCTATGCCCGCTGCGACAAGCTCGCTTACGGCCGCCGTCGCCAGGGCCTCAACGGTTCGGTAGCCGCTCTGCCTCAGCTTGGCCGCCGTCGCAGGTCCTACGCCTGGTAGATCCTCCAGGGTTTTATATTTCGCCCTGTAGTATTCCATCCCCTCAGTTGACATCCCGTTTTCACTACCTCTTAGATCACTTAAATAGGCTTCTTATTAATGTGAAAAAGGAGAATGCCCCTCACTGAACCTCGATGTTCTCCTCTGGGAAGCCCATCTCGATGAGTATCTCCTTCACCCGCTCTCTATGATCCCCCTGTAATAGTATCTGATTGTTTTTAGCCGTCCCTCCGCATGCGCATCGAGTTTTGAGCTTCTGAGCCAACCTGCTCAGCTTCACCTCCTTCGGGTCTATGCCGTCGATGACCGTCATCTGCTTCCCCCACTTCCTCGTCTCCAGCCTGATCCTGATCCTCTGCTGCTCCTTACTTATCTCCTCGCAGACGCAGAGGTCCTTCGGCAGTCCGCAGATGGGGCATATCTCCGCCATCCTGAATCCCCTAACCACTCCCACCTCTAAAACTTTGCCCTCACGTGAACCTGTGCAGCAGCTTGAAGGCCTCGAGGGCGTCTCTGGAGTCGAGGACGATGACGGTGTTCGTCGAGCAGCTTATGAACTCCACGATGTTAATGTTCCTGCTAGCCAGTAGCTGGCTGACGAAGGCGACGAATCCAGGCGTCGTCTCCACCCTCTCTGGGCTGAGAAGTATCAGGGCTACAAGATTCCTTGTGACCTGAACTCCCTCGGGGAGTTCTCCCTTCAGCTCCGTCTGGTCTACGATGTAGACGTAGCTGTCGGTGAGGTAGGCGGTGACTATGTAGGGGATGTCCAGCATCACGGGGGAGATTATGACGGCGATCTTATCCTGAAGCCTCACCTTCGACTCCCTGAGGATGGCGAGCACCTCCTCCTCTCTTAGACCCCACTCCTCCACCAGCTCCTCGCCGACCCTGATGATGGCAGCCTTAATGGCCTCCAGGCTTCCCTCACCGATCTCACGCTGGAGAACTCTTGCCAGGGCTGAGTAGTTGACGATGCCCATCTTCAGGGCGTCTAGGAGGAAGGGTCTCATGCTGAGGATCTCCCTAACGAGCTGGGCCACCGACCTCCTGGACGCTCCATCTGGATCATTCCTTGGCATATTTGTTGCATATATGCCACAAACTATTTAAGTTTACCCCATTCTCACATCTCCTAATCCAGGTGATGTCATGGCGAAGGTGGTGCTCGCCTTCTCAGGGGGCCTAGACACCTCGGTGATGGTGAAATGGCTCCAGGAGAAGTATGGATACGACGTAGTAACCCTCACCCTAGACCTAGGGCAGGGTAAGGATCTGAAGAGGGTGGAGGAGAAGGCTTGGAGCCTCGGCGTCGTCAACCACTACTCCATCGACGCCAGGGAGGAGTTCATCAACGACTATGTGGTTCCGGCGATCAAGGCTAACGCCCTATACATGGATGCCTATCCCATCAGCAGCTCCCTGTCGAGGCCGCTGATAGCATCGAAGCTGGTGGAGGTCGCGGAGCTGGAGGGGGCTGAGGCCGTAGCCCACGGCTGCAGTGGAAAGGGGAATGACCAGGTTAGATTCGACATCACGATCAAGGCCCTGAATCCAAAGCTGAGGATCATCGCCCCCGTCAGGGAGTGGAATATGACGAGGGATAAGGAGATAGAGTATGCGAAGGAGCATGGAATCCCCATACCCGCCACAGTTGACTCACCCTACAGCATAGACCAGAACCTATGGGGGCGCTCAATAGAGTGCGGCATCCTGGAGTATCCGGAGAAGGAGCCTCCCGAGGAGATCTATGAGTGGACCGTCCCACCGGAGAAGGCTCCAGATGAGGCTGAATACCTCACCATAGGATTCGAGGAGGGGGTCCCCATCTCCCTAAACGGGGAGGAGATGACGACGCTGGAGCTGGTGGAGAAGGTGAAGACCATTGCGGGGAGACACGGCGTCGGCAGAATCGACCATATTGAAGATAGGATCGTCGGCCTGAAATCTAGGGAGGTCTATGAATGCCCAGCGGCCATCACCATTCTAAAGGCCCACTTCGACCTGGAGAAGATGGTGTTGACGAGGCATGAGAAACTCTTCAAGCGCATCGTCGACCATGAATGGGCCTACCTCGTCTACGCAGGCCTATGGATGGATCCGCTGAAGGAGGCCCTAGACGCCTTCATAGACAAGACCCAGGAGCGAGTGACGGGGGAGGTGACCCTGAAGCTATATAAGGGGAACGCCCACGTCGTCGGCAGGAGCTCACCCTACTCGCTATACGACCTCAACCTCGCCACCTACGACATATCATCAACCTTCGACCAGACGGCCGCCGTCGGCTTCATAGAACTCTGGGGCCTGCCGACGGTCACAGCGTGGTC
>CALEIY010000016.1 GCA_937898665.1 Candidatus Bathyarchaeota archaeon | reverse complement strand
TGCCCCCAAGTCTTCGAACTTAGCCCAGAAGACGGCCTATCAACCATAAGAGCCGAGTATAGAGGCGCCTCCCAAGCTGAGGGTCAGGTTCCAGACGACCTGGAGAGCTGTGTGAGGGATGCGGCAGACCTCTGCCCCGTAAACATAATCCACGTGGAGAAGACGAGTTAGACTTCTCTCATTCTCTCCCAGATATTTTCAGTCCAAGTTCCTTTAGTCGTTCGAAGTGGTGGTTCCTTGTTTTCAGCGTCAGATCGTTGGCGAGGGCTGTGGCGGCTATAAGTAGATCGGCGTCTGGGATGGGTTCTCCTCTCTCCTTTAGCGTATTGTAGAGTTTGCAGTAGGTCTCTATGACTCTATTATCTATTGGGTAGAGGTCGAAGCTCTCCTCCAGCAGTCTCTTCACCTCTCCCTGTTTCTCTTCTCTTATGCCTCTCAGTATCTCTATGAGGGTGATGGTGGATATTCCTCCAGGCTCGTAGCGTCCCTCCCGCAGCATTTGGATGACGATGTCGGTGTCAAGGAGTATTCCAGTCAATCTTCACCCCTCAGCCTAAACTCTTCCCTAAATCTCCTCATCGACTCCTCCATCTTCTCCAGCTCCCTCTCTGAGAGGAGCTCCCTCATCTCCTCGAAGGCTCTACGCCTTCTCTCTCGTGTCCTCTCCATGTATAGCTGGAGGAGATACTCCCCCCAGCTCCTATCTCCCTTCGCTCTTTCGAGAATTCTCTTGACCTCCTCTGGTATGGAGATGGTTGAGTAGCGCCCCATCATAATAATTATTAATTGCACAATTGATAAATTATTCCACGATGAGGCAAGAGAAGAGGATCAAGGCCAGGGAACTAAGGGGCGTCATAGGCCCCATGAGGGTTGAGGTAGAGGAGATCGAGGAAGCGCCAGCCCTTGAGATGAACACCACTTCTAATTCTAAGAGATCCTCATCTCCCCCATCTCTCTAAGGCCTTCTTCAGCTCTGGGTGTTCCTCGGCATACTCCCTAAGCGATATGCCTTTCATCGCTGCCTCTATCGCCTGCCTCATGGCTTTGGCTCCGGCTTCTGTTCCATCTGGGTGGCCGTGGCCTCCCCCT
>CALEIY010000015.1 GCA_937898665.1 Candidatus Bathyarchaeota archaeon | reverse complement strand
TTTCAAGCAGAAGACGGCATACGAGATGTAGAGAGGTCTCGTGGGCTCGGAGATGTGTATAAGAGACAGCTCTGGTAAAGCTTAGGCTTCAAGGTTTAATTCCAGGAAATGGGTTTTTATGTGGAAAGGGGCTGTTTCACGGCTTCTCGTTGACACACCCCTCCCCCTCCCCTCAAGCGCCCCGAGAGCCTATAAGGAGGTTTATGGGAGGTGGAGTTTGGGATGCTGTATAGGGAGCGACGTGAAGGCTTCCTATTAGCCCTTGAACACATTCAGTCCATCTATAATCGGCTTTATCAGAGGGATAAGCTGGGGAAGCACTGTGAGAATTGTCCCCTCATATTTGAGATTGAGAAGCTCCTAGAATATGTTAAGGAACGTCGCTTCGAGGAGTTGGAGAGGGAGATAGGATACTATCTAGGCTGAACGCCCCCCAATCTTCCCGTATATCCATGTCAATATGTAGACCATCACCAGAATGCCTAGGAAGCTACCAGCCAGATAAGGTATCATCACAATAGGATTCACGAAGACCAGGGGAAACTTCCCGAAATTGAAGATTATGAAGAGGATGATTACAGCCAGCCAAGCCCACTTATTCAAATCATCACCCCCTACAGATCGAATAATCTCTCCGAGTTTTATTAAACTCTATATATAAATTATTAACCCTCAAGCAACTCCTTAAGTTTTTGAACCCTCTCAGCCACTATACGCCCCTTCTCAGTTAGATATGTAAGAACCGAGGGATTGGGTCCAATTTTCCCACGTCTCTCCTCTATCAATCCTAATCGTAGTAGAGCTATACGGGAAGAATCCGTCGCAGCTCTCCCCACTCCATATCGCTCCTTCATCATGCGTCTCAACTCACTGAGATTGACACCATCCTTTTCATAGAGGATTAGAAGTAGTCTCAGGGTGGCTCCGGCTTCATCCAATAGGCTAATTGATGGCATTTGACCCGTATGGAGGAGAATATCCTCCCTTTTATATTTAGATGAACCATCTGCTATCTGTTGGCAAATAGTAAATTTTATATATGTTTTAATATCCAATTGCTAACGGATGGAAGATGGAAAAGCGACGCATCATTACCTCGATAAGTATCTTGAAGGAACTCCGAGATGAAGCCCTTAAAGCAGCTCGGGAGGGAAGATTCCCAGGTATAAGCGATTTCTCCAGCATCGTCGAATACGCCTTGGATCGGCTTCTACATCCGGAGCGGTATAGGACTCCAGTTGATCTCGGGGTGGTTGAGGAGACTGTTAAGGAGGCGATGGCTGATGGCTGAGTTTCTGAGACTTTCTCTCGATGTGATTCATCCGAGTCCTCTTCAGATGAGGCTGGGGATGGATGCTGAGGCTTTACGGGAGCTGGCTGAGAGTTTGAGGCGGGATGGTCAGCAGAGGCCGATTAAGGTTAGGCCTCATCCCTCCAGGGCTGGGGAGTATGAGATTGTCTATGGTCATAGAACCTATGAGGCTGCTAAGCTGGCTGGGCTTTCTGAGTTGGATGCCATCGTTGAGGAGATGAGTGATGAGGAGGTGATGTGGGCTCAGTGGGCTGAGAACGAGTATAGGGAGGCCCTCTGCGACTATGATAGGGCTCGATGGCTCAAGAAGATGATAGATGAATACGGTTATTCGACGAGGGAGCTCGCTGATAAACTTAGGAAGAGTCAGCCCTGGGTGGTCTATCACCTGAAGATGCTGGAGCTCGAGGAGGTGATAACCCGGGTTATCACCAGTCGGGATTTCGATATATCTCCGGTTGAGGTGATGAGGAAGCTCAGTGAGAGGCAGGCGAGGGCTATTCGGAGTGCTCCGGAGAGATATCAGGAGGCCCTCGTTGAGCATGTAGTCTTCGCTATTCAGCATGGCCTCGAACCCCCATCAGCCCACGCCCTCGAGGAGATGTGGAAGCTATGGGAGAAAGCCGAGAATTACAGCAAACTCCTCGAAGACGAATCTGAATCATTAGAAGAGGAGCTCGAAGAGGTCTACAAGAAGGAGGAGGCTCCACAGCCCTCCATGGAGGAGCTCGAGCTCCAGCGGGAGCCTACACCTCATAAGGAGCATGAAGTCAGTCCAAGAGAGTTCATCGAGGAGACGTTCAGGAGATGGCCTGGAGCAACTGAGGAATTCATCATACACAGCTTGAAATCTAAGTTTGGTCTCAGCGATATCGAAGCCTGGAACGAGCTCCACGCCTACTATAAATCGAGGCAAGGTCCCACCAAGCCAAAGACTTCAACATCAAGAGAAAACGCTGTCTGTCCACTCTGCTGTCAGAGAGTTCCAGCCCTCGACCTCCAAGCCAGAATTGAGGAGCTCCTCTACACCATGGCTGAGAAACCCCTCGGAGAATGGATAAAGGAGGCGATAGGCCATGAATTCTAAAGAGGAGATCATCAAGAATCACCGCAGATTCAAAGCTCTACTAAGCGACCTCATCCAGGTAGGGCTTCTCGACCCCAAAGCCGATGAGATCATCGCTGAGATTCAGAGACTCAACGATGAGTATAGACGCTTAGTGCTTAGACCCGAACCCCAGCCCATCGAGACAGAGGAGGTGATAGCTCGATGAGTCTCTCAAAGTCTCTGCTTGCTGGATTAGTTTTCAAAATTGGAGCTATTATAGTTAAGAAGATAAATAGAATTCTAAGTGAATTAGATGAAGAAGAAGCCTACTGGGGCTTCAGATGGCTTTTCTTAAGCAAAGAAGAATTGGAAATGGAACTCTACGAAGGCTTCAGACAGTTATTCTCGAAAGAGGTGGTGATTCATGGGTCTACGAGTTAGGGGATTGAGGAGAAGAAGACCCCTCCATATTCCCGATCACTGCTGTCAATGCGGGAGACCCTTAACTCCTGGAGAGAAGCTGAGGGCCAAGCAGTGTCACATCACACATCCAATCTGCGATGAATGCTGGAAAACAGGCCCAAAGGAGGGCTGAGAGATGAAGTTGATTCTGGGAAGGTATGTCTATGTTGAAACTCCTAAGCGGGAGGAAAGGGTAGTTGAATATGAGGAGCTTGGAGAGATAGAAAGCTGTCTCTTATACACATCTGACGCTGCCGACGAATTAGACGGTGTAGATCTCGGTGGTCGCCGTATCAT
>CALEIY010000014.1 GCA_937898665.1 Candidatus Bathyarchaeota archaeon | reverse complement strand
CCAGGTGAAGGTCATCATAGGTGGCGCCCCAGTCACGGAGGAGTGGGCACGGGAGATCGGAGCCGACGCCGTAGGCCTAGACGCAGCCAGCGCCGTTGAGGCCTCGCTTAGATTAATCGGTGCGAAGTGATGACTGGGCGCTTAAGGCTGTTAACCGAAGACCAGATCGAGGAGATACACTCAGCCACCCTGGAAATACTTCGGGAACCTGGCATCGCCGTCGAGAATGAGGAGGCCCTCGCCGTCGACGTCATCAGAAGGGTGGGGCGTGGAGGCCCCTTCCTCGGGGAGAAGCACACCCGCCTCCATCACCTGGAGGAGGTTTGGAGGCCCTCGGATGTCATCTGCCGCCTCAGCCTCGACACCGGAGGAAGGAGGGGATGAAGACGGCCCTGGATAGGGCGAGGGAGAGGGTGGATGAGATACTCAAAACCCATGAGCCAAAGCCCTTGCCAAGGGAGGCTGAGGAGGCCCTGGAGGAGAGGTTGAGGACAATCCTGAAGAGATATGGGATTCCCCATCCAAGGGTTGGATAGGGTTATGGGCTGGAGTCTAAAACCCCTCTCAAGCGGTGAGATAAAGGCCATCCATGAGGCGTCTCTCACCCTATTAGAGGAGGTAGGCATCAAGATACCATCAGAGAAGGCTCTCCGCCTCCTGGAGGGGGCTGGGGCATCCATAGACCCTGAGGAGAAGGTGGCCAGGATATCGGAGGGCCTCCTGGATGAATATCTAAGGAAGATGCCGAGGGAGTTTGAAGTCTATTATCGAGACGGCTCGAAGAGGTTGAGGATCGGCGGAGACGCCATATACTTCGGCTCAGTCGGTCGAATGGTGAGGATGAGAGACCCCGAGACGGGGGAGATTAGGCGTCTAACCCTCCGGGATGTGGAGGAGCTGGCGAGGTTGGCCGACGCCTTGGAGCATGTTGATTTCTTCACCGTTGGAGAGCCCCTCGACGTCCCCCTGGAGCTCCGAGGTCTTCAACTCATATATGCGACGCTGAGAAACTCGGTGAAGCCGCCGATAGTGGAGCTCTTCACAGCCTGGGAGGTTCGAGCGGGATTCGAGATGCTATCAGCCGTCGCCGGAGACCCTGAGGAGTTGAGGCGTAGACCCATAGGCATCTACATCTCGGTGCTGAACAGCCCCCTATACTTCGACCCCAAGATCATAGAGGCCCTCATCGAGGCATCTAAATGCGGTCTACCCATCTGGGCTGAGTCAGGCCCCATAGCCGGAGCCAACTCCCCCATAACCCTCGCCGGGACGCTCACCCTAAACAACGCCGAGGTTCTCGGAGCCTTAGTTATCTCCACACTAGCTGGAGGCGATGAGCCGCCCCCCTTCATCTATGGAACCTGGGCCAGATCGATAGACCTCAGAAGCGGCGACATCTCCCTCGGCAACCCAGAGTTCTCACTGCTGAAGGCCTGCACAGCTCAGATGGCCAGGTTCTATGGATTGCCCAGCGGTGGGGGAGGCATAATCACGGATTCGAAGACCATCGATGAGCAGTCAGGCTATGAGAAGCTCCACACGGCGCTGATACCAGCCCTGGCGGGCCTAAACCTCATCTCGGGGATGGGCCTACTGGCTGCAGACGCCATCGCAAGCCCTGAGCAGCTAATCATCGACGACGAAGTTGCGGCCCTCACAAAACGAATACTCAAAGGCTTAGAGGTCGATGAGGAGAGGATCGCCTTAGAAGAGATGAGGGAGGTCCGATGGAGGGGTGACTTCCTCGGCAGGAGGCATACGCTGAGATACGGCAGAGAGGAGCACTGGGTTCCAAGGCTCAGCGATAGAAGCAGACCTGAAGCCTGGGAGAGGAGGGGGGCTCCAAGCCTCAACTATAAGGCTGGAGAGGAGGTGAGGAGGCTGTTGAGGGAGCATCAGCCAAAGCCTCTCCCAGGGGATGTTGAGGAGGAGATTAAGCGCATTATGAAGAGTTATCTCAGGGAGGCTTAAACTTCATTATATGCTCAATTATGGGGCTCTCCCCCATCTTCCTTAGGAGTCTTTCATCCGCTGTGTAGAGTT
>CALEIY010000013.1 GCA_937898665.1 Candidatus Bathyarchaeota archaeon | reverse complement strand
CGTCGGCAGCGTCAGATGTGTATAAGAGACAGGCTGTGGAGAGCACCAGGAACTGGAGGGAGAACCCGCTTAGGGAGAGGGGCATGAGGATGAGGGATATGATGAGCAGCGTCAGGCCTGCATGGCCCTTATAATACGTCGCCTCCATTCTCCCCCGACTCCCTAAGTCTCCTGGAGAGGGCTTCATCGAAGAGCTCCTTGAAATATTCGGGATTCAAACCATATTCGAGGCAGAGCTTAGCAACGCTCTCCGCATAGAAGCCTAAAAGCTCCTTCACCACCTCCATGATCTGCCTCGGCGAGAGCTCCTCCCTCGGCGTCAACAGCAATATGAGCCATCGACCGAGGAAGGTGGGGGAATACCATTTAACCCAGACGGCTCGGCCGTCGACCCTCCGCTTCTCCATCCCCTCCTCCACGAGTCCAGCTTCTGAGAGCATCCTGAGATATTTGAGAACCGACTTCGTCGAGTGCTCCCCAAGGGCCTCTAGGAGCTCCCTCTGATAGGTTCTACCCCTCAGCCTCATGCGGCCGAGGAGCTTCAATGCGATCTCAGAGCTGAAGGCTGTGAGCAGCACCCTATACTGTTCAGCCGGCTCCTTAGGCAGTGGCAGTATGAAGGGCCAGGGCTCCTCGGGAACCATCGATTGGTGATCGCCTCCCCTGGGGATAAGCCTTAAGTAATGTATTGTAGATTTGGAAAAGGCTTTGGAGAGATGGAAAATGAGTGGCGGAGTCCTCTCAACTCGGGACATCGCCCTTACAGCCGTCTTCGCAGCCCTATCGGTTGTCATCATCATGTTCGTCCCGGGCATACCCATCGTCGGCATGTCCGGCGCTCGCATAACGCTTGACGCAGCGATAGCCCCCATCTACGGCCTCGTCATAGGCCCATACCTAGGAGCCTTAGCAGCCTTCCTCGGAGGCATCATAGTCGCAGGCTATAAGGGGTGGCACCTCTTCCCCATCCTCACATCCTTCTGCCCAGCCGTCTCAGCCCTCGTAGCCGGAGCATTGACCTCCAAGAGACAGGGATCGGTGAAGGGCTGGATCATATCGGCCATCACCCTCATCATCCTCATAGTCGGATGGTATTGCACAGATGTGGGGAGGGGGGCGCCCCTCTATCCGGTGCTACACCTCGCGGGCCTGGGCCTCATACTCCTCCTCAGGGGCTGGGCCTCGGAGCTCTTCAACAGTGGAGGCTGGAGGCTCACCCTCGCCGTGGCGGCGGCCAGCTACTCGGGCATCATAGCTGACCACATGCTGGGGAACCTCATCTTCATCGTCGGCATAGGATGGTTCATACCCCTGAAGGTTGTGGAGGGATGGCTCAGCGGTATGGGTCTGCCATCAGTGTCGGCGCTCTTCATGTATATGCTCCCCGTCTCAGCCGTTGAGCGGTTGACGATGACAGGCGTCGCCACCATCTTCGGAGTAGCCCTAATCACAGCCCTAAGGGCCTCAGGCCTGATGCCGAGGGGGGAATGAGGGACTAACGTCTTTATCCATCATCGATAGATGCTGGGAGTCGTTCGTCGCATAGGGGTAGGCTGACTATTCCCTTAGGAAGATGTGTTCTGGGTCTATATGCTCCCTCAGGAGCTCCAGCTCTCTCTCCGTTGGAGGCTCAGCTGGCTCGGCTTCGTCGACCTTGATATCGAAGGCGGTGTTCCGCTTTATGTCCTCGGGTGTGACGCCCAGCTCTGCGTAGTAGGATTCGACGTACATCTCCTTCGTCTCCTCATCGAAGCGCATCACGCCCATAGTTGAGATGACGGCCTCTGGGCCTCCCCACATACC
>CALEIY010000012.1 GCA_937898665.1 Candidatus Bathyarchaeota archaeon | reverse complement strand
GGAGCTCCTCCACCTAAGTCAAGGAAGTTAGCTGGCTTCCCCCCATAGAGCTGGACGGTGTCGAGGGTGGCCATGGTGAGGCCGGCCCCGTTGCCGATGATGCCTACATCGCCGTCCAGCTCGACGTAGGTTAGGCCGAGCCGTCTAGCCTTCCTCTCCCTCTCGGTGAGGTCTAGGAATTCACTCTCCCCGAAGCGCTCCAGTAGGTCTCTATGCCTCCATAGGGCATTGTCATCGATGTTGAGCCTCGCATCCGCGGCCATCAGGCCTTCGGACGTGACCGCGAGGGGGTTTATCTCCGTCAATTCGGCATCCATCTCCACCGCCAACCTGTAGAGCCTGACGAGTATGTCGGCGGCCTCCAGCATCCCCCTCCCCTCAAGGCCGATCTGCTTCACCATCCACCTCGCCTGATGAGGTCTAAGCCCCTCCAGTGGGTCTATGGTCAACCTTATGATCCTCTCAGGTGTCCTCGCCGCCACCTCCTCTATCTCAACTCCCCCCTCCGAGGTGGCGAGGGCCGTGTAGGCCCTGCAGCTCCTGTCGACGACGACGCCGAGGTATAGCTCCCTCTCTATGTTGAGCCTCTCCTCCACCAATACCTCCCTCACCTCTACGCCTCTGATGGTGCTTCCCAGCAGCCTTCCGGCGGCCTCCTCAGCCTCCTCCGGCGTCTCCGCGAAGAGTATGCCCCCAGCCTTACCCCTCCCGCCGACGGGTATCTGAGCCTTCACGGCCACAGGCTGAGCGATCTCCTCCGCTATATCCCTCGCCTCATTGGGCGTCGAGGCAATCTTCCCCCCAGGGATTGGTATCCCATAATCTCTAAATACCGCCTTAGCCTCCCACTCAAGTAGCCTCAACTCCCTCACCATCCACTGCGCTCCGACTGATAGAAACGCTTTTTTAAAGGCTATAAAATGTGTGAGAGTTAGCTGCGGGGGATGGGATGATCCATCTGATATTGATACCCGTCGCAGCGGGTTTGGCGGCCTTCATCTGCGTCGGCATAGTCTACATGATGGTTAAACGGGAGGATGAGGGCACTGAGAGGATGAGGGAGATAGCGGGCTTCATCAGGGAGGGGACCTGGGCCTTCCTGAATAGAGAGATGAAGACCATCAGCTACTTCATCGTCGCCCTCTCATTGCTACTGCTCATCGTCTTCTGGCCCCGATGGCAGATCGCCTTCGGCTTCATTCTAGGCTCCCTCTTCTCCTTCCTAGCCATCATCATAGGTATGAGTGGGGCCACCCTGGCGAATGTAAGGACAGCCAACGCCGCCAGAACCTCGGGGGCTAAGGCCCTCGTCATCGCCTTCAGGGGCGGGGCCATAATGGGTCTGGCCATCGTCAGCCTAAACCTCCTAGGCATAACCTCCCTCTACATCCTCTTCGGCGCTGGGCCGAAAAACCCTGAGGCGATAAGCCTCCTCGTTGGATTCGGCTTCGGAGCCAGCCTCTCAGCCCTCTTCGCCCAGCTCGGCGGGGGAATCTACACCAAGGCAGCCGACGTAGGCGCGGACTTGGTGGGTAAGATCGAGGCTCGAATTCCCGAGGATGACCCGAGGAATCCGGCGGTGATAGCAGACCTGGTTGGAGACAACGTCGGAGACTGCGCTGGTAGGGGCGCCGACCTCTTCGAGTCGGGCAGCGACAACCTTGTGGCATCGATGATCGTCGGCCTCCTCTTTGTCCCCCATTATGGCTGGGCAGCCGTCTTCTTCCCCCTCATCACCAGGTCTATCGGCAATCTGGCCACCATAGCCGGCCTCCTCTCCGTCAGGCGATGGGAGGGTAGAAACCCCATTACATCGCTGAACATCGCCCTCGTCACCGCCGGCGTCGTCTCCATCATAGGCTTCTACCTAACGGCTCGATACCTGATGCATGACATCAGATTCTTCTGGTGCCTCTCCCTCGGCCTCCTGGCGGCCCTCATCACCTCCTTCGTCGTCCAATACTACACCGGCATCACCGAGCCTCCGGTTCAGAGGGTGGCTAAGGGGAATGTCAGCGGCTCAGCCATCGGCCTTATGCAGGGCTTCGCCTATGGGATGGAGTCAGCAGCCATACCAGCCTTCATCATCGCAGGGGTGATGATCATCGCCTACCTCATCTTCGGCGGAGACGTCCCGGGACTCTACGGCGTCATAGCAGCCGCCCTCGGATTGACAGAGATCAAGGGAATGATCATGGCTACAGACACCTTCGGCCCCATAGCCGACAACGCCGGCGGTATAGCGGAGATGGCGGGCCTAGGTGAGGAGGTGGAGAGGGAGGCTGAAGCCCTAGATGCGGCGGGAAACATCACCAAGGCCATCACGAAGGGATACTCCATGGCCGCCGCCGCCCTCACCAGCTCCCTCCTCCTCTTCGCCTATCTCACAGAGGTGGCGAGACATGAGGGAGTCCCCTTCATCCACTTCTCTCAGGTGGCCCAGTATCTGAACATCGCAGACCCGAAGATCATCGCCTCCCTCCTCGTTGGGGCGGCCATACCCTTCCTTTTCACGGCCTTCGCCGTGAAGCCTGTGGCCAAGACGGCGCATCAGGTGGTCGATGAAGTTCGAAGGCAGTTCAGGGAGATCCCAGGGCTATTGGAGGGGAAAACCAAGCCCGACTATGCCAGATGCGTCGACATAACAACTAAAAATGCCCTCCGAGAGATGGTTCTACCCACCCTCATAGGTATGGTGTCACCCATCGTCGTCGGCTTTATCCTAGGCCCCTGGTGCCTCGCAGCCTTCCTCATCTCCACAACCATTGTGGGCGCTCTACTGGCGACCTACATGTTCAACTCCGGAGCCATCTATGATAACGCGAAGAAGTATATCGAGGACGGCCACTTCGGAGGTAAGAACACACCGGCCCATCACAACGCCGTCATCGGCGACACCTTTGGAGACCCCCTAAAGGATACGGCTGGGCCGAGTCTACACATCCTAATAAAGTTGGTGAACATCGTCTCCATAACGCTGCTACCCCTCTTCCTCGCCTACTCCCTCATCCCCTAGAGGCAGAGACTCCTCCATCCATCTCATCCATACATCCTCCAATATGCCTACATCCACTGCGTTCTTTAACGCCTCGGCGAGGTCTTCGCTCTCGAAGCGGCTCCACTCCCTCCATCTAGTAGGCCCATGGGCCTCATAGGCTTCAAGAACCTTGGGTCTTAGGCCCATAAGCTCGGCAGCCGTGCAGACCCGCCTATCAAGCTCCCTCGCCTTCAGGTAGACGAGGTGGAGGAGCTCCGGATACCGGTAATCCCTCAGTAGATGATGATCGAGGATGATGGTCTCAGCCCTAGACTCCTCGATGATGTGGCAGAGGTTGACGATGCTCCTGGCGAGGTTATAATATGCGAATATGAAGCCTAGGAGGTAGGTTGGAGGGCCATCGATGATGAGTATGTCGGGGTCGACCTCGATGATCTCATCAGCCACCTCCCTGAGGACTGGGCCATCTATATCAGAGGTGTGGAGCAGACGCCTCTCACCGTCGTCTATGGAGACCATGATTACGTAGCCCAGCTTGGAGCCCTCAACCCCATGCCAGTAGGGTTTGGAGAACCTGATCTCCGTTGAGCCATAGGTGAAGACCTCACCGTCGGCTACCTCCACATCAGCCTCCAAGCCCTCCAGGAGCCTCCCAGCCCTCCATCTCTGGGAGCGGTTGATGCTATGCTCAGGGTCTTTAATCAGGAGACGCTTACCCCGATAGAGCTCCTGATCCGGTATGTGGTGGTCATAGTGGTAGTGGGTTATGGCGATGACATCGGCGTCTGAGCAGGCCCTCCTGATCTCAGCCTCATACCGCCGCCTCAGAGCCCTCCGCTCCTCCCTCGGAAGCGGAAAGGAAGGCCTCTCGGAGGCTATTCCAGGGTCTACGACTATGACGACATCCCGAGTCTCAACCCTAATACAGCTGGACTTAACGCCGTAGGAGTCGAAGGCGATGTATCTAACTCTCAACCCATTTGATCAACGACGATTAAGGGTTAAATATCAAAAATGGAGGTTAATCCTCCTTTGTCGTTATAGTGTAGTGGCATCCAAGGGAGCTGAGAGCTTCATCAATTCGTCTCACCAGCTCCTCCACCTGCTCCAGCGTCGGCGTCTCACTCCACTCGAAGAAGAAGTCGTAATCTCCCATCATCTCG
>CALEIY010000011.1 GCA_937898665.1 Candidatus Bathyarchaeota archaeon | reverse complement strand
AATCTTCAGGGATGAGGCCGTCTTAGACCTCAACTACATACCCCGCATCCTCCTCCACAGGGGGGAGGAGATGAGATTTCTACGCAGGGTCTTCAGCTATCTCCTGACGGCTCCAGGGGAGATGTCTCAGAGGGTCATCATCGTCGGAGGAGTAGGCGTAGGTAAGACGGCTTTGGCTCAGAGGTTCGGCCTGGACATCGAAGAAGAGGCGAAGCGGCTTGGGAGGGCTGTCAGATACCTCCATCTCAACTGCAGGGAGGCGAGGGGAAGCCTCTTCTTCCTCCTCCGAAAAGCCGTGAGAAGCCTGAAGCCTGAGTTCCCCGAGAGGGGATACTCCATAGAAGATCTCTTAGAAGCCCTGTTGACGCTCCTCGACGAGAGGGGGCTCCACCTCCTCCTCTGCCTCGACGACGTTGAGCCTCTCATCGAAAACGAGCCGGACGCCCTATACCTACTGACGAGGATTCAAGAGGAGAGATTGGAGAAGCCCCGTAGGCTGTCGCTTATCGTCATCGCAAAGAGCATCGAAGCCTTTAGACCTCTGGATCAGAGCACCCTTAGCACCCTCCAGAGGAACATAATCTCCCTAAACCCCTACACAAAGGGGCAGCTCCTCGACATCATCAAAAGCAGGGCCACCATGGCCTTCAGGGAGGACGCCATCACCGATGAGGCGCTGGAGCTCATCAGCGAGCTCGCAGCCATGGAGGGCGGCGACGCAAGATACGCCATAGACCTCCTATGGAGAGCTGGGAAATACGCTGAGGCTGAGGGTGTCAGGAGGGTTTTGCCGAGGCATGTTAGGGGCGCCGCCGCAACGCTGTATAGGGGCCTCAGAGCTGAGGAGCTCCGGAGCCTAAGCCTACATGAGAAGCTGCTGCTCATCGCCATAGCCAGATGCTTCAGGGAGAGCGCCAAGGCCTACGCCTCAACGGGGGAGGTTGAGGAGGCCTACCGTCTGGTCTGCGAGGAGTGGGGTCAGAAGCCCAGGGGACATACACAGCTGTGGAAATATCTGAAGAGGCTGAGAGGTCTCGAAGTAGTCTCCATAAGCCTAGAGGCGACACGGGGGAGAACCCACCGGATAGCGTTGAGGGTTCCAGCCGGCGCCCTCGAAGGGGAGGTGAAGAGGCTAATTGAAAGATGAGGAGCTCCAGGAGCTGTTGGGCTCCAAGGCCATCATCAGGGTTCTGGGGGTGCTGGCTGAGGAGGGGGAGCTCCACATCTCCGAGGTGGCCAGGAGGACGAGGCTGAACCACGTAGCGGTGGAGCGATGCGTGGAGAGGCTTAGGGGCCTCGGCCTCGTGGAGGAGCAACGCTACGGCAAGGTGAGGATTCTACGCCCCCTCTTCGAGGAGCTGAGAATCACATTGAGAAG
>CALEIY010000010.1 GCA_937898665.1 Candidatus Bathyarchaeota archaeon | reverse complement strand
AGATTATCCTATACGAGGCTTGGGGAGCTCCTCGGCTACACATTGATGGGGGCTAAGAGGCGGGTTAGAAAGCTGATCGACGGCGG
This sequence comes from Candidatus Bathyarchaeota archaeon, assembly GCA_937898665.1. GTDB lineage: Archaea > Thermoproteota > Bathyarchaeia > TCS64 > B23 > B23. Next base: position 2,653 of record CALEIY010000010.1, on the reverse strand, counting down.
AGTCCTCAAGGTTACGGCCCTTGAGAGTGTTGAGGCCCTGAGGTTTAGGGGCGCCCTAATAATGCTGGAGGTAGCCGATCAGAGGAGCCTTGAAGACCTCCTCAGGAGATTTAGGGATTGCCCCAGAATCATCTACCTCTTCACCCTCATGGCCGGATATAACCTCGCAGCCCTCATGGTAGCTGAGGATGAGGAGACCCTTGAGAGCGAGGCGTGGGAGAGATGCTCCATCCGAAGCCAGCCTGGCATAAGGCGATCCGAGTTCTACCCCATCGGGGAGGTATACTTCTCACCGTATCTCCCGATAAGATTCGAGCTCTGGAGCATGAATCGGGAGCGGGCGCCATGCGGCGTCGACTGCGGCGTCTGCGAGCGCTATAGGGATGGGCGTTGTCGGGGCTGCCCCTCGACGAGGCTTTATAGATTTGATTAGTTTCTAAACAATAAGTTAATTAGTTGATTAAATTTTATCTCATGGGAGTTGGAGCCCATATACATCTACGCACTCCTACTGACTGGGATAGGGGTTGGCTTCGCCTCCGGCCTCCTCGGCGTCGGAGGATGCTTCATAATGATCCCCGTCCAATACTGGGTTCTAACCGCCATGGGTTACAGCCCAAGTATAGCCATCAGAACAGCCTTCGGAACAAATCTCCTCGTCGTCCTCCCAACGGCCATAAGCGGAGCCCTCGGCCACCATAGGAAGGGAGCCGTCCTCTGGAGGGCTGGAGTAACCCTCGGCGTCGTCGGAGCCATAACCTCATCCCTTGGAGCCCTCGCCGCAGCCCATCTCCCAGGAGGGATACTAAAAACGGTCTTCGGCCTGGCGATACTCGGCGGTGCTATAAGGATGCTGACGGCTAAGCCCCCGAGGGTTGAGGAGGAGCCGCCTAAGGGGATTCTACCCTACATAGCCTGGGGTATACCACTCGGCTTCGCCTGCGGCTTAATCGGCATAGGGGGTGGAGTCCTAATGGTTCCTGTGATGGCGGTCGCCCTAAAATTCAAGATGCACTCAGCCGTTGGAACCTCAACTGCGATGATGATATTCACATCCATAGGGGGAGTCGTATCCTACATACTAAACGGCCTAAACGTCCAGGGGCTTCCACCCTACTCGATCGGCTATGTGAACCTCCTCCAGTGGATACTGCTCGCTGGGACGAGTATACCCATGGCCCAGGTGGGCGTCAGGGCTGCTCATAGGCTTCCGGCGAGGAGGCTGAGATACATCTTCATAGCAGTCATGATCTACATGGCCCTGAAGATGATCGGGGTCTTCGCCTGGCTCCACCTACCAATATAGCCCCTGTCAGCCATAGGCTCTCCCCATCGCCCTATGGGTGAGAAGTAGGAAGACGGCGGAGAAGAGGATGAGGATGGCGAGGTCTAAGAGGGGGCATGTAGAGAGGGAGAGTGTGGACGCCCTCAACAGCTCAACGGTGTAGGTGAGCGGAAGCATATAGGCGACAACCCTCAGGGGGAGGGGTAGGCTTCCAACGGGTATGAAGACTCCGCAGAGGAAGATCATGGGGAACCTGAAGTAGTTTGAAAGAGTCTGAGCCTCGAAGACCTCCCTGACGGAGAAGGCGATGAGGGCGCCGAGGGATGAGAGGGCGATGAGGCTTAGGGCTAAACCCCCAACGTAGAGTAGGGGATGCGAGATGCGCATTCCCAGAAGCGTTACGCATAGGAGCGTCATGACGGCTGAGATGAAGCCTCCGAAGACGGCTCCCCCGAGAACCTTCGCCAACAGTATCGATGTATAGGTCAGCGGGGCCATGTAGAGGCGCTCAAGGGCGCCTACACGCTTCTCGAAGGTGACGACTATGGCTTCCATACTCGTGGTTCCGAAGAGGGCTGCCATCGCAACCAGTCCAGGGGCCAGATCCCTAAGCCCCCTGGGATTTCTGAGGGTGAAGGCGAGGGCGAGGACTATTGGGAAGAGGATTCCCCAACTTATGTTGGGAGGCTTCAGATAGTAGGCCTTCAGGTCTTTTAGGAGGATGGCGTAGATGCCCTCAAGCTCATCTCTAAGCCTCATATCCCCTTCTCCCTCCTCATAACCTCTGGTGAGAGGCCGGTCAAATCGATGAAGGCGTCCTCAAGGGTTGGGGGGCGACTCCTCAGGGAGAGGAGTCTCAGCCCACTCCTCCCAACCTCCTCTACAAGAAGCCTCAGAAGCTCCTGGGGATCATCGGTGTGAACCCTTATCTCCCGCCCATCCACCTCCACCTCAAGTCCTCTGAGCCTCTCCAGGAGGCTCGCTGGGGGTCTATCGGAGAGCTCCACCTCCAGGATGGATTTGACTCCAGCCTTTAGCTTTAAGTTCTCCGGCGTGTCGATGGCCCTTATCCGTCCACGGACTATTATGGCCACCCTATCGCAGAGCTGGTCAGCCTCCTCTATATAGTGGGTTGTGAGGAATATCGTCTTCCCCATCTCCCTAAGCCTCCCCACAAGGCCTCTGAGGCTTCTCGCACTCACGACGTCGAGGCCCGTCGTCGGCTCATCGAGGAATAGGATCTCAGGATCGTTGATGAGAGCCGCGGCGAGGACAGCCCTCCGCTTCAGCCCCCTTGAGAGCCTCCTAAACCTTGTATCACGTCTATCCCATAGGTTGAAGAGCTTTAGGAGCTCCCCTATACGCCTA
>CALEIY010000009.1 GCA_937898665.1 Candidatus Bathyarchaeota archaeon | reverse complement strand
TTCAAGCAGAAGACGGCATACGAGATGTAGAGAGGTCTCGTGGGCTCGGAGATGTGTATAAGAGACAGACTATGAGGGCGGAGGGTTGATGAATCCCTTCAAAGTTGAGAGGTTCATGTTCTATAAGGGCCGTAAACTCTACGGTTTCTATGTAGAGGGATATTCAAAGCCAGGTGTATTAGAGAATATGACGGATATAATCACCAGGGGAGGAGTTGATATAACCTATCTCACCCTTGGCCCCGTGAGGCGTGGAGAGAAGGGCGGTGTAGTCCTCTTCCTAGATTTCACTAATGCGACAATTGAACCCGAGAAGCTCGCCGATGAGTTGAAGGCTCTTGAATTTATTGAACGAGTTGAGGTGACTAAGCCGAGATGGGAGGGCTTCATAGCGGATGAGACATCCTTCCCAGTTATGCTCGGCCCCCATAGAGCCGTTATACTCTGTGAGCCCGCCCTGAGAGGTCTATTGATAGAATTTAGGAGGCGCCTTGGATCCGGCGGAGAGGCTATGCTATACCACATCGGAAGAGAGATGGGTGCTGAAATGACGAGGCATATCCTCAGGAGCGAAGAGGAGCTAGGGGATATAAGCCTAAGGGGTAAATTCGCCTTGGGTGGAGTACTCCTTCGAACACTTGGATACGGGATCCCAGAGGAAGTGGAATTCAGGGAGGATCCACCATACCTCAAGGTGAGGATTTACAACTGCATTGAATGCGAATTGAGTGGGAGTGCAAATCGCTCCTTCAGCCATTTCATTAGAGGCATAATTGCGGGATATGCCTCCCGCCTCTTCAACAGGGAGATGTTCGCAGAGGAGACACGCTGCCTAGCGATGGGAGACCCCTACTGCGAATTCGAGGTGAAACCCAGGGAAAAATCTCGGGGATGGTGAACATCATGTCTCCTGCCACCTGGAAGAGTTGCTCTAGGCCGAGATCGAGAGGACGATCCGAAGTCAGCATCATCGATGGGGAGCCTAATAAGTCGGGTTCCTCCCCTTATTTTATTAATTAAGGCCGATGATCTTCTCATGTGATATCGCATGAAAAAACCTCCACCCGCTTTCCACCCCTGAGATGTAAAGTTTTATGGGAAAGATGTGAGGGCTTTCCAGGCGGATACGCTTAAGATATAGTCCTCAAAGAACTTCTCGGAGGAAAAAATCCTAGGATGAGCCACGAAATACCAATCGTCCAAGCGAGTAGTAGATGTGGTTTCTCTGGAAGATGGGCTTAGCCTTTAGGACGTCAACCCTTCCATCCTTCCCCAGAACCTCTTTATTTATGTGGGCTGCCACGACTTCGCCTATGAAGAGTGTGTGGTCTCCGCAGGTGTATCTCTGAACCACTCGGCACTCCAGGTGGGCGTAGCACTCCTCTATGAGGGGTGGCTTAACCTTTGAAGCCGGCCTCGGCGTCAGACCCGTCTCCTTGAATTTATCATAGTCCCTCCCAGATTTGGTGCCGCAGAAGTGGGTCTCCTCGATGATGTCCTCCGTTGGGACATTTATCACGAATTCACCCGTCTCCTCGATGAGTTTATGGCTGTATCTCTTCGGTGAAACCCCGATACAGACCAGCGGCGGATCGAAGCTGATGGGCATGAACATGCCAAGGGTTATGATGTTAGGCTTACCGGAGGCGTCGACGCAGGTTGCCAGGACGACGACCGATGGGGGATTAGCCTGTAGGAAATCCCGTAGGGGAATCTCAACCTTCGCCATGGAGACACCAGTAGAGTGAGGGTCAACCCCCTATATGTTAATGACCTCAACCTCCCGATGGGAACGATGCTGAGGAATCCGCTAGGGGTGATGCCAAGGCTCATATAACGGGCCTACTGGTGGCCCCCTCTTCTCCCGCCCATATCTTCTCAGGGGCTTTGTTAGATGCCTCTGAGCCCTCGGCGGCGGTAGATATAGGCCTATCCTCACGCCGCGGGGAACCTCCACCTCCGTCTTCGATAGGGTCTCATCCCTATATCGACACCTACGACATCTGTATCCCTTTCCACGGCCCATGGACTCCATCCTCGCCCCGCAGAGGGGGCAGAGAGGATTCACGAGTCTCACATCCCTCGCCAGCTCTAGGATCTCAACCTTCTCCAGGTTTATCGTCGAGACTTCCCTCCCCATCGGTCTGACCCCTCCATATATTCGAATTAGGTCTCCAGGTATGAGGGAGCGGATGATCTCCCTGAAGGATCCCGTCGGCTCATAGGCCGCCGCATCCATCTCGCCGGTTTCATCTCGAACGCGGAGGATGACATGGCCTCCTGGAATAATTCTGGGCTTCGAGGCGACCTCGACGACGGCGACTATCGGCATGTAGGGCTTCGCCGCTCTCAGCTTCACAGGCTCGCCGAGGTGGGCGTCTGTTCCCTGATTGGTTCTGAAGATGACCCAACGCTCGATCGGTTCATCGATTCTAAGCATCTCAAAGGCCCTGTGAACCACCTCCGGAGATTCACCCCTTATACCTAGGAGAACGGGGTCAGGCCCCCTGGGAGTTATGAGAATCCTGCCGGTCTCAGGGTCATAGTTGTTGAAGGTCTCGGGGGCTGTCGCCCGATCCATCTCCACCACCGACTCCGGATCCACCCTTCGAGGTTTACCCCAATTCTCCGGCTGTCTATAGGCGAGGAGCTCATAGGTGTAGTCCCCCTCTAGGGTCTCCCCTATAGCTGCCAGGGCTCCGATGAGGCCTCTCATCTCCTTATAGCCTATCGCCGAGGCGGAGTATTCGTCGATGAGCTCCATCGCCTCCCTCAGCGTCGTCAATCCCTTGATGGTTCTCTCGGCGAAATCCCGAATGGGCTGGGGGATCTCGCCGATGTGGAAGACCACCCCTGGATGGGTTTGTGGATGCTCCAGGTCGGCGTAGGCCTCCACCTCCTGGATGACTATATGCTTAACCTTAGACTCCAACTCCTCGGGGATGCTGACCCTCAGGCAGATGGCCCCATTACCCCGAGTCTTCCACGGGGCATTTGGGTTAAGCCTGATGAGGCTTGGATAATCGATGAAGTCGACATCCAAGTTTAATAGATCCTCAACGATTCTGGCCGCTATATAGGTGGTGCATCCCCCCCTCGGCGAATCTGTGTCGTCGATGCCGATGTGGAGTAGCAAGCCGCCCCATGAGAGCCTTAAGAGGGATATAAGGGTTAAGATGGATCGCCTAAATAGATGGTTGAGGCCCCTAATCCATGATGCTCCCCTCCGTTGAGCGGATCGCTGAGAGGCGTAAGAGGCTGGGCCTAACCCAGAGTCAGCTAGCCGAGTTGGCCGGTGTGAGCCAATCCTACATCGCGAAGCTGGAGGCCGGTAAGATCGAGCCCTCCTATAGGAAGGTTAAGGCCATTCTAGAGGCATTACAGAGGGTTGAGGATGGCAGGGGAATTAAGGCGGCGGATATAATGTCTAGGGATGTCATCTACATCGAGGCCCATGAACCCGTTAAGAGGGCGGCGGATCTCATGATGAGATATGGCTATTCACAGCTCCCAGTTCTGGAGGAGGGTAGGATCGTGGGAAGCATCTCGGAGAAGACAATCGTGGAGAGATTTATGGAGGGGGAGGATGGCCCATCCCTGGCTGAGAGACCTATCTCGGAGGTGATGGATGACGCCTTCCCCCAGGTTGGGGAGGAGGCTCCACTATCCGTCTTGACAGCCCTATTGAGGGTCTACCCAGCGGTTCTCGTCACTAAGAGAGGGAGAATTATGGGCATAGTGACAAAGGCAGATCTACTCAAGACACTGGAGGCCTAGACGACGATCATCGTCAGCGTCGATCTAACCTTGTCCAGCCTCCTGATCTTCCAGCTTATCGTATCCTTCAACTCCTGCATCGTCTCCGTCTCAACCCTGGCGATGATGTCGTAGACCCCATAAACCATATAGGCCTCCTTCACCTCTGGTATCTCCTTCAGCTCCTTCAACACCTCATGCTCAGCGCCGATCTCGGCGTTGATCAGGACAAAAGCCATCGGCAAAACATCCACCCCTAAATTTAAAGACCCTCTTCCCACCTAATTAAAATTTGTTGGTTATAATAGTCAACTTTACCTGCTTAAAGCCAAGGAAGAAACCCCTCAGAGCATAAAGGTGGGAGAAATGGCCGATATAATCATAGGCGAAAAGAGAATCCCCTGCAGCCTCATCATCTTCGATCTCGATGGAACCCTGATAGATGCGGAGGCTAGATTCAGGGCCTTAGCCGAGGCTAGGATGATGGTGATGAGTCAACGATTCGGCGGTGAGGCAGCCTCCCTCTGGGCGAGATTCTCGGGGGTAGACCCAGCCATAGGAGATGTAGACATGGACGGCCCCCTCGAGTAGGCCCCTAGCCCATCAAGTATTTGAGCTAGCATTCAGTTTCCTGAACCAGGCGGGGTGAAGCCGAGGGTTTCTGTGTACCATGATACTTCATCTGTCATGCTGTCATATAGACCATATTTAATGTACTTCACCTCGCCATCCACATATCCATAACCCCAGATTTCATAGTTAGCTGAGTATCTGTCCCCTGCTTCGTTTAGTTTACACCAGCCGCTAGCCCCAAATGTCATGGAGGCGACAGCTGGGATAACTTCAAGTAGTTGGTCAATATCAGTAGTCTGGGCCTCGAGGATAGATCTAACGATTATCCATGCGACATCATATGTACAGGCCATATCAAAATCAAGCTGCTCGGAGAATAGCGTGTAATATCTTTCATTCAACGATGAATATAGAGGTGACTCTGTAGGCGCTGGCAACGGGCTGAAGATCTTGAGGTGAGATGACTCCTCGGGGCACTCCTCTATGAAGGCTTTGTTTTTAGCTGCGTAGTGGCTTCCGAACCAATAGAGGCTAAAGAGGATTGGATAGTTCCGCGCCTGTTTTACTATCCGGACGAATTCACTCCCCCCAATGAGTTGGACCGCTACATGTTCGGAACCATACCGTGCAACGGCCTCACGGGCGGCTACCTCGGCCTCATCTAGGTAGCTAGTAATATTGGGCCCCCAGGGTTCTCTTAACAGTATCCGCTTTAGAATCACTCCACCGCGTTTAGTGAATTCGTCCTCCAACGCGTTGTACAAGCCGATCCCATAGTCACTAGGGGTATGGAAGATGATGATGGCTTTGATACCCCAGCTCCTAAGCATCTCAGCTATGATCGAGGCCTGGGCCATATCATCCGGAGACATTCTGAGAAGATTGTCTCCCGGTCTCGCCAATTGGGAAGAGGAAGAGGATGGGCTGAATAGTAGCATATTGTTCTCATTCACGTAAGTCATGCTTACATAATTATGGCTGGACCAGGGATGGCCTATTATTATATTGATGCCCATCTCCTTGAAGGCCTGGAGGTTTTGTATGGCTATACCCGCCCGCTCTTTATTATTTTTAATGATAAATTTAAATACAATGTCATAGCCGAGCTTGGCGCAGTATTCATTCACATCTTTTTCAATTATTTCTTCAAAAAATCTTTTCATTCGGTTATAATCATAATCAGAGGCTGCAGTTACACCTATCCTAATAGTCACATTTTCCAACCTCCTTTTCTTCAATTCGGAGATCGCTTCTTGCAACTGTCTTTTTTCAATCTCGTATGTGTGAAGCTTGTTTCTTAAGGAAGTAACCTTAATATAGAGTAGCCCAGACAGGCCCCAACCTATAATAACCAAAACGGCCAAAAATCGAATTATCGATCTCCTAGACATATTGTAAAGCATCATTAATTTCATTTACCCCTTTGCGACATTTCTATTTATAAAGATTATGTGCATGACGTTTAGGGCTGCGAGGGTGTGGATGTCGTCACCACGAGTCCACCCCTATAGCGAGGGAATAGGGCATAAAGCTGGGCCGAGAGCCTCTGAGACTTATAAAGATAGGCTGGAGCTCCAGAGGCGATATACGGAGACCATGATCTCGGAGGGAAATATAGCCAATCTCAAACATGGAAACATCGATGCGACTTAGGATATAGATACAGTCATCACCTCCCCCTACTCCAACACCTTCTCCGATTGGGACAATACTTCGAGAAGCGCTAGAGAAGGGCAGTCGCCCTATTACTCTAATGAGCGCTTCAAGGGGGAGAAGCGGAACATAGGTAACATACCCTACTACTCACAGGATCTAGCCAGCAAGCGCAGGGCCGTCGCCCTCTACCTAACGGGCATCGGCTGGGGTGATGCTAGGAGGCTAGCCGAGGAGGCTTACATCGAGGCTGATAGGCTTATGGCCTCAAGGTATAGGGCCGAGGCTCTACCAGGGATCCCCGAGACCCTTGAAAGGCTGAGGGAGGCGGGGCTTAGGCTGGCTGTAGCCACCAATGAGGTTAGAGCCAGAGCCTCTAAGGCCCTGGAGGAAGCTGGACTCCTCCCTCTAATCGATGTAATAGTAGGCGTCGATGAGGTGGAGAACCCGAAGCCCGCCCCCGACGTCGTAATACTGGCATGTCGACGATGCGCCACACCCCCATCGGAGGCCATATACATCGGCGATCAACCCGAGGATCTAATGGCAGCGGAGAAGGCGGGGGTCAAGGCCATAGGAGTGGGACCTAGGGTTAAGGGGATGGCGGAGAACCATGTAGACTCCGTTGGGGATCTACGGGTTGAGGATCAGCCATGAATCGAGATCCATGTGGCCTATGTAGGGCGGTGGCTTCGAGAGGCTTAAAGCTCCGGGGTCTAAGAAGGTTCTGAGAGATCTTGCTCCTGGATGAGACCCTCACATCCCGAGAGATGAGAGCCGTCGAGATGAACGCCGAGTATCTAGGCGTCTCAAGGCTTCAGATGATGGAGAACGCCGGCAGAGCCGTGGCGGAGGCCATCATGGAGAGATTCACCTCGGAGAAGCGAATTCTAGTCGTCTGCGGCCCTGGGGGGAATGGTGGAGACGGCCTAGCCGCGGCTAGGCATCTAGCCGCGATGGGTTATAGGGTTCACGTCATCCTCCTAGGAGATCCATCAGACATCAGGGTGGAGGAGACCGAGAGGAACTGGGAGGCCGTGGAGGCGATGGGTCTCAGCATAGACCTAGAGGTGATGAGAGACTCATCGGAGATCAGGCTGCCGGAGGCGGATGTCATCGTCGACGCCCTAGTGGGAACAGGCGTGAAGGGGGCGCTGAAGCCTCCCTTCAGGGAGATGGTGGAGGCGATAAACAGCTCAAAGGCCTTCAAGGTGGCCGTCGACCTTCCCTCCGGCCTCCAGGCCGATACGGGTCGAGCTGAGGGAGCCGTCGTCAAGGCCGATCTCACCATCACACTCCACAAGCCTAAGAGGGGCTTCGAGAAGGCTGGGAAATACCTTGGGAAACTCCTCGTGAAACCCATAGGGATCCCACCTGAGGCGGAGCTATTCTCCGGCCCAGGGGACATCTACCTAGCCTCCAAGCCGAGACGCCTGGAGGCGCATAAGGGGGATTTCGGCCGACTACTCGTCGTCGGAGGTTCAGAGACATATACGGGGGCGCCAGCCCTCTCAGCCCTCGCCGCCTACGCCGTCGGCGTAGACCTCGTCTACGTAGCCGCCCCCGAGTCGGCCGCCGATGTCATAGCGGGATACTCGCCTACGCTTATCACGATAAAGCTTAGGGGAAGCCGCCTCACCCCTAGGGGAGTTGAGGAGCTCCTCCCCCTATTAGATAGGGTGGACTCAGCCGTCGTAGGGCCTGGTCTAGGGGTTCACGATAGAACCGTTGAGGCCGTTGACAGCCTCCTAGACGAGCTTGAGGCTAAGGGTATCCCAACCCTCATCGATGCCGACGGCCTTAAGGCCGTGGCCAGGTTGGGGAGGAGGTTTAAGGGGTCGACGGTTCTCACACCTCATGGAGGGGAGTTCAAGCTGCTAACCGGCAGGGAGGCCGCCGGCGACCTATTAGAGAGGGGGCGAGCCGTCGAAGAAGCGGCGAGGAGGCTTGGAGCCATCATACTGCTTAAGGGCCATGTGGATGTCATCAGCGACGGCAGGTATACTCGATATAATAGAACGGGAAATCCAGGTATGACCGTCGGCGGGACGGGGGACGTCCTCTCAGGCATCGTGGCAGCCTATATGGCTCAGGGCGTCAACCCCTTCGAGGCAGCCGTGGCAGGAGCCTTCATCAACGGCTATGCTGGAGACCTAGCCTACGGGGAGAGGGGATACCACCTATCACCCCTCGACCTCATCGACCGCATCCCCAGGGTCATCGAGGAGGCCTTAGCTGGGAGGCTAAGGGAGGCTGAAAGGCCTAGGGCATCTCGACGGCTGCCACCTCGCGGAGATCGATGAGGCTATTCGCCTTCACAAGGCCCCTAGAGATCGTGTAGAGGTAGCCACCGATATAGATGGCCCTCCTCACCTCCCATCGAGGATCCGGCGGCCTCCCCCCATCCATATGGGTGATCCAGCCCACGGCCTCTATGCTCTGTAGCGAGAGTTTCAAGACGACGGCTCCCTGCCAATAACCCTTAGCCGGATTTCTCCAATCATTTAATACAACGGGTATCACCAATAGGCCTCGATCCTCTATGAGGAGGAAGGCCTTATGCTCCCACCTCACGGGGGTATCCGAACTCCATCCACCTAGCTCAATCTTTGCTGTCTCCACCGGCTTAGCGGGATCTGAGACGTTGAATATGGCCACCTTAACCCCACGCTCATAGGAGGAGTCGCCCTCCACGATAACCTCCTTCCCGACGCCTATCAGCAGATCCTCACCATAGGGGTGTAGATAGTCGGAGTATCCTGGGATCTCCAACTTCCCTAGCATCCTAGGTCCCTCGGGATCTGAGAGATCGAGGGCGAAGAGGGGATCAACCCTGCGATAGGTGACGAGGTAGCAGCGATCCCCCATGAATCTAGCTGAATGTATCTCCTCGTTCGGCGCCAACCCCTCCAGAGAGCCGACAACCCTGAGATCTAAGTCTAAGACGTAAAGGTTGTTCACTTGGATCACTCTGCCGCCCCTGGCGGGATCCCTCATCCAGCTGGTGGTGGCAACTCTGAGGTAGCCGTCATATTCATCCATGGAGAACTGATTGAGGATCCTCCCTGGAATCCTCCCAGCCGCCTCATAGGTTAAGAAACCCCTATTGAATCTCACCCTATGAATCGAAGTCCAATCACCTAGCCAGAAGTTGGAGGGTCTAAGAGACTCCGGTACGGCTATGTAGAGGTTTCCGCTGGAGGCGTACAGCTCGGAGGCCGAGTTGAGGAGGAAGGTGATATGCTGCGGCTCAGCCTCAGGGTTTAGGAGGTCTATGGAGATGACGGTTACGAAGGCTTCCGCAACCTCGGTCTCATTGTGATAGTAGATCTCCTCAGCCTTAATCTCCAAGACCCCGCCATTCAAGGTTATCCTGGGTAGCCTCACATAGCTTTCGTTGACGAGGATCGCCGGCTCATTCACCACCAGGTATAGATAGCCCTCCACCATTCTAGAGCTTAGATATTCTCCCTCCAGACTTACACGGCTTAGGAGCCTAGGACATCGACGATTCGAGATGTCGTAGACCTCTAGCTGGGTCTTGCCCAACCAGATGGATGGAATAGACTTGGCCTCTACATCCCCATATACGGGCGCAGCCACGGGATATATGAGAGGGAGCGAGGAGAGAATCGCCAATCTATCCCCATGGATGTAGAGTCCGGCCACCGTGGAGTTCAATCTGATCGTTGAGAGGATCTCCAGCTCCTCTGGGGGATAGGCCCTGAGAATCACCACGTTGCACCCCGATGCCAGATAGAGGTATCGACCATCGGTCTTCACCACATCGGCCTCATCAACCCCAGCCACCTGAATATTCGTGGTGGAATACATAGGCATCGATGGCGAAGGCTGTGCCATCTCGCTCTTAAATACCCGGATTATTATGGGGCCTATCCGTCGTCGAGAAGGTGAGGGGCATCCACCATGAGTTCTCAGATATTCGAGGAGCTCTTCATAGGAGTTGAAGCGATCTAAGAAGCCTCCAGCCTCAGGTTTAGGCCTCCAATATATCAGCCAGCCACACCAGCCTAGGAGGAGCATTGTGATGATGAGGAGCTCAGGGACTCCGCTCCAAGTCTTCATATCACCGATTCATGGATGTGTGGTTGAGATAATACCAGGCATTTGAACGGATGTTCTAGAGCGTAGAACGATGGCTAGTCTTATCTAACCTAGAGTGAGGAGTTAAAGAGAGAGGATATGCTAGAGATAAGGTTTCATGGCATGGGGGGTCAGGGAGCCGTCCTTGGGGCGCTCCTCCTCGCGGAGGCGGCCTTCAGGGAGGGGAAGTGGGCGCAGAAGATCCCCGTCTATGGGGGAATGAGGAGGGGAGGAGCCGTAACGGTCTTCCTCAGAATCGATGAGAGGCCGATAAGGAGAACCTGCGGAATCTATGAACCAGACGCCATAGTCGTCCTCGATCCAGCCTTGATAAAGGTTGAGGAGACGCGGAGGGGACTTAAGGAAGGCGGCGTCGCCATCTTGAATTACAGAGGTAAACCAGATGAGGTGGATCTAGGCGTAAAGCTCTCCAAGGCGGCGACGGTCGACGCCACGGCAATCTCCACGGACATCTTCGGCCAGAGAGCCATACCGATTACAAATACGGTGATGCTAGGAGCCATCAGCAGAGCCACGAATTGGGTTAGAGTCGAATCACTCTATGAAGCCATCAGGGAGCAGTTCCCCGGAAGGATGGGGGAGCTCAACGTCGAGGCCTGTAGACGGGGCTATGAGGAGGCGGAGGTGTGGGAGCTATGAGCGTACAATTCGTTAGGGCCTTCAGACCCGAGGTGGATAATGAGAAGTGTATTCGATGCGGCCTATGCCAGACCTTCTGCCCAGAGGGGACAGCCCTACTCACCGAGCGGGGAGTCCTCTTCGACCTCAGATATTGTAAGGGCTGTGGGATCTGCGCGAATGAATGCCCCGCCGAAGCCATAAGGATGGTGAGGGAGGAGTGAAAGATGGGCTTCACCAAGATGATGGATGGAAATGAGGCTGCGGCGTGGGGTGTGAAGCTCAGCAGGGTGGAGGTTATACCCGTCTACCCGATCACGCCTCAGACGGAGCTGATAAACCACCTCGCCGAGATGATCGCGAGGGGAGAGCTGAAGGCGAAGTATATCAAGGTGGAGGGGGAGCACACCGCCATGGCCGCCGCGGCCGCCGCCTCAGCCGCGGGGGCGAGGGTCTTCACCGCATCGGCGGCCCAGGGCATCGTCTACATGGAGGAGGCCCTCTGGATGCCCCCTGGGAGGAGGCTGCCCGTTGTGATGTGTATGGTCAACCGAGCCATCGCCCCCCTCGGGGGGCTTAGGCCGGATCACAATGACTCCCTGCTACAGCGGGATACGGGTTGGATTCAGCTCTACTGTGAGAATAGTCAGGAGGTGCTGGACACCATCATCCAGGCCTATAGGATCGCTGAGGATAGGAGGGTCTACCTACCCGTCGCCGTCTGCTATGAGGGATACTTCGTCTCAGCGACGGCCATACCCACGACGGCGCCGGATCAGGGGGAGGTGGACGACTTCCTTCCACCCTACAGGCATGAACTATACTCGCTTTACCCCGAGGATTATCGTCGACCCCCCTTCCCCACGAACATCGCAAAGGCGAGATACGAGATTCAGCAGGCGATGGAGAGGGCGAAGAAGGTTATAGAGGAGGTGGATGAGGAGTATGCCAAACGCTTCAATCGGAGATACGACGGCCTAGTGGAGGAGTATGCCTGCGAGGACGCCGAGGCGGTGCTGGTTACCATGGGATCGATGACGGGGACGGCTAGAGACGTCATCGACGAGTTGAGGGCGGAGGGTAAACCCATAGGGCTGGTGAAACTCCGAGGCTTCAGACCCTTCCCAACGGAGGAGTTTAGGGAGATGGCTAAGCGATACCACGCCATCGGAGTCGTCGATAGGAATACAAGCTTCGGCTCAGCCGGTGGGGGAATCGTCGCCATGGAGGTCGCCAGGGCTTTATACCCACTGGATGATAGACCCCTACTACTAGACTTCCACGTCGGCCTAGGTGGCAGCGACGTCACCATCAACCAGATCCGATACATGGCTGAGAGAGTGCTAGAGGCCTATGAGAAGGGCCGCGTTGAGAGAGAGGTGGAATGGGTTGAACTCCTCGATCTAGGGGAGGTGATGTGATGGAGGTCGACCGCATCTTCGACGAATACTATGAGAAGAGCCTCATCAGAGGTGGAAACCTCTGCTGCCCAGGCTGTGGAGGCTCCCTCTTCTGGAGGATGGCCCTAGAGGCCTTAGGGCCGAAGACCATCGTATACGGCGACGGCCCCTGCGCCATGTGCGCCATCAGATTTCTAAGAGTGCCAACCTATGCCTTCCACTTCTCCTTCGTCGCCGATGGAGCCACCGGCATCGTTGCGGCGCTGGAGATGAAGGGGAGAGACGATATAACCGTAGTCTCCTCCGGAGGAGATGGAGCCGTCGGCGATATAAGCTTCAACAAGGTGTCAGCGGCCGCCGAGAGAAATGAGAACTTCATCCAGATCTGCGTAGACAACGAGGCCTACATGAATACGGGTATACAGAAGAGCGGCCTCACGCCCTTCGGCGCCTGGACGACAACCACCCCGCTGGGGAAGGAGTCGCCCAAGAAGAATCTACCCTTCATCATCGCCCAGCACGGCGTCCCCTACGTGGCGACGGTCTCGATCTCCCATCCAACGGATCTGAAGAGGAAGTTGAGGAGGGCGAAGGAGATTAAGGGCTTCAAGTATATCCATGTACTCTCACCCTGCCCCACGGGATGGCGCTTCCACCCCTCCAAGACCGTTGAGGTGGCGAGGCTCAGCGTCGAGACATGGATATGGCCCCTCTACGAGATCGTCGATGGAACCCTGAGATTAACCGCGAAGCCGAAGCCGAAGCCCGTAGAGGAGTATCTAAAGCTTCAGGGGAGGTTTAGAACGCTGTCATCAGAGCAAGTTGAGCTGATTCAACGTGACGTCGACGCTAAACGTGAACGACTGCTGGAGAATGATGGAAAGAAAATCATCCTATCCTAATCTTTATCTCTCGGAGAAGATTTTATCTGGTCGGCCTTTAACCTGAGAGATATCTCAACTCGTAGTCTGCGGGTAGATCGAAGATCTGGGTGAATAGCTTATCCACCAGCTCCGCAGCCCTATACAGCTCATGGATTTCAAACCACTTCTGATAGGAGATCAGCTTCCCCGTCTCCATATTCCTAGAGGTGTTGGGCATGAGGGCCTTAATCCGCTCCTCTTCCCCGGGGATAGCACCGTGATGAGGACATCGCAGATGAGACCCTCCCCGTTTATCAACGCGAATTGAACGAACTTCGGGATTCTCGAAGATGATGAAGGAATTGCCGGCGTAGAGGTTGTCCCTCAGCATCGCTCCGATCCAGTAGACTCGCTCCCTAAGTCCATGGGATAGCCCTCCTCACGGCTTATAATAAGCTTGCGCCCCCTCGGAGGAAAATTATATCAGTATTCTCAGAGGCGTTGTATCTAGATAGGTATGAGCATCGAGGATAGAGTCCGAGAGATCGTCAGGGATGAGCTTAAGAGCAGGATGGAGGAGATCGAGATCCGCTTCCAGCGATACATCGATGAGGAG
>CALEIY010000008.1 GCA_937898665.1 Candidatus Bathyarchaeota archaeon | reverse complement strand
AGCACCACCTTACGATCCTTAAGCCTCTCCTTGATCTTCACGGCGGCTGCGAGGGGTGCGGCTCCAGCCCCCTCGGCGATGACGTGAGCCCTCTCCACGTAGAGCCTGATCGCCTCCCTGATCTCTTCGTCGGAGACGAGGATGAAGTCGTCGAGCTTTTCACGCATGATCTCCAGTGGAAGCTCGAAGGCTCTGCGGGTGGCGAGGCCGTCGGCGAAGGTTTTTACGGCCTCAGTCTCTACTATGCTCCCCCTCTTCCAGCTGAGGTAGACGCTGGGCGCCCCCTCCGACTGGACGCCGATGACCTCAACCTCTGGGTTTACCGTCTTCACAGCTATGCTTATCCCCGATGCCCCCGAGCCTCCGCCGACGGGGACGATGATGACGTCGACATCTGGGAGCTCCTCTATGATTTCGAGGCCTATGGTTCCAACGCCTGCGATGAGCAGAGGCTCATTACCGCTGTGAATATATCGGTAGCCCTCCTCCTCGGCTAGTCGCTCCGCGTTCCGCTTAGCATCCTCGAAGTCTCTCCCCCACTCCACGATCTCGGCTCCCAGGCTTCTGATGGCCTCCACCTTATCTGGGTTCGCCCCCTCGGGGACGCAGATGATGGCCCTCACCCCGAATAGCCTGGAGGCGTAGGCGATGGACTGACCATGATTGCCGGTTGAGGCCGTTATGACGCCGCGCTCACGCTCCTCCGGGCTGAGCTGGGAGATGAGGTTGATGCCTCCCCTAACCTTGAAGGCCCCCGTCGGATTAGTCTCCTCATGCTTCACATAGACTTCACAGCCCAGCAGCTTCGAGAGGCCGTGATAATACCTCAGGGGAGTCCTCTGGAGATAGGGGGCTATACGCCTCCTCGCCTCAAGTATGTCGAGGAACGTCGGCCACTCCATACCGGATAAGGATTCACCCCCAAACTTAAAGCTCTCACCATTTCCCTAAATCCTGGATGGGAGTAAACGCCATGATCTTAAGGATTGGTAGGAGAGGTGTCTTGAGACTGCCGAAGCAGTTGCTGAGAGAGGTTGATCTAAAGGAGGGTGACGAAGTAATTGTAGAGGTGAAGGATAACACCCTGATAATTAAACCTCTCAAACCGAAGATCGTGGACATCGATATGGAGATAATCGAGCATCTACTACGGGAGGAATGAGCAGAGTTTTAACTCTGTAATCGCCAATTTCATGAGATGGAGGGCGTAGATGAGAGGGTTCTGAGATACGTTGAGGAGCATCTGAAGGATGAGAAGGTCTCAGGCCTGGATCACTCCCTGAGGGTTTTGAAGTGGTGTGAACGCCTCGCAGAGGGGAGAGACGTAGACCTTGAAACCTTAAGGCTGGCGGCGCTACTCCACGACGTCTCCATCCCCAAGTCTGGGAGGCTGAGGCACTATGATGTGAGCGCCGATATGGCTGTGGAGCTCCTCAGGGAGCTGGGCTATGATGAGGCGAAGATAAGGGCCGTTGAGCACTGTATAAGGGCGCACAGCCGATATGGGGGGCCTGACCCTCAGACGGCTGAGGCTGAGATACTCTATGATGCAGACTTCCTCGACTATCTCGGAGCCATCGGATTGCTGAGGGGCATCCTGAGGGCGCTCGTTGAGGGAGAGTATTCCGGAGACGTCTCCGAGGCCCCTATGGTTTTGGAGGCGATCATAGCGAAGTATAGGAGGCCCCTATATACGGAGGAGGCAAGGAGAGTCGCTGAGGGGCGTCTACGGTTCCTAGAGTCCTTCCTCAAGCGTCTGAGGGAGGAGCTGGAGTTTAAGGCTTAGAAATCGTTATAATCTCTCCCAGCCCCCTTCAACCTGATGGAGTCCCTGAAATCGGCCTATGAGGCGCTTCTGGAGAGGTATAAGAACCTCGTGGTTCTCCAAACCGCCACCTGGCTTCTACGCTGGGATATGAGGACGATGATGCCCCCAGCGGGGGTGTCGCTGAGGAGTGAGCAGCTCGCCCTCCTGGAGCGTCTAAGCCATAGGATGGCGACGGATCCCGAGGTTGGGAGGCTATTGAAGGAGATCATGGGCCACCCAGGCTTCGAATCCCTAGGGGAGGTTGAGAGGCGGAATGTGGAGCTTATCAAGAAGACCTATGATGAGGCGACGGCCCTCCCAGAGGAGCTGGTGGCTGAGACGGCTAAGCAGAGGGCCGTGACGGTAAGCGTCTGGGAGAAGGCTAAGGCGAAGAGGGATTATGAACCCTTCAAGCCGGAGCTTGGTAAGCTGCTGGAGCTGAGGAAGAAGGCCGCGGAGCTTTTGATGGAGGTGAAGGGGACTAAGACGCCCTACGACGCCCTCATCGACATCTATGAGCCTAAGATGACGGCCGATGAGATCGACAGGGTCTTCAGGGAGCTTAAGAGCGGCCTGGTCAAGCTCATCGATAAATGCCTCTCCTCGGAGCAGCCTCGAATAGACTTCCTCCATAGAATCGTCCCCATAGAGGTTCAGAGGAGGATCTCAAGGGCCATCGCGGAATTCGTTGGATATGACACCTGGTCTGAGAAAGCCTGGGGGCGCATCGATGAGTCTGAACACCCCTTCACCAGCGGCTACTACGGAGACATAAGGATCACGACCCACTACTATGAGGACGCCTTCTATAAGAGCCTCTTCTCCGTCCTCCATGAATGCGGCCACGCCCTCTATGACGGCAACCTCCCAGAGGAGTGGAGGTATCAACCCGTGGGGGAGGCCTGCTCCATGGGCTTCCACGAGTCCCAATCCAGGTTCGTGGAGAACATCGTCGGACGAAGCCATGAGTTCTGGAGCTACTTCTACCCCAAGCTGAGGGAGATGGTCGGCGTCCTCGACGACGTGGAGCTCCAAGACTTCGTCAGGGCTGTGAACATCGTGAAACCTGGGAAGATCCGCGTCGACGCCGATGAGGTTACCTATGGCCTCCACATCATCATCCGCTTCGAGTTGGAGAAGGCCCTCTTCGAGGATAGGGTCGACGTCGACGAGCTGCCCGAAGTCTGGAATGAGCGATATGAGAAGTATCTCGGCGTCGAGATCCAGCATCCCTCCGAGGGGGTGATGCAGGACATCCACTGGGCGAGCGGAAGCTATGGATATTTCCCAAGCTATGCCCTGGGGAACATCATCGGAGGCCAGCTGCTTAGCGTGATGGAGAGGGAGATCCCCGACTGGAGGGGGCGTGTAGAGGCTGGGAGCTTCAAGGAGGTTCGTGAATGGATGAGGAGTCATGTCCATAGGTATGGAAACCTCTATGATCCGCCGAGGCTGATAGAGGTGGCGACGGGAAGCCCCTTGAGGGTTGAACCCTTCCTAAGGTATCTGGAGGAGAAGTATTCAAAGCTCTACGGCTTCTAATTTTTCTGATGCCCATACCAGAGGAGCTGAGGAGGGTATACCGGAGGCAGGGATATCAATTCGTAGGTGGCCACAGCGCCGTTAAGGCTTGTCACTGGACTAGGAAGAGCCTGAGAACTGGCGGCGCCGAATACTGCTATAAGCAGCGCTTCTACGGGATACCATGCCATCGATGCCTCCAGATGACCCCAAGCCTTGGAAGATGCCTACAGAGCTGCATCTACTGCTGGAGGGCGCAGCCCAGCGACCTGGGCATAGCCTGGGATCAAACATACTTCCCACCGGAGGAGGCTGAGGATCCAGAGTTCATCGTCGAGGCCTCCATAGAGGCTCATCGGAGAGCCATAAGCGGCTTCGGAGGAAACCCCAGGGTTCCAAGGGAGATGTATCTCGAAGCCCGAGAGCCTATTCACGCAGCCATCAGCCTCGAAGGGGAGCCGACGCTGTATCCAAGGCTTGGGGAACTCGTCGAGGCCTACTTCAACCATGGCTTCAAAACCGTCTTCATAGTCACCAACGGCCTCAGACCCGATGTATTGGCAAACCTCGATAGGGAGCCTTCACAGCTCTATGTCAGCGTCTCAGCCCCAGATGAGGAGACCTACAAGAGAACCTGTAGACCCCTCGTCAGGGATGGGTGGCGACGCCTTATGGAGACCCTGGAGCTCCTAAACAGCTTCAGCTGTCCAACGGTTCTGAGGCATACGCTGCTGCCAGGATACAATATGCATAGCCCTGAGGCCTATGCGAGGCTGGCTGAGCTTTCTAATGCGACCTATCTGGAGCCTAAGGCTGCGATGAGCGTCGGCTACGCCCGATACCGCTTCGGATATGAGGAGATGGCGCGGCACGGCGACATAAGGCGGTTCGCTGAGGCCCTAGCCGAGGCCTCGGGTTATCGCATCCTCGACGAGCATCCACCGAGTTCAGTCGTCCTCCTAAGCCGTTTGGAGAAGCCGATTAGGCTATGCTAGATGGGTCAGCCTAAACCAGGTTAGGACTATGCCTAGGATTATGAAGATGGCGCCAACTATGCGGGAGAGGGTCTTCTCGCTTAGGATGTTGGCCAGCTTCGCCCCCGAGACGCCTCCCAGGATGGTGGTTGACGCCACTATGAGGGCTGCAGTGGGGTTTATGTTCCCCCTCATCCAGTAGCCGACGGCCCCCGAGGCTGCTGTTATTGCCATGATGATCGTCGACGTCCCCACGGCCTTGTGGATGGCGTAGTCGAAGACGAAGATGAGAACCATCATGATTAGGATGCCACCTCCGGCGCCGAAGACTCCGCAGTTGACGCCGATGCCGAAGCCGAGAGCCAAGGCGGCTGCAATCCTCTTAGACCGAGAGTCGAACTCGACGTAGCGTCTCAGCCTCTCAACGATGGCCCTGCGGTCTAGGCCCTTCCTCCATATAGCCACGCCTGAGCCGATCATCCAGAGGGCATAGGAGACTGCGAGGAACCACTCTGGGAGGGCGACGGTCACCCCAGCCCCAAGCTGGGCGCCGAGGATCGAACCCAAGGCGATCCAGAGGCCCCCGCTGAGATCGACGTTCCCATGCCTCCAATAGGTGTAGCCGACAGCCAGGGAAGCAAAAACATCGACGAGGAGACTCACCCCTATAGAGACATGCATCCTATAGCCGAGGATGTTTAAGCTGGGAACCACAACCATCACAGCGCTGGCACCTATGAAGCTCATTATCACGCCGCCGAGGAGGCCGACGAGAGCCAGCAGAAAGGGTTCCATCCACAAACAACCTCATAAAGCCCTGAAATAGCTTTCCCCAAACGCTACGTTTTTAATCCCGCTCACCATCAAATCGATCCTGGGCGGCCGTCGTCTAGCCTGGCTAAGACGTCAGCCTTCCAAGCTGAAGATCCCGGGTTCGAATCCCGGCGGCCGCACCGGAGTCAAGGCTTCCAAC
>CALEIY010000007.1 GCA_937898665.1 Candidatus Bathyarchaeota archaeon | reverse complement strand
CCAGCCCAGCTATACTTAGAGTCCCAAGCCTTATAGGGGCCAGGCTTAGGCTTAGTCTCCTTATTCCATGGATGCTTGGCATCCAACGGGTTTCCAGCCGGATCCTCGGCGATGCTAGGCCCAGCCCAATCCTCATAGTAGCTTCTATCAACGAACTCCCTCACGCCTACGTTTATCTCTACCAAGTCCTGTGTGACGAGTTCACCGTCTATCACTACGCCTGGCGAGACGGCCCGCTTCAGCCCCCAGTTGGGCATATCCTCATAGTTCGCCGTGTAGGCCTCTGGGTCGTCGTAGGCCCCATAGGAGAGGAGGTTCACCCTCCTTGAGCCGCACTCCTCATAGCCCATGGAGAGGACGAAGTCTAGGAGGTCATCCATCACGGGTATGAACTCCTTGGCAAATGCGATGTGATGGGCCAGCATGGCGGCATACTGCTCCAGATCCGTAGGCGTCAACGTCTTCGCCACTCCCCCAGGGACTATGGAGACGACGTGGGGATGCTTACCGCCTAGAAGTGAGGCCATCTTTCGACCCAGCTTCTCCACGGCTAATGACCTCAGCCAAAGCTCTCCTGATAGAGGGTTGAGGGCTCTCATGATGTCGGCGATGGTCTTATAGCCGTGGAGCTTCGCATTCGGAGCCTTCGCCCTCCTCGCCTTCTCCCACCAGTCGGGATTCCACTTCTTCACGGCCGCCTCGCTGTAGTCCGGCCCCTCGAGGACGAGGCAGCCGAGAGCCGCATCGTAGAGCTGTTCAGCCCCATGGAGGAAGTTCCTAAGCAGCACCCCCATCGGCGGCGGCGGGGCCTGATAGGCCATGTCCACTGCCTGAACCGAGGCGATGGCGTGGGGTGTTGGGCAGACTCCGCAGATACGCTGTGTGATCCAGATGGCGTCGGCGGGTTCACGCCCCTTCAGGATGATCTCGAAGCCCCTGAACATCACGACGAAGCTGTGGGCGTCGACGTAGATCCCCTTCTCCAGGTCTGCGACGGCGTGGATGCCCAGGTGTCCCTCCAGCCTCGTCATCGGCTCGATCAGGACTTCCTTCTTCACCATTTTCACCACCTCACAGCTTCCTCCCCACGAGCTTCTCCTCAAATCTATGCCAGACGGCGTCGAGTCCAGCGATTATTCCACGTATCTTCTCGGCGATGAAGAATGTGGCTGGCGCCTTCTTCAGGAACGGCCCATAAGGTTCATCGGGGAACTCCGGCTCCGTGCATCCTATACAGATGCCGCCGATGGCCGTGCATCCCCCGACGCCCTCGACGAACCCCCTCTTCGGGGCGTCGCAGTGGCTTATCGGCCCCTTACATCCTAGGAGGCCCATGCAGTATGGCTCACCGAAGGCGTGGCTAGTCTTCCCATCCGAGTATAGGCCAGCCCTCGGACAGTTGTCGTGAACGGTCTGTCCAAATATGTATTTTGGCCTATGCCACTCATCCAGCTCCGGCAGCGGTAGATATCCCCTCACGGCTAGGACTGCGTGGGCTAAAACCTCGGCGAGATGCTCCCCATGAACTGGGCATCCAGGGACGTTGATTATGGGGATTCCAGCCTTACTCCTCCAGTCTCTGCCGAGGAAGTCCATCACCCCCATCGCGCCCGTCGGATTCGGCTTGCCGTGGGGTATACCCCCGAAGCTTGAGCATGTTCCCGCGGCGACAACTGCAACCGCCTTATCGGCGAGTTTCTTTAGGCGCTCTGAGAAGGTTATGGGTCTGCCATTCTCCTCTCCGATGGCACACCAGTATCCCTCTCCGGCCTTATCCTCATCTGGGACGGCTCCCTCGACGACGAGGACGAAGGGTTCGAGTTCACCTCGCTCCGCGGCCTCCACAGCCTTCAAGGCCTCCTCACCCCAGGGGAGCATGATCGTCTGGTGGTAGTCGAGGGTTATTCCAGCGGCCTGGGGTATGAAGCCCGTCAGGATGTCGACGAGGCTTGGATGCGTCGCATTTAGGAAGGAGACCGTGCACCCCGTGCATGCCTGCCCCGACAGCCAGATTACATGTATCTTCTCAGGCTCCAAGCTTCTCCCTCCTCAAAAAATGTCTGCTCTAATCTCTTCTCGGCCTATTTATTGTTTTACCCGTAAATTTTAGGCATCCTAAAATTTTGAGGGGTTAAAGATTAAATAGGGTTATTGGAGGAGTATTGGGGAGTGGACGCCTCATGATTAAAATAGGAGGCTATATCGCCTTCTGGCTCTTCACCGCCCTCTTCATAGCCTTCCTCTCCATCGCAATCCTCCTATCCAAGCTTCTAGCCCCAAGTAAGCCGAATCCGATTAAGAGGAACATCTATGAGTGTGGTCAACCCCCCTTTGGGAGGGCTTTAAGCTTCAGGGTGACGGGGGCCCTCCGATACTTCGGATACGCCGTCGTCTTCTTCGCCCTCGACGCCTTCACATGGATCATCCTAACCTCCGTCTACTCCCCCAGCCCCCTCACCCTCACAGCTGTCTTCCTCTACACCCTCATAATCCTCATCGGCATAGGATACTTCCTATCAGAGCTCGATAAGCTGGTGAGATGATATGGCTGAGAGATTTGCGGCCCCGATCTATGGAGTCATCGACTACCTATTAACATGGGCGAGGAAGTTCAGCATCTGGCCAGTCCACTTCGTCACCGGCTGCTGCAGCCCAGAGTTCATGCAGGTCTCAGGCTCCAGATTCGACATGGAGCGATTGGGCGTCCTCCCCTTCGCCAGCGTCCGTCAATGTGACTGCCTCATGGTTGTCGGCGTAATCTCCAGGAAGATGGGGGAGAGGGTCAAATACCTCTATGAGCAGATGGGTGAACCCAAATTCGTCGTCTCCGTCGGAGCCTGCCCAACGGGTCGAGGCCCCTTCTACGACTCCTACGCCACCGTCGCCATCGACGATCTAGTGCCCGTCGACGTCTACATACCGGGATGCCCCCCGAGGCCTGAGGCCATAATCCACGGCCTGATGCTGCTGCAGGAGAAGATACGGAGGGAGTGTGGATTCCGTGCCGGCAAGGAGTGAGGAGGAGCTCGTAGAGGAGCTGAAGCGGGAGCATCCGGAGCTCCTAGTGGAGGCTGTGATTCATAGATCCAAACGGGTGTCCATCGTCGCGAAGAGGGAGAAGATCCTGGAACTCGCAAGGCTTCTAAGGGACAAATATGGCTTCACCCATCCCGTCTCAGCTGGGGCTGTCGACTACATCAAGGAAGGGAGGATGCAGATGATCTACTACCTCATGAACCCTGAGTCCCGTTTCATGTTGATGCTGAGAGTCGACCTGCCGAGGGATAACCCCAGGATGCCGTCGATGACGCAGGTCTGGGAGGCTATGAGCTTCCATGAGAGGGAGGCCTGGGAGATGTTCGGCATCGACTTCGAGGGCCATCCAAACCTGACACATCTACTATTACCGCCGGATTGGAGGGGTGGCTACCCCCTGAGGAAAGACTTCAAGGGGGAGGGGGTCACACCATGACGGAGCCCGAGGTCAAGCCCGAGGTCATGCGTATAAGCTGGGGTCCTCAGCACCCCATGAGTGGTCAGACCCGCATACTCATCGACGTCGACGGGGAGGTTGTTAGACGCATCATAGCCGATATAGGGTTCACGCATAGAGGTATTGAGAAGATATTGGAGAAGAGAACCTTCATCCAGGGCATCGTCCCAATCGAGCGGATGGTGATGGCCGACACGGCCAACATCGCCCTCGGATACGTCCAGGCCGTGGAGGAGGCCCTGGGCATAGAGGTGCCTGAGAGGGCGAAGTGGATTAGGTCGCTGATATGTGAGATGGGCCGGATCAATAGCCACCTCTACGCCTTCGGCCTACAGGTTGAGTGCACTGGATATTTCCCAGCGGTCTTCCTCTGGACAACCGTCGACAGGGAGGTTCTCCTAGACCTCTTCGAGAAGCTCACTGGGGCGAGGTGGAGCTACAGCTTCTTCATACCAGGCGGCGTCCGAGCTGATCTCCCAGAGGGATTTAGAGATGAGGTGAAGAGGGCTGTCAAATATCTCAGACGCAGATTTCAGGATTATTGGGATGCGATGGTTGAGAACCCCCTCTTCGAGATGAGAAATCGAGGCGTCGGCATCCTAAGCCGTGAAGACGCCATAAGACTGGGGGCCACAGGCCCCGTCTTAAGGGGTTCAGGGGTTGACATGGATGTGAGGCGGGACGAGCCCTACGCCGCCTATGGAGACCTCGACTTCAAGGTTATAACCGAGAAGGAGGGGGACTGCCTCGCCAGGTTGAAGGTGAGGTTCCACGAGATCGAGCAGAGCTTGAACATCATGGAGCAGATCGCCGATGAGATACCCGGCGGCCCCGTGAGGACTAAGGTTCCCCTCTTCCCAAGGTCTAAGCCTGGCGTAGAGGCCCTAAGCAGGGTTGAGACTGCCCGCGGTGAGCTTGGGGTTCACATCTTCACCGACGGCGGGATGAAGCCTTACAGGGTGAAGATTAACTCCCCGACCCTGAGGAATATGTATGTCTTCGAGCGACTCGCCGAGCTGGATAAGGTGTTGGTGGCTGACCTCCCCGTCATCCTCTACTCCATAGACCCCTGGTATCTAGACTGCGATAGGTGATGCGTATGGATGTCGTCACCCTGATCTGGCTTTACATCCTCAGCCTGGTTAGATGGCTCCTCCATGAGGCTCCACTCCAGGTCATAAACTTCATCAAGAGTCTTCCAACGCTCATTCCGGAGCTCCTTAAATGGCTATGGGACTTCATCTGGTTCAACTTCAAGCCCTTAGCCCAGATCATCGTTATACCTGGCTTGGCCTTCATACTCCTCTTCGCCATGATAGCCGTCTGGTTTGAGAGGAAGTTCCTCGCCAGGGCCATGCTCCGCATCGGCCCCTACTACTGTGGCAAGCGTTCAGGCTGGCTTCAGGTCATCGCCGACTTCCTCAAACTCTTCTTCAAGGAGTTCGTCATCCCCGACGATGTTGAGAAAGCCCTCTTCCTCGCCGCTCCGGTTCTATTGCCGACGATTCCGGCTTTGGCCATCACCCTCATACCCTTCGACAGCAATTGGGTTCTCTTCGACGCCGGAGGCCTAAGCCTACCTGTCTTCCTAGCCATAGCTGGCCTGGCTCCGGTGATTCCCATCTTCGCCGGCTGGGCTGCCAACAATAAGTACACCATCATCGGAAGCTTCAGAACCGCCTATCTCTACGTCTCAGGGGAGATACCCCTCGTCATCTGCGCCGCCGCCACGGCTCTGCTGGCTGGAAGCCTCGACCTAGTCGACATCGTTGAGGCTCAAAGGCCTCTATGGTTTGCTATACCCCAGTTCATAGGGTTCCTGGTCTTCTTCGTAGGCCTCATCCTAGAGGCTGAGAGGACGCCCTTCGACGTGCCTACGGCTGAGACGGAGCTGGTTATAGGTTGGAGAACGGAGTTCAGCGGAGTTCTCTTCGGCTTCACCATGATGGCTGAATATGTCAGCTTCCTCGGATGGACTCTGCTGTTCATCGTCCTCTACCTTGGGGGATACCTCGGCCCCAGCCTCCTCGGAGTCCCATTATATGATCATATATTTTGGATGTTATTGAAGCTCGCAGTCATCGTGGTCATAGTAGTCCTCATCAGAACGGTCTATCCACGGCTTAGGCTGGATCAGACGCTGAGGCTGGGATGGAACTATCTGATGCCCCTAGCTCTACTCAACCTCTTCATAACTATAATCCTGAAGTGGGGGTTGATGATATGAGCCTCCTCAAGAAGCTGGTTAAACCCTTCCTCGTCGTCGCCCCCTACGTGGCGAGGAGTTCCCAGACCGTTAAGTATCCCGATGAGCGCCTAGTCTTCTCCGAGCGCTTCAGGGGTCGCCATCGACTCGATCTCGATAAGTGTATCCACTGCGGCCTCTGCGCCAGGATATGCCCCTGCGCCTCCATAGTTCTCGTCCCCGTCGAGGGGCGGGAGGGGAAGTATCCACAGATAGACTATGGAACCTGCAGCCTCTGCGGCCTCTGCGTCGACGCCTGTCCCCGGGGCGCATTGACGATGACGGACTTCGTCGAGTTCTCAGCCTACAAGCGGAGCGATTTGGTCTACTCCCCAGAGCGGCTGGCTGAGGTTCCAGACATAAAGGAGGTTCTGCCGATGCTTAAACGGCGTATAAAGCCGGTTCTAACCGATAAAGAGATGAAGTATGAGGTGGTGGAGGAGCTATGATCTGGGCTTCCATCCTCCTAGCCATCGTCGTCATCACCGCCCTGTTAGCCGTCTCTGTTCCCAACATCGTCTACGCCGTCCTCTTCCTCCTCTGCACCAACGTCTCGCTGGGCATCCTCTACTATATGATGGGCGCCCCCATGGTCTCCGTCTTCCAGCTCGCCATCTTCGCAGGGGCCATCGTCGTCTTCTTCCTCATAACAGTCATCCTAACGAGGGGAGGTGAAGCGGAATGAGAGACGACGTGAAGCTCTACATCGCCTCCTCCATCTTCCTCCTCCTCTCACTGATAATCCTCGCATGGTTCACAGTCGAGTATGAGTTTCCCCTATTAGCCTACGCCGTGGAGGATCTACCTCGCCGCCTCATACCCCTGAGAGCCTTTAAGGAGGTTTCATCCGCCGTCGGCAGATTCCTCTGGAGTTGGAGGATGCTAGACCTCCTCTCCCAAGCCTTCGTCATCCTCGCAGCCATCATGTGCTGCATAGCCCTCCTAAAGCCTGGAGGTGAGGAGAGGTGAATGCCCTTATCCCCTATCTAGTCTCGGTCTTCCTCCTCCTACTCATCGGATTGGGATGCCTAATGATGAAGAGGGATATGATAAGGATGCTCATCGGCCTGGAGATACTCTTCAACGCCGCGAATCTAAACTTCGTCGCCCTCTCCCTCAGCCGAGCGGGCTTCGTAGATCCCCTCGGTCAATCCATAGTGATGATGGCTATAGTCCTCGACGGCTGTGTCATCGCCGTAGGCCTCGCGATGGTCCTCAACGCCTATAAACATTATGGAACCCTCGATGTGAGAAAGTTGAGGCGATTGAGATGGTGATGATCTCTCCCCTATCGGCCTCGTTCCTCCCCCTGCCCCTAGCGGTTCTCCTCCTCGGAGGTGGAACCCTCCCCCTCATCGGCCTCCTAGCTGAGAAGACGGGTCTCAGGAGGCTTAGGGAGCTCTGGGCCATAGCCTTCTCTGCGCTAAACCTCATCTCGATCTATCTCCTCTACCAGGAGCTCAGGGCCTCTCCAGGGCGGGTTATCGTCTCCTCCCTCCTGGGGAGTCCCCCCCTAGCGGGATGTTTCGAGATCGACACCCTCGGCGTCTATATGGCTGGCTGCGTCGCCCTTTTAGGCTTCCTAGCCGTCGTCTACTCCTATCATTATATGGAGGAGGAGAGTCGGCTCACGGAGTTCTATACACTCGTCCTCCTCATGATGGCTGGGATGACCGGAGTCGCCTTAGCCGGCGACTTCTTCACCCTCTTCGTCTTCTGGGAGATGATGGGCATCTCCAGCTACGTCCTCGTCGCCTTCCTCAAGTATCGATGGGGGCCCATCGAGGCCGGTTTTAAATATCTCATAATGAGCGCCACTGGAAGCGCCTTCCTGCTCTTGAGCATGTCCCTCATCTACGGCATGAGCGGAACCCTCAACTTCGCATATCTCTCCGCCAGCCTTAGAGGGGTGGAGCCGTCGCCCTGGCTGCTGTTGCTGTTGGCCACCCTCATCGTCGGCTTCGGCGTCAAGTCGGCCATAGTCCCCTTCCACACATGGCTTCCGGATGCCCACCCCGAGGCTCCAGGCCCCATCAGCGCACTGCTGTCGGGCATAGTCATCGAGACCGGCCTATACGCCCTGATGAGGGTTACGTACCTCACCTTCACCCCCTCCGTCTATCGGAGCGTCTTCGCTGCGCTCGCCGTCATAACGATGACGGTGGCCAATATAATGGCCCTGCTCCAGAACGACTTGAAGAGGCTTTTAGCCTACAGCAGCATCAGCCAGATAGGGTATATGCTCATAGGCCTCTCAACGGGGACGGCCTATGGATTGATGGGGTCGCTGCTCCACATCCTCAACCATTCATTGATGAAGGGGCTGGCATTCCTCGCCGCTGGAAACATCACCCATCAAACCGGTATGAGGGATATAGAGAAGCTGAGAGGTGTTGGCCGGATGATGCCCTATACGATGCTCTCCCTCTCCATCTCCCTCCTCGGCCTCGGAGGGGTTCCAGCGACTAATGGCTTCATCAGCAAGTTCATCCTCTTCTCCTCCGCCATAGGCGCAGGGATGCCCATCCTCGCCGTGGCTGGCGTCCTGAACAGCGCCCTCTCCATGGCCTATTACCTAAGGGTGATGAAGAACTTCATCTCCACCCCTGAGGGCGAATTCGAGGCGGAGGAGGCTCCAGCCCTCATGGTGGCCGTCAACCTCCTCATGGCCCTCCTCATACTCCTCCTCGGCCTCTGGCCTCAGCCAGCCATCCGATACGCCGATGCGGCCTCCAGGATGCTGGTGGAGGGCCTTGGGAGATATATCCAAGCCGTCGTTGGGAGGTGAAGGTGAATGGGTCTAGAGGTCATCTCAACCTATCCCGGCCCCTGGCTCGCCTGGATGATACCTATGGCAGGAGCACTCCTAATGCCCCTGTTAGCCAAGGCCGGTGACCGCGTCAGGGATCTCGCGGCCGTCCTCTTCGCCTTCGCCGCCGTCCTGTCTACATTCTCGATGATACCCTGGCTCATCTCAGGGGAGTATCCCGGGGACATAAAGCTGCTGACTTGGATCGCCTTCCCGGATAAGCCTCCGCTGGAGGTGGGGCTGCTCGTCGATCCGTTGAGCATAATCATCGCCAACGTCGTCTCCTTCATCGCCTTCCTCATCGTCGTCTACTCCGTCGGCTACATGCATGGAGACCCCTGCCTAACCCGATACTGGTTCTTCTTCCTCTTCTTCATCGGCAGCATGCTCCTCCTAGTCCTCAGCGACAACTTCATCATGCTCCTCGTAGGCTGGGAGGGCGTCGGCATGTGCAGCTGGGGCCTCATAGGCTTCTACTATAGAGATGAGAAGGAGAACTGGCTTGGAGGCCCTCCGCCGACGCCGATGTATCCGCCGTCTCACTGCGGCATGAAGGCCTTCGTCGTCACGGGCTTCGGCGACGTCCTCCTATTGGCAGCCATCTTCATCATCTACCACTACGCCGGAACCTTCAACTTCCTAGAGCTCATCGAGGCGGCTCCCCACTGGCTCTCAGCCATAGCGGCGACGCCTGGCCTCCTATCCCTCACGGCCCTACTACTCCTCGGAGGTCCGATAGGGAAGTCTGCTCAGTTCCCCCTGCATGAGTGGCTCCCTGAGGCGATGGCTGGGCCGACCCCTGTCTCGGCGCTTATACACGCCGCCACGATGGTTAAGGCTGGGGTCTACCTCGTCGCAAGGCTCTCCCCCATCTTCTACATAGGCTACTGGGTTCACGGCATAGCTGAGGCCATCACCTTCTTCACCGCCATCGCCGTCATAGGGGCCTTCACCGCCTTCCTCGCCGCCTCCCAGGCTATGGTGGCCCTAGAGCTTAAGAAGGCCCTGGCATACTCCACCATCAGCCAGATAGGGTATATGATGCTCGCCCTAGGAGTCGCAGGCCTCGGGGAGGGGGCGCTGCTACCCGGCCTCACCAGCGGCGTCTTCCACCTCCTCAGCCACGCCCTCTTCAAGGCGGCCCTCTTCCTCTGCGCAGGCTGCGCCATCCACGCCGTGGAGTCCATCTACATGTTTGACATGGGTGGGCTTAGACGCTGGATGCCGATTACGCATATCCTCATGCTTATAGCCGCCCTCTCCCTCTCAGGTGTCCCGCCGCTCTCAGGGTTCTGGAGTAAGGACGCCGTCTTCCTCAGCTGCCTCTATGCAGGCAGCCCTCTCGCCTACGCCCTCCTCATCGTCGCCGCCATCACGGCCGCCATGACCTTCTTCTACAGCCTCAGATTCATCTCCCTCACCTTCTACGGCGAGCCCAGCCATCACGTGGAGGAGCTGGAGCGGGAGCATCACATCCATGAGGCAGGCCCCATCATGTGGGTTCCCATCGCCATCCTCGACGCCCTCGTCATCGTCATCGGCCTCCTAGGCCTCATCGGCCTCGTCGCCCCCTCCCTTTCGCCGGAGCACATCATAGAGGGGAAGCTGCATCTAATGCTGCATGAGATGGAGATCCCGCTGCCTTCTCACGTCGCCGCCCCCTCACCCATAGGAACCATCTCCCTCTCAGCCGCGATGCTGCTCCTCGGAGGCGTCGCGGGATATCTCTTCTACCTCGCTCGACGCATCGACCCAAAGGAGTTTGTGGAGTCATCGCCGATCCTCAGGGGGATATACAGCTTCCTCTGGAACCGTTGGTATATCAACCCCCTCTATTACGCCATCTTCGTCGACGGCCTATTGGCGTTTAAGGATGCCATATTCAAATTCTTCGAGTCAGCCGTCGTCGATAGGGGTCTAAACGAGGGTGTCCCCGCCGTCTTCACCGGCCTCTACCATAGGGTTAAACGCCTCCAGACGGGTGTGCTCTCCTATAACATGCTCTACATCGCCCTCGCCTACATCGCCCTCCTTCTGACTCTTCTCTACCTAATGGGAGGTGTCTGAGATGATGCCTAATCCCCTCATGCAGGTTCTCCTCATCCCCCTGCTGTCGACTCCCCTCATCTACCTCTACGCCCGTAGAGCTGGTAAATATGGTGGATATGCAGCCGCCATACCCCTCACCTACACGCTTCTACTCCTCCTAGCCCTCCTCAACGAGGTTCTGAAAGGCGCATCGCATCTCGAGAGCTACACCTGGGCTCCCGGGGCGGCCTTAACCTTCGGCCTGTTGGCCGATGGCCTAAGCATATGGATGCTCCTAACCATAAATCTCCTCTCCCTCCTCGTCAGCATCTACTCGGTTAGGTATATGGAGCATCGCTTTGAGGAGGAGCATGAGGGGCATGAACACTTCTCAAAGTCGGACTACGCCAACTACTACGCCCTCTACATGCTCTACGTCGCCGGCATGATGGGAACGGTGATGGCGACCAACCTCATCGAGTTCTATCTCTTCTACGAGCTGATGCTCATCCCAAGCTGGCTCCTCATCAACAACTATGGCTACGGAGAGCGGGAGCGGATAGGGATGATGTATTTCCTCTGGACCCATGTCGGAGCGGTTATCCTCCTCGTCGGCCTCCTATCGGCCTACTGGGTCACGGGGAGCTTTGAGATCTCGGCGCTTCCCGCTGTAGCCTCCAGCCCGAATGCACCCCTTATAGCGGTGGCCATCCTGATAGGATTCTTCACCAAGATGGCGGTCTTCGGCCTCCACATCTGGCTTCCCTACGCCCACGCAGAGGCTCCGACGCCCATCTCAGCTCTGCTGAGCCCCGCGATGATCGGCATAGGTGCCTATGCAGCCACTAGGCTGGTGCTGCTGCCCATGTCAACGATCTTCAGCCACTTCTCCCTCATCTTCTCCCTCTGGGCCCTGGTGACCATGGTCTACGGAGGCCTAATGGCCCTGGCGCAGGATGATGTGAAGAGATTCCTCGCCTATAGCAGCATAAGCCAGATGGGCTACATCTTCCTCGGAATGGCTAGCGTCTCAACCCTCGGCGTCTCAGGGGCCATGTTTCACTATGTCAGCCATGGGCTGGGAAAGTGCATCCTCTTCTGCGTCGCCGGGATCCTCATAACTCAGGTGGGGACGAGGAGCATGAAACACATGGGCGGCCTCGCCGATAGGATGCCGCTGACGGCGACCCTCGCCTTGATAGGGGTCTTCTCCATCGCCGGCGTCCCCCCGACGGCCGGCTTCATGTCTAAATGGCTCATCTTCTCAGGCGTCTTCGACTCCTCCCTTCCATCGCTAGACGCCGCCGTCTTCGCCGCCGTCTCCATAATCATGACCGTCCTCACCGTCGGCTATACGCTGTGGATGATACGCAGAGTCTTCTTCGGCCCTCTCCCAGAGGGGCTGAGGGAGGTGAGGGAGGCTCCACCGGTGATGACGGCGCCCCTCATAATCCTCGCAGCGATATCACTGATACTCGGCGTCTATCCGAGGCTTATCACCGACTCCCTGCTGCCTTTGATAGGGTCGCTGCTGGGCTGACCTAGGTTTAGAGGCTAACGTTTTTAAGACCTTGGCGGCAAGCCTTAATGACATGAGCGTGGCGGTCGTCGGGCCAAGCTCCTTCGTCTCATGCTTCGAGCTGATAGGCGCCGAGGGCTTCGAGGCCGATGATGGGAGGACCGCCGCCAGGATACTTCGAGGATTGGTGGAGGAGCGGAGGTTCAAGCTCATCATAATACCGGAGCGCTTCGCCGAGGATACGAGGTATATAAGGGAGAAGCTGCGGGAGAGCGAGGAGATTGCGCCCGTCTTCGCCCTCATACCCGACCTCACCCTGGAGACGGGGATGAGGATGGAGGAGTTGAGGAATATCATAAGCCTCGCCATAGGGGCGAGGGTGGAGCTGTGAGAATATGTCCGAGGAGCCTCTCATCTCCATAACGGAGCGTCTCGATGAGCTCCTCAGGGAGGCGGAGGAGGAGGCGAGGCGTATAGTAGAGGAGGCCAAGGCTGAGGCCTCCCGAATAGTTGAGAAGGCCAGGATCGAGGCCGAGAACCTCAGGGTTGAGGTGGAGAGGGGTGAAACCCTCCCACCGCTGATAGAGAAGGAGGAGGAGAAGGCTAAGAGGGAGGGAGAGGAGCTCCTTAAACGCTATGAACAGCGGGTTGAGGAGATGAGGCGGAGGGCTGAGGAGCACTTCGAGGAGGCCGTGGAGATGGTGGTCAAGGAGGTGTTGATGAGATGAGCTCTAGGCAGGTAGAGGTCGAGGTCTCGCTGATAGAGAGGGTCTATCAGAGACGTAAGGAGATTCTAGCCGAGGCAGAGAGGGAGGCGAAGAGGATTCGGAGGGCGGCGGAGGAGGAGGCCAAGCGCATAAAAGGCGAGGCGGAGAAGGCGGCCAAGCTCATAATAGATCGACGTCTCAGAGCCGCTCGGGAACGCATCCTAGGCGAGGCTGAGATGGAGGGGAGGAGAAAGCTGATGGAGGCGAGGGAGGAGATGGTTTCAAGGGTCTTCGAGGAGGCCACAAAGAGGATCGAGAATCTCATCAACGATGAGGAGAGGAGGGATGAGTATCTAGAGATACTTTCAAAGCTCATCGCCGAAGCCGTAGAGAGAATAGGGGGATCAGAGTTCATCATCTCAGCCAACGAGAGGGATCTAGAGCTCCTAAAGAGGAATCTTGGAAAGATAAGGAGAAGCCTCCCCTCCAGAGAGTTGAAGCTCACACTCTCTGAGGAGCCCATCGAATGCCTCGGAGGAGTAATAGTGGAAAGTGGAGACAGATTGAAGGTCTATAACAACACCCTCGACGGCCGCCTACTTAGGGCTAGACGCCTCCTCTCCGCAAAGGTGGCGGAGAGATTGGGGGTGATAGGATGATTAGGGGAGTCATAGAGAGGATAAATGGGTCACTGGTCATCGCTCAATTCGAGGCCGAGCCCAAGATCGGAGACCTAGTTGAGGTTGGAAACCTCGGCCTCATGGGAGAGATCGTCAGGCTCAGTGGTGAGAGGGCTGCCATACAGTGCTACGAGGTCACCAGCGGGATAAAGCCAGGTGAGCCTGTTCTGGATACGGGTAGGCCCCTCGCAGCAGAGCTGGGGCCGGGATTGATGGGAACCATCCTAGATGGCGTAGAGCGCTCCGAGCTGAAGCTATGGGAGATCGCAGGCCCCTTCATCACCAGGGGGGTGAGGATCGCACCGCTGGATAGGGAGAAGAAGTGGTATTTTGAGCCTAAGGTGGAGGTAGGTGCCAAAGTCGTGGGAGGAGACATAATCGGTGTAGTCCAGGAGACGGAATACTTCCAGCATCGCATCCTGGTTCCGCCAGGCATGGAGGGGAAGGTCACCGAGATCTATGAGGGCGAGTTCACCGTGGAGGAGCCTGTTGGGAAGCTGAAGACCCCTGAGGGGGAGGAGGAGCTGAAGATGATGCAGGTCTGGCCCGTGAGGGTTCCCAGACCCTATAAGGAGAGGCTGCCACTCGTCTCGCCGCTCCTCACGGGTCAGAGGGTCATCGACACCTTCTTCCCCGTCGCTAAGGGCGGGGCCGCAGCCATCCCAGGGGGCTTCGGAACGGGTAAGACCGTCATGCTCCAGCAGATAAGCAAGTGGGCTGACGCCGACATAATCGTCCTCATAGGCTGCGGGGAGAGGGGAAACGAGATGGCCGATGTCGTCACCCACTTCCCGGAGCTGACGGATCCAAGGACGGGGAGGAAGCTCATAGAGAGAACCGTAATCGTCGCCAACGTCAGCAACATGCCCATCTCGGCTAGGGAGGCGAGCATCTACCTGGGCGTCACCCTCGCTGAATACTATCGAGATCAGGGATACGACGTGGCGGTGATGGCCGACTCAACCTCCAGGTGGGCTGAGGCCCTGAGAGACCTATCCGGACGATTGGAGGAGATCCCTGCGGAGAGGGGCTTCCCAGCGTATCTCGCCGACAGGATTGCGGGCATCTATGAGAGAGCTGGGCGAGTCGTCACCCTCGGCTCTGAGAGGCGTATAGGAAGCGTCACCATTATAGGGGCTGTCTCGCCGCCAGGTGGAGACTTCAGCGAGCCCGTGACGACTCATACGCTTAGGTTCATCGGAACCTTCTGGGCCCTAGACACCGAGCTCGCCTTCAGACGGCATTTCCCCGCGATAAACTGGCTTAGGAGCTTCAGCCGATACATCGACGTCGCCTCGAGGTGGTGGAGTCAATACGACGCCGCCTGGGCGGCGATGAGGGCTAGGGCGCTGGAGCTCCTGGAGGAGGCCTCGGAGATAGAGGAGACGGCTCGAATAATCGGTGAGAAGGCGCTGCCGGATGAGCAGAGATTGATACTGTTGATCGCTGAGATGATCCGTGAGGGCTTCCTGGTTCAGAATGCCTTCCATGAGGTGGACACCTACTGTGAGGCTGAGAAGCAGGTGAAGCTTCTCAAGGCCATATTGAGGTTCTATGACTCCGTTGAACCCCTGGTGAGGAAGGGCATCCCCATCGAGCGGGTGAGGGAGATGAGAGTCATCACCGAGATCATGAGGCTTAAGGAGCGGAGGGGTGTCGAGGCCATAGAGAGGGTTATGGGCCTCATCACGGAGCAGGCTAGGGCCCTAGCGGAGGAGTATGGGGTGATCTAGATGAGTCTGAAGGAGGCAGGCCTGATATATAAGACGGCGCGGGAGATTAGGGGTCCCCTCATCTTCGTGGAGGGCGTTCGAGACGTCGCCTACGACGAGGTGGTGAAGGTCATCACCCCCGATGGAGAGGAGGTTCTAGGCTCGGTGCTCGACGTATCGAAGGATTACGCCCTCATACAGGTCTACGGCGAGACCAGCGGCATGGATCTAAACGTCGGCGTCCACTTCACGGGGGAGACTATGAAGATCCCTGTGTCCGACGAGTTGATAGGGAGGGTCTTCAGCGGGAGCTTCGAGCCCCTCGATGGGATGCCTAGGCCCCTCAGCACCGATGAGAGGGATATTCACGGCGGCGTCATCAATCCCGCCGCGAGGGCCGTGCCCAGCGAGTTCATCCAGACGGGGATCTCAGCCATCGACGGTATGAACAGCCTTGTGAGGGGGCAGAAGCTCCCCATATTCTCCGAGTCGGGGCTCCCCCACAACCAGCTGGCGGCTCAGATAGCGAGGCAGGCCACCATCCCTGGGCGTGAGGAGGAGTTCGCCATAGTCTTCGCAGCTATGGGTATAAAGCATGAGGAGGCGGAGTTCTTCAGGCGTGAATTCGAGCGGACTGGAGCTCTCAGCCGGTCGGTTATGATCCTCAACTTGGCTGACGACCCGCCGATCGAGAGGCTTATCACCCCGAGGATCGCTCAGACGGTGGCTGAGTATCTCGCCTTCGACCTTGGTATGCATATCCTCGTCATCCTCACCGACATGACCAACTACGCTGAGGCGCTGAGGAGCATAAGCATCGCCAGGGAGGAGATCCCAACCCGAAAGGGTTATCCAGGCTACCTATACAGCGACTTGGCAACCATCTATGAAAGGGCTGGGAGGATCAAGGGGAAGAAGGGTTCGATAACGCTGATGCCGATATTGACGATGCCAGGTGGAGACATCACTCACCCCGTTCCAGACCTAACGGGCTACATCACGGAGGGGCAGCTCATCCTCCAGAGGGATCTCTTCCTCAGGGGCATCTATCCGCCGATGAATGTTCTCCCCAGCCTATCGAGGCTTATGAAGGATGGCATCGGCGAGGGTCGAACCAGAAA
Organism: Candidatus Bathyarchaeota archaeon; assembly: GCA_937898665.1. Classification (GTDB taxonomy): domain Archaea; phylum Thermoproteota; class Bathyarchaeia; order TCS64; family B23; genus B23. The sequence goes on along the minus strand of CALEIY010000007.1, from coordinate 26,449 downwards.
GGATCATGCGGATGTCTCAAACCAGCTCTACATGGCCTACGCAGAGGGGACTAGGGCGAGGGGCCTCGTCAGGATAGTGGGCGTCGTCGGCCTAAGCGAGAGGGAGCGCCGCTACCTGGAGTTCGCAGACCGCTTCGAGAGGGAGTTCGTCAACCAGGGATACTATGAAAACAGAACGATAGAGCAGACCCTGGACATAGCCTGGAACCTGTTGGCGATGCTCCCAGAGGATGATCTAATCAGGATACGGGAGGAGTACATCAAGGAGTTCCATCCGAAGTATAGGCGGGCTGGCTGAGTTGTCCTCCATCAGCGGCATCAGACCCACGAAGGGATTCCTCTTCCAGATGAAGAAGAGACTTGGCTTCATAGAGAGGGGATGCGAGTTCCTGAAGCTTAAGAGGGATCACCTAGCCAAGGAGCTCCGCGAATCCCTGGAGGTTATGAGGGGTCAGAGGCAGCTTCTCATCGAACAGCTGAAAGAGGCCTATGAAGCCCTGACGGCCGCCTATCTAACCCTGGGGCCTATGGAGGCGAGGTCTCAGACCAGGTCGGTTAGGCGGAGGCTTAAGGTTGATGTCCTCCCCCTAAGCACCATGGGTGTTCTATATCCCATGATGAAGATTTTGGAGAAGCCCTCCATAGACGTTGAGCTGGATGCCTCCCTCGCTAAGGCTGCTGAGAAGATTATGAGCCTATTGGAGCAGCTGATCCACCTCGCCGAGTTCGAGGCTAGAACGGAGAGGATTGCCGATGAGTTGGGCAAGACGAATCGGAAGGTGAACGCCCTGGAGAACATCGTCATACCACAGTTTAAGAACATCATCAAGTTCATAGAGGATAAGATCGATGAGGAGAGCCTCGACGAATTGGTGAGGTTAAAGCTCATAGGGGGTGCGTTGGCACGACGAAGAGGGTGAAGACGGCCTTAAGCCCTGAATATGTCATCGTCAGATGTCACGCCATGTCAACCGAGCTCCTCAGCCGAGAGGAGCTCCTGGAGATCGCTAAGGCTAGGGATGAAGCAGATTTTAGGGATCGAATGCTCGCCACCCCCTATAGGCTTGTGATGGAGGAGCTGCCCCCAGATGCGAGGGCGATAGACTATGAGGGCGCCATCTATACTCTACTTATGAATCGGGTTGAACGTGTCATAAAGGTGGCCCCTGAGGATTTCAAGGCCTATCTAAGGGTCTATTTCCCCCTTAAATTTGAGATATTCAATCTGAAGAGGATTCTACGGGGGAAACACGCTGGGAGGGATATAGCTGAGATCAGGGACTCCCTCCTCCCCCTAAGCCCCCTGGAGATCTCCGACTATAAATCTCTTCTTGAGGCTGAGGATGTTGAGGGAGTCGTCGAGGCCTTAAGGGGGACAATCTACACGCCTCTTTATGAACGCCTAGAGCTCTATAGGGAGCATTACGCCCTCTGGGTTCTAGAGGCTGAGCTGCTTCACATCTTCGCTGAGGAGTTGGAGAGGGCTGCGGAGTCCTCGCCCAGGAGGTTTAGGGATCTCCTGCGATCCATAACTTCCATCAGGGTTGGCGTCGACGCCCTCCTCCTAGCCGTAAGCGTATCGACGGTCGGCTGCGAATACCTCGATCCCGATGTTGTGAAGCCGATATTGGAGCATGTAGTCGAAGTCCCTCCGGAGGTCGTCGAGGTGATCATGGAGCGGGGGGAGATTGGAGAGGCCTTAGGGCTTCTGAAGCATCCGATAGATGAGGTGATGGAGCCGATATTAGAGGGGGATGCCGCAGCTGTGAGGAGGAGGCAGGAGGAGAGGCTTATGACCCTCGTGGAGGAGGCTGTGAAGATGAGATATTTCGATTTCCCCTACATCCTCTGGTTCCTGATGCGCTGCGAGGCTGAGGCGAGAGACCTCGTCAGAATCGCCTGGGGCATAGATCAAAAGCTGCCCTACGAGCTTTTCTCCAGGCATCTCCTCCTCATCTAAGAGACCTTATCCATCTATGAAAGATCAATCCAAGGATTATTGGGAGAGCCGTCCCTAGGAGGAAGCCGACGAGGAGTATGAGTAGGGGATTCCTCCTGAAGAATCCCCTAAAGATGTATAGGGAGATGAGGCCGACTGCCTGTATAATCGCCAGCATCGCTAGGTAGGTTATCAGGATTCTACGGTTAGATCTCCTCCGCTTGGCGGCCAACCTCTATCGCTCCGGAAGGGTTGGGATGGAGAAAAGGTTTGCCTCAGGCGGCGAGGGATGGCAGGTTGATCCAGATGAGCAGCGCAACTATGAGGCCGTAGATGGCGATTCCCTCCGCCAGGCCGACGAAGATCAAGGCCCTAGCGAATAGCTCTGGCTTCTCCGTCGTCGAGGCGATAGCCCCTGTTCCAGTGGCGGCGACGGCGTAGGCGGCTCCGATGCAGGCTAGGCTCGTGACGAAGGCCATCGATAGGAAGCCGATTCCAACGTCTCCCAGAACCTCTCCAACTAGGCCGCCGAGCGCCATCAGCATCAGGAGGGCGTTGGAGGCTAACATATCCTTACACACTTCCCCCTTCCTCATTTAACTCTTACTGTTGGAACCCTAAAGGGCTTGAAGGGTGTTCCATCGCCGAAGTAGAACTTCGTCGAGAACTCGTAGTATAGCAGCCTCAGGCTTTGGATGATGACCACCATGAACTCTATCGACATCGCGAGGAAGTTCATGAAGACGAGGCCGAAGATGCCTAGGCCGACACTTATCTCGCTGAGGGCGTGAACCACCTCTGCGAGGGCTACGTGGGCTAGGGCGAAGCCCGCTAGACGGGCGAAGGAGACGGTGTTGCTTAGCAGCGATATGACGCTGTCGAAGGCGGCTCCAAAGCCTTGGAAGAGGAGGTCGAGGCCGCCCTCCCCTCCATGATGGAGCTTGGCGTGGACGAAGGGCTCTACGAAGATGACCGCTATTCCGGCGAGTGTCACCCCCATAGCCGGTGAAGTGAAGGCCTTCAACCCCCTGATGCTCCAGAAGGTGAAGATCATCCAGACGATGCCTGCGTAGAGCAGCAGTCCCCCAAGCCCCCTCTCCCCCATGAGGGCTCCGATCTTGTCTCCCATCCTAAACCTGTTCACGGCTCCGAGGATGAGGGCGAAGGCGATCTCGAACATCCCCACGAAGAGGGCGATCTTTATCATCGTCCAGATGTTCCAGAGGGGCTTGAAGAGGATTGGATGGACTTCCAGGAGGAAGAATTCCCCGAAGAGGGCTCCGAAGAAGGCGCTGGAGATTCCGAGGCCGATCCATAGCTTTCCAACCTTAACGAAGTTTAGACCCATAAGTCGCCTTTTGATGACGTAGGCGAAGAGGAAGCCTAGGGCTGCGATGAGGATTCCCTGGCCGATGTCGGGGAACATGAAGCCGAACATCACGATCCATATCGCTGTGAAGAGCACCGTCGGGTTCAGCTCCCTCGGATTCGGGATGCCCACCATCCTCGTCAGGACGTAGAAGGGTCTGAGGATCGATGGAACCCGTGGCTTGGATGGCGGTATCTCCTCCTCCGAGATCTCAGCATACTCGTAGTGGATTGCCCCCTCCAATCTCTCACTTAGCCTTCTCATCGCCTCCTCGAAGCGCTTGGCATACTCCTCAGGGAGCCATCCCTCGATGACGGCGATCACCCTCGTTCTCAGCGTCTGGGGATGGCTTAGGGAGAGGATGTGGAGGGCGTAGTCTAGGAAGGCAGCCCTCCTCAGGGCCTCCCCCACCTCCGTCAGCAGCTTCTCCCTCTCCTCTCTATGCCTCTCCTCCAGCCTTTTCAGCTCCTCATCGTATCTCGCCTCAATCTCCTCCAGCTCTCTCCTATACTCCTCCTCCAGCTCTTTCAGCTTCTCCTCCAGCTTTGGAATCTCCCTCCTCCTCTCCTCCAGCCTCTTCAGCTCCTCCTCCAGCTTCTCCAGCCTCTTCGCCCTCTTCTCAGGGTCTAAGATGGCTGTCAGCTTCCTCTCCTTCAAGACCTCCATTAGATTTCTAACCTTGAAGACGAGGAAGAGGGCCTCTATCCAATCCCTCCGCTCAGCGGGGCCGTAGACAACTAGGAGAGTATCCTCACCATATATGTCGAAGGCCTTGTATTCGACATCCTTATGGAGGGTTAGGTAGCCCCTCATCCGCTCCAGGTTTCCCTTATCGACGACGCCGACGGCTAGACTCTCCTTAATATCCACCTCTTCCATCAGCTTTGCGAGGCTTATATTCCAGGAGGCCTCCCTATGTCGACGCTCTATCTCCTCTATTTCGCTCTCTATACGCTCCCTCTCCTCCTCGAAGCGTCGACGCCTCTCCTCCAGCTCAGCTTCCCTCTCCTCCTCAACCCTTCTACGCTCCTCGCCCTGCCTCTCCTCCAGGGCTGTGAGCCTGCCTCGAAGCCCTGAGAGCTCCCCAAGAGTCCTCTCCACCTCCCCCTCGGGATCTGTTGTCAGCCTCTTAAGCTCCTCCTCCGTCGGGGATATGGCCTTGGCCTCGACGCCCAGCAGCTCCCTCAGCTCGACATATCTCTGGTGATATCTCTCATAAAGGGCAGTGTAGTCTACCTCCTCCCGTAGTCGGCCCAGCTCCTCGGCGTATCCCCCAGAGACCTCCTTAAGCTGTATAACCTTAAGTCTACCAAGCTCCTCTAGGATTAAGGGTTCGTACTCTGAAGGTGTGAAGATGACGACCTTCCTCATCAAGTTAGCTCACCTATATGAAGCGGGTTTCATTAAAAATTTTGTGAGGAGGCCTTCTCCTGCGCCATCCTCCTCATCAATAACTTATAACGCTGATAACGGTCATCGAGGGAGAATTTGGCTGGATGGGGGATTCGAACCTCCCCTCCGCAGAGGGGGCATCTCTCCCTAAGCGTATATCTGTCACAGTGATCGCAGTATCTCAGAAGCCATACCAAGGCTACTCCCTCTGGAAGGAGATTTCTCCCCCTCCATGCCAGGCTGCCTCCGCCGCCTGGATCATAACCTTAAGGGCGGCCTCTGCTTTCTTATAGTCCTCAGCCCTCACCTCCACTCTGTATCTAGGCGCCCCAATGGCGTAGATGGAGACCTCCACGCCCTGAGCCTCCGCCGCCCTCTTACCCTTCAGTAGGGCCTCCTTGATGATCTCGACGCCGTTGGGCTCCGTGGAGACCGCCTTGAAGAAGCCGTGGATCGTAACTCCCTTCAGCGTGATCTTCTCCCTACTTATCTCGGTGAGCGTCTCAGCCATACGCTTTGAGACTCCCGCCGAGAGCAGGGCCTCAACGCCCCTTCTAACCGCCGCCTCCAGGCCCGTATATAGGCTGCCATAGTGCTCTAGGATCTTCAAGCCCTCCCTGTAGGCCTCCTCCTCGTCGATGCCCAGCTTCTCCGCGGCCATCATCAGTATGGTCTCGGCTCTTCGCTCCTGCTTCCAGCTCTTCATCTTACGTCTCCGCTCATCTCTTGACACCCTCCTCAGCGATAGGTCGATCTCGCCCCTCGCCTTGTCCACTCTCAAGACCTGTAATACGACCTTCTGCCCCTCCCTGACGAAGTCTCTTATGTTCCTCACCCATGATGGGCTGATCTCGGAGATGTGGAGCAGCCCCTCCTTGTCGTCATATTCGTCTAGGGTGACGTAGGCTCCATAGCTCTCGATGCGCCTGACGGTTGCGACGACGAGTTCCCCCACCTCAGGCCATTCGGGTCTACCTATCAAGGGGTTTCACCCCAGCTCCTTTATGATCTCGCCGTATATCTTCGCCTTCCCACCCGTCGGCTCTGCGAGGATCTCACCACAATTGTCGCATCTTATAACCCTTGAGGCGTGGCTGAAGATGATCTTCTCGCTCTGGCAGTTTCGACATCTCACCCTTAGAAACTTCGATGTAGGCCTTGGGATGAGGTCTTCCCAGCTCATTAGACCACCTCTATACGCTTCATCCTTATCCCCTTTCGATGAATGATGTAGCCGCACTCCTTACATCTTATCTTCAGGGTCTGCTTCTTCGTCGTCTTCGCCTTCCTCCGTAGTATCGGATACTTCTGTCCACCGTATCCATGCTTCTCCTCCTCGTGTCTCCGCTCACCCCAGCTCAGCTTACGCCGTTTACCCGCCTTGTATAGGGTGACGGTGAAGACTGTATGGGTCCTGCATCGAGGGCAGTAGCTCTTAATCTCCCTTGGAACCTTCATCCCCCAGTCTCCACTTCCTTTGCGATGCCCCTCCTTATTAGGTTTTCAGCATTCTCCTCCGGTAGCAGGGCCACATCCTCCGCCTTGAAGGGGCCGTAGGTCTTCATGTCAACCCCTATGATGGCGGGTGTGGATTGGAGGAATCTGACGACCTTCATCCCTTTAGGGGGTTTACCCCTAGGTATGGAGACCCCCCGGGTTGGGGTGCTCCTCATCTTCTCTAGATGTTCGGCTATCAGCCTCCCTATGCCGGCGTGAAGCCCCTTCTCCTCCGGTGTGAGGTTCTCAATTGGGATGGCCCTCCCCTCTAGGACTGCCTCGATGATCTTCCTCACCCTAAGCTCCAGCAGCTCCCTCCACATGCGCTCCGCGTTCTCCCTCTCCCTCTCAGCTATCCTCCCTATGAGGGAGCTTCTATCCACCATCCTACCCTGCTCTCGAAGCCTCTGGGCGTACTCCCTCATCTCCTCCAGGAAGCCGTCTGGAAGTCTCTGGAGCTCCCTGCTCCAGCGCTCCCTCCTCCACGCCTCGAAGAGGCGGTTATAGGCGCCCTTCATCCCGCTAACCTCGCCGCCCCCTTACAGAGGAGGTAGAGCGCCGCCTCCATAGGCAGCTCCACCTCTTCCCCAATGTAGGGGCCGTAGAGGGCGCCTCCGATGCTGAATCTCGGCGCCCTCTCCACATAGACCTTAAGGCTTCCACCCTTAAAGGCGACGGCCTCCACCAGGGGGTCGTAATCGTCGAGGCCCTCCACGGAGACCCTCTGAGCTATGAGACCTGTCTTCCCATGTAATGTTCCTGGAAGCCTTATCAACCTATGTAGATCGGTGGTGACGACGGTGTCTATCGCTGAGGCCTCTCTCCCCACGGCTGCCTCCACCAATTTATCTAGGGTTCTCCTCCTGATGAGTCTCAGGACTAGGCTTGGCCTTCCATCCCATAGAATTTGGAGGAGTCTATCCTTGATCTCCAGGATTTTCGAGGCTGTAGCCCTGCTCAGACCAGCCTCCATGAGGGCCTTGAGATCAGCCTCCTCCAGGTAGTCGTAGAGTGCTTTAATCAATCGATCCCTCCATCCTCCTTCACCCGTGGTCAGTCGTTCAAGGGAGGGCTTAAAGCCGTGTAGCTCAGCCTTTATCCCCGTTCCCAGGATGTAGTCGACGATCTCCCTTCGAGCCGGCTGATCCAGCTCTCTGATATTGGGGCTTGAGACGTGGATATGGTAGCCTCTATGCCCCGTGAAGCTAACCTCCAGCTCATCGAGGGGGGAGAAGCCGAAGTCTCCGATGAGTATGTCCAGCAGCTTTTGAGCCTCATGCCTCGCGGCGTCGAGGCATCGATTACATATCCATTTCTCCTCCTCGAAGGATATGCCTCCACATCGTGGACAGCTTTCAGGTGTCTCCCCCCTCCCCTCTAATCCGCATCCCTTACATCGCCATCTATCATGCTCAGCCTTGCAGGGGGTCTCTATGTGATCGGCGTCTATATCGAAGATGAGGTCGGCCCCCAGCCAACCCTTCCTCTCCATCTCAGCCTCCGGATTCTCATAGTAGGCTGAGGAGTAGTAGACATGGGCCGGCGTATTCTCAACGAGGTAAAGCCTCAGGTCCTCAGGAGTTGAGAAGGAGAGATGCCTAAACATCGCCTTGGCGCCGAAGGGGATGAAGCCGAATTCTCGGCGCTCCATCTCCCTCGGCGTCTCGATCCTCCCCCTAGCGTAGAATTCCCTAAACTTCTCGGAGATGAATTGTATCTCCCTCTCAGCGGCCATCCAGCCTTTAAAGGGGTGAGCCGTCTTAAATCTCCTAGGTTTATCCTCTTTGCCTAACAGAGTCTTATGGCGTATTCTAATGCGTCTTGAATTATGATGCTTCTCTTCTTCATCTTCTTAAACTCCTCTGGGGTGTAGGTTAATAGGTCTAGGCCGAAGCCAGCTCCGGCCAACTCCTTAACCAATCTATATCTCCTCCCCAAATCTAGGCCTTTGAAGGCCTTTGAGACGATGATGAGGTCTATGTCGCTATCCCTCAGCCAATCCCCCCTCGCATAGCTGCCGATGAGATAGACCTCAACATGGGGGTCTACACCCCTCAACTTCCTCAATAATCCATCTAGGTATCCTCTAATCTCCCTCGGTATTTCCTCGGTCAATCTCCTCCCCCACCACCTCCACGATCCTCTTAGCTGCCTCCAGAAGTCGGGAGGCCAGCTCCCTCGATATCCCCTCCCAGGGCCTCTCCAATCCGGCGTTTGGATATCTCGCCACCGTGTAGTATGGGGTAAGCTCAGAGAGGGCTATGGAATCCTCCCCCAGCTCCAGTCCGGAGGCCCTGTAAAGCTCGGTGAGGTCGTGGGTTCTCGGGGGCCTCTCCCTCCTCAGAGCCACTATGGCCGCCTTCAGAGCTTTCTCGACGGCTTGATGGGCTGCGAAGAGGGCCCAGTTTGGCCTCCCTCCCTCAAGGGCAGACCTGGCCTCCTCCAGATCTATGAGGGCCCCATCATACCAGTTCCTCGCCTCTCTACGCATCAATAAGGGACTTCCCCGACCCCCCATTAAAGCTTGCTAGGTTTGGCGCCCTTTATCATTATGTTAGCGCCACCATTAACATCTGAGGAAATTTATAACCCTGTTATGGCTTTCTCCTCCGCCTCCTCCTGGCCTTTATGATGTAGTAGGTTATGGGGTTCCTCACCCTTCCGCATAGGTTGTCGGGGTTTTGGCAGATGCCATGCGTCTTCAATGTGTCGCAGTTTGGAGGCTTATATTTGGTTCTGCTCCCCCTTAGGCCGGCTATATGCTCAACTTGGTATCGGGTCATCTCGGGGTCGAAGTCGCTTATGGAGGTGAAGAGTTCCGCCGTCTCCTCTATGCTCATACCAGCGTTCAGGAGGAAGGAGACGAGGGCGAATCTCTCCATATGCGACGCCTTCCTCCCAGCTAAGACGGCCTCGAAGATCTGTCTAATGCAGGGTGGGAAGGCCTCGACGTCAACTCTTTCTGGAAGTGTTTCACCGCCTATTTGGCCTCTATGCTCCTCAAGCAGCTTTTTAAGCATCTCAATTCGTTTCTCCAGCTCCCCTGGGAGCTCCACCCTTCGATGCCTTGAGACCCTTCTGAGGATGAGGTTCTCAACCTCACATTCCAGCAGCCTGGCGGCCTCAGCCTTCGTCAATAGCACGTAGCCGCTTCTCATCAGTCTATTCACCAGCTTCCACTTATCCTCATGGAATCCCGATGCATTCCGCAGATAATCTACAAAGTGGAGCTCGAAGGAGTAGAGCTGCCCGTCTAAGATGACTCTCCTCAGCCTTATATTCCAGTTGAAGTTCTTCGCCACCTCAGCTATAACCTCTTCAGGCTCCTCCCTCAACAGCCTATAGGCCCTCTTCCCCTCAGCCAATGCGTATCGGCGGTCTAGGAAGGGGTCTCCAATGAGGGAGACGAACATGAGGGCTACGGGGAAGGAGAGCATCTCCACCTCGGGATTCTCCCCCCTATAGCTGACAACCCCCCTGAGAATCGCCTCGGAGACCCGTTCAAACCCTCTATCCACGACGTCGCCGAGGCTGGCAAGCTCCTCAAGCCTAAGTCCGAGGGCTCCAACTATCTCCACAGCCCTATCGAGGAAGGGATACTTAGCCTCCAAAACCCCTATCAAGCCGATCCACCGGTGAGGCTTCCTCGCAGAGCATAACCCATATCCTTAATAAAAGCCCCCAGATATATCTTGAAAGGCCCCGGTAGCTCAGATGGTCAGAGCGGCAGCCTCGTAAGCTGTTGGCCGCGGGTTCGAATCCCGCCCGGGGCTTGGAACCTCCCCCTCTTCATCAACGCTTGTTTTAGTCTTTTATCCTCCTTGTAATGTGCCTTGCATGGATGTCCCTCTGCTATTAGTGCTTTCCTCTCTCTTGGAAGTGCTATGAAAGACCATAATGTTCCTAGCTTTATCGCTTTCACGTGGGAGCAGACGGATCCCTTATGGTCTGATAGTATCTTCTTAGCCAGCTCGATGTCGACTTTTCCGTTGTTGAGCTTTATGATTTCTTTTATACGTTCATATCTCATCATGGATGTAGGTGGTCTCTCCTTAATGTTTTCAAAATCCTTCATATCTGGATGTATGAAATGGTTGGTTGCGATTAGGAAGTCCTCCTCAAATTTTTCTCTCACCCTTACTCTTTGTGGAGAGGCCTCGACGACGGCCATGTCTCCACTTTCATCTATTAGCAGGTAATTGTTACCGGTGGAAAATTTGATGTTTGAAAGGAATTTTTTGGCTTCGGAGACGTTGGAGCATTTATCTAAGATGGCTCGAACAGCTATGAACCAGTTTACTCCAGGTCTAATCTCCTTAATGCGAATGACAGATACGCCTATGGCTACTCCAGCCTCATTTATTCCATCCTCCTTTCCGATGAATATGGTTGAATTGCCTAAACTCCAGTATGCATCCCTTGGCATCGTCAAGCATGTCTGCGCATACTTCTTATAGGCATAGTAGAAGTCGTAGTTTCTGCCAAGGATGGGTTGGGGGGATGAGGAGGCAAAAATGCTGCAGGATTCATGCTCATGCTCTCCCGAATCCAACGATAGAAAGAAGGCCTTTAAATCTTCATAGGAGATTTCACATCCATCGGCGAGGCCTTGAAGCTCCTCTAGGATTTCGGGGAAAACCCGTTTAACCTCCGCCTCACACTCCTTCGCAAACCTACGCATCTCCTCCGAAATCCTCGGCATCTGATAACCAACTCTCTTCAAGATACTACCATACTTGAAACCCATCTCATAATAAGATCCAGACAGCTGAGGATGATGCATCCTCACACCTAACTTAAAATAAAAATTAAATCGATATTTAATCCTAAACCGCTTCAGAAAGAAGGGTGAGTTTAATCTCCATAGGTTTTTCCTATGGCCTTAAGTATCTCCATGACTACGCCTAGGCCTCTCTGGATGTCTTTATCCCTCAGCTTCCCAAGCAGTCCGAGGAGGCCGACTCGCTCAGCCCTCTCAGGTATCCCCTCAAGGGCGCCCCTCACCAGCGGCATCGCCTCTCCAACCTTCTCAAACTCCAGTTCACCTAGGGCTTCACTCAGCGTCTCAAGGCCGTCGACGAGGCGTAGTAATCCTCCACTCACGAGGTATCTGGATAGGCTTCCTATGATCTCAGGTGTCAGAACGCTCTCCAGGGTGTCGAGTACCCCCATCCTATTCAAGGTTTTTAGTATCCTGATGATCTTCTCCAATCCCTCTATGGCGTCCTCATCTAGTTCTCCCAGCGTCGTCAAAAGTCTGTCCAGGTGATCCATGAGGCGTAGGGTTCCCGCGTTGAGCAGCAGCGTTGAGAGCCTCTCTATGACCTCCGGCTCGGTGACGTGAACCAGAGTGTCGAGGATTCCCCTCTCCTTAAGCTGTGTGAGGAGCTCCTCGGTTTCGACGCTCATCTCCCCGCCTCACCATCCCCTCTCCCCGAGTTTAGCTGGGGATGTGGCCTCGAAGTAGGCGTGGAAGATGGGCTGCCAGAGCTCCGGATACCTTATGGCATCCCAGTAGGTGGCGACGAAGAGGTCTTCGAGCAGCCTCTTAAACCTCGACAATCTCACAGGTATCGGTGGGTGATCATAGTCGCTGATGATGAAGAGTCCCATGCCGTCGGTGATCAACGGGCAGTTTGTTCTGCCGCTGTATCTGGCGTCGAAGCCCTGAAGCCTCTCAGCGACAACCTCAGCCTGGAGGTGGGCTGTGACCCCGCTCTTCGACGTCGGGGCATTTGTGCAGTCCCCTATGGCGTAGGCGTCGTCGAAGCCCTCTATGAGGCAGGTATACTTATCGATCTTCAGATAGTTGCTGTCATCCTTCACCTCTGAGGGCTCAACCTTGTATCTCGGCCCCTCATGCGGCGGTATGACGGTGGCGACGGTGTATTCAAGCTCCTCGCCTTCGAGGCTGTAGATGCGCTTCTTCTCAACGTCGATGCTGTCGACGGTGAAGAAGGTGTGAACCTCTATGTTCCTCTTCTCCAGCTCCGGCTCTATTATGTCGCTGATGGTCTTCGATGGATAGGCGTGTGGGAAGGGAAGGGCGAGAACCACGTCAACGTCGACGCCCATCCTCTCGAAGAGCGTCGATGAGAGGAAGGCTCCCTTATGGGGGCCTGGTGGACACTTGTATATTGGGTCTGCGATGGCTATTACGAAGCGTCCCTCCCTCATCTCCTTCAGCGTCTTGTAGAGTTTCTCAGCGTTCTCCAATGTTGAGTAGAAGTCTCCATAGCTCTCCAGGAGCTCCCTATTCCCCTCTATGGCGTCGAAGTCGAGGTTGGCTCCCGTCGCGATGATTATGTAGTCATACTCGAGGCTCTTATCCCCCTTAAGCTTCACCTTTCTATCGTTGAGGTTTACCTCCGTGACCTCATCCCTGATGAGTTTTACATGGGGCTTCAGCAGCGATCTAATCGGTCTTCGATACTTCTCTACGCTGTCCCCGTAGAAGGCGATGAAGAGGTTTCCAGGCTGGAAGACGTGATATTCATCTCGGTCGACGACGGTGACTTCGAATTCCTCCTTTGGTAGGAGATTTGCGAGAATCGCTCCTCCTCCGCCTCCACCGAGAATTAGAACCTTCTTCATCTCTACCACCTCAGAAAAATGGGGTTTAACCCCTCTTCCCCGTGACCTTGATCACGGCCTTGATTACGCCTCCCTCTTCGGTCAGCTCTATCAGCTCGTTGTTGGTTCTCTTAACCCAAGCCTGGACGTCAGGCTTGAAGCCTGGGTCTGTGGCTAAGACCTCTATGGTGTCGCCGTTCTTCGCCTTCCTGTAGGCTCTGGTCAGCGCCGATATCGGGCCTGGGCAGGCCATACCCCTCGCATCAACCTTTATCAGCTCAGGCATCTCCACCACCTCTACCCACCTCAGATGAAGATGATCTCATAGTCCTCCGTCTCATTCATGAAGAAGGCGGCGCCGACGACATCGTCCACGATGGGATCCATATCCTCCTTCTTGACGCCGACGATCTCGGCCATGAGGGAGCAGACGTAGACCTTGACGTCTCCAAGCTCCTTGGCATCCTTCAGCATGTCATACCAGGTCGGCGCCTTCACCCGCTCCATGCCTTCATGAACCTTTGGAACCATGTCCTCGAACTCCTTTGGGAATCTAGGCTCAGGCTTATTCTTCGTGAAGTATGGTAGGGCGAAGCCGGTGACGAAGATGCGCACAGGGACGCCGAGGTTGGCAGCCGTCTGCGTCAGAACGCCGAGGGGTATGAACTTGTCGGCGGTTCCGGAGAACATTATTATTCCAAGTCCCTTAGCCATTTCGCATCACCTTTCCCTCCAAGCCATGTGATATAAGACTTTCCCTTTTAATTGAAGGAAAATTTAACATAACCTAAATCGAGGGGCAACCCCTTTAAGTCTCGTCTCCCTCTCTTCCAATATGTTCTCGGATTGTCATTGTCATCTCGGGGAGGATGCTGAGAGCGCCGTGATGGAGGCCTTAAAGGTGGATGTAGGCCTGATCCTCACGGCTGGCATCGACCTTGAGTCCTCTAGGAGGGCGGTGGAGATCGCTGATCGCTTCGAGGCTGTGAGGGCTTGTATAGGGGTTCACCCCTGGTATGCGGATGAATACGATGTGGAGGTTGAGCATCTCTTCAGGAAGCTCATCGAGGAGGGTAAGGTCATCGCCGTCAGCGAGATCGGATTGGACTACGTTGGGAGAATGACGAAAGATTGGGTATATGAGGAGAGGATCATCGATAAGAAGATTCAGAGGGAGACTTTCAAGGCTCAGCTTAGACTGGCCCGAGAGTTCGAGCTTCCCGTCATCGTCCACGATAGGACGCCTAGCTTCGAGACCCTGGAATTAATAGAGGGGGAGGGAAACGTGGAAATGGGGGCGGTCATCCACGGCTTCTCCAGGGACGTGGAATACGTTGAGCGATGCGAGGACTTGGGCATCTATCTCTCAATTGGGGTGAGACCCCTGAACAGAGGTGAGTTGACACCCGATGCGGTTAGGCGTATACCCCTGGAGCTCCTCCTGACGGAGACCGATTCAGCTCAGCCTAGAGATGTATTGAGGGTAGCTGAACATATCGCCACGCTGATGGACGTGAGGCCTAGGGAGATTGGGGAGAAGGCGACGAGGAACCTGAGGCGATTGCTGAGGCTTTAAGGCTTTATCAACCCTTATATAGCATGCCTCCAACCTATGGGAAGATGGTATCTAGAGCAGATGTTGAGAGGGCCATAGAGGAGGTTCGCCCCTATCTACAGATGGATGGAGGAGACGTAGAGCTGGTTGACGTCGCAGACGACGTCGTGAAGGTGAGGCTGAAGGGAGCCTGCGCCCACTGCCCCATGGCCCAGTTGACGCTGAAGATGAGCATAGAGGGCTATCTACGTAGACGTGTCCCTGGGGTTAAGGCCGTTGAGGCCGTCTAGCTGGAGTCGTTGAGGATGTCCCTCTCAGAGGATTTGGAGAAGGCGAGGGACTATGCCGACATCTTCGCCCTCGTGAAGAGGGCGGTTAAGAGAACCCTAGGCGAACACAGAGTGGGCTTAATGCTCTACCTGGGGAATCTCCCAAGAAACGTTGGAGCCTTCCACCCGCTGGGAACCAACGAGATCATCCTGAATCGACGCCTCATAGAGGGTGAGCGATGTGAGCGGAGGCGTAAGGCCTACATCTTCACGGTTCTCCTACACGAGTATCTCCACGCCCTCGGCTACGTCGATGAGAGGCGGGTTAGGGCCTTGGCTTATAGGGTGTGCGTCGAGAACTTCGGTCGTGAACATCCCGTCGTAGATGTCTCCATAACGGGGCCTTGGACAGACCTGAGCGAGGAGGAGTTCGACGAGCTATCAGAGGGGTTGGAGCTGGAGCTGGTGAAGGACTTCGAGCGCTTCGACGGCAGATACATAGTCTAATCGAGATTTTCCTTTGACACTTATCGATGGATTTTAATCCAGGGAGAGGTGATCACCTTCTGCCTTAAAGGTGATCGATGTGAGGGGAAAAGTCGATCCCTTCGAATATCTAATCGAGACCGAGAGGCTATTGAAGGGAGATGGCCTCTTCCTAGTCTCCGCCGGTGAGGATGGTAAGGCCAACGCGATGACGATCGGCTGGGGCCTCATAGGGACGATCTGGCGTAAACCCTTCTTCCTGGTCGCCGTCAGGCCTTCGAGATTCACGCATCACCTCATCGAGGAGTCAGGTGAGTTCACCGTCTGCCTCCCCGCCAGGGGGATGGAGCAGGCCCTAGAGTTCTGTGGAACAAAATCTGGGAGGGATGTCGATAAGTTTAGGGCGCTGAACCTAACCCCCGTCAAGGGCTTTGAGGTGGATGTCCCCTACATAGCTGAATGCCCAGTTCACTATGAGTGTAGAGTCGCCTACAAGACGGATTTGAAGCCTGAGGCCCTTGAGGAAGAGCTGAGGGGGGAGTGCTACCCAGCTGGGGATTACCACACCCTCTACTTCGGCCTCATCCTAGGGGTCTACGCCGAGGAGGATGCGAGGGATAGGCTACCCTAACCAATTTTTAAGGCCTTAAACTTCTCTTTATGGGATGCGTATGGTGAGGATTCTCATCGTCTATGACTCTAGGACTGGGAACACGGAGAAGATGGCCTACGCTGTCGCTGAGGGTGTGAGGGAGGAGGGGGTGGAGGTTGAGGTTAAACGGGTGGATGAGGCCTCCGTGGATGAACTCCCCCAATACGACGGCATCATAATAGGGTCGCCCGTCTACTATGGGCAGGCGACGGCTAAGATAAAGGAGTTCATAGACGCCTCGGTTAAGCATCACGGAAAGCTGGAGGGGAAGGTCGGCGCAGCCTTCACCAGCAGCGGGGGAGTCCACTCCGGAGCTGAGACGACGTTGTTGTCGCTGATCCACGCCATGCTAATCCACGGCATGGTCATCCAGGGAACCTCAGGCCGAAACCATTATGGAGCCGTCTCCGTCGGCGCCCCCGACGATGAGGACTTAGAGACCTGTAGGGAGATGGGGAGACGGGTGGCTCGACTAACCAAGAGGCTTCACGGCTGAGCGCATCCTATAAGGTTCACACCCCTTTTTAACAGATGATGAGGCTTCCACCCCTCCTGATGGGCTGCAGCCCCTTCATAGGTGCGGGGCAATTCGGTGCTAAGAGCCTCCTCTACTATCAACGCTTCTACCTAAACCCCGAGAATATGGTTAGACTCTTCCTCAAGAGCTTCGAGCTGGGCGTCGACGCCGTCCAACTATTGGCTGATAGACCCATAGACGCCCTGATAGAGGCTTCCAGGCGTAGCGGCGTAAAGCCCTACGTCGTATACTCCACCCATCTATCCGGCAGGGCTTTGAGGGAAATCCTGAACCGACTCTCCCCCCTAGAGCCTGAGGTTGTGGCTGTCCACGCCGAGGTGGCTGATAGAGGGGATGTGGATGCCATAGCCAGGAGGTTGGAGGTTATAGAGGAGTATGGAGCTTGTGGAGGCGTAGCAACCCATAGGCCAGGTATGACCATCCCCTGGCTGGAGAGGGTTGAGCTGCCCATCAAGGTGGTTTTAGCCCCCCTCAATAGGGTTGGCTATGCCATGGAGCCCAGCTTCGATGAAAGCCTGGAGGCCATCAGGCGTTGTAGGTTTGGGGTGATAGCCATCAAGCCTCTCGCAGCTGGACGTCTAAAGCCCCTGGAGGCCTTTAGATTCGTCTATCGATATGTTGGGAGTGCGGCTGTCGGGGTCGTCTCGGAGGGGGAGATGAGGGAGACCTATGAGGCTGCTAGGAGGGCCTATAGGGAGTTGAGGTTAAAGGCTCTCGATGAGTCTGGCTAAGGCTTCGATGAGGAGGCCTCTACCCCTCTCCATGCGTCGCTTATCCTCCTCTGGGAGTTTGTGGAAGAGGGTTTTACCCGTTATAGGGTTGTCGCTCACCAGGTGGATGGCTGCGGCTTTGATGCCAAGTAGCCTCGCTATGGTGTATATCGCCGAGGTCTCCATCTCGATGCCTATGAGGCGGCGGCTCCTCCACCTCTCTAGGAACTCATCCGTCTCGGAGGCGAAGGAGTCGGTCGTGTAGATCGCGCCGTAATGGGTTTTGATCTCCTCCCCCTTGAGGAGTTCGTCGAGGACGTCTGAGAGTCTTCGGAGGAGCTGGAAGTCAGCCGCCGCGGGATAGGCCTCATCGACGAAGTATTTTGAGGCTCCCTCACCCCTATAGGCTGAGGTGGGGATGATAAGGTCTCCAACCTCTATCCAATCCTGTAACGCCCCTATCAGCCCCGTGTAGATCACATAGCGGCAGGGGGTGAATCTGAGGTAGTAGAGGCAGTCGCCGGCTCCTGGACTGCCTATGAGGGATTTGAAGAGGGTGAATCGTCTGCCGCCGATGTGGGCGTGGAATCCCTTGAAGAATCCCTTAAGCTCTATGGTCTCCTCTCCCCTCTCCCTTAAACCCTGGATGATGTCGTCTATCGGGGTGAGGACTACGACGTCGGAGACCTCAGATGCCTCACATCCATAGAGGCTTCGAGTATAGATGCTGGCATCTCCCCTCGGGATCACGATATGTATCTTCCCGAAACACCTATTATCGATAACTCTCCCTCCTCAGTGTTCCCAGTGTTCTCCCTTTCTCACCCTCTCTGGGATATGTGGATATCCTTATTCGACGGGGGATTCTCGCCTCGGCTTCTCCCATCCATAGCTCCCTCAGCACCCTAGGCGAGATCTCCAATCTGAAGTTCACAGCCCTCACAAGTCTCACAGCCCTCCTAGATGCTTCGTCGACGGCGTCTATCACCTCCACTAGGCCAGCTCTCTCCAGCTCAACCACCCTGTTTTGAATCGTCGCATAGGGAACCCCCAACTCCTCTGAGAGCTGGGAGATGTATCTTGACCCCTCGGAGAGGAGGGCTATTATCTCCATCGAGTATCTCTTCCCCAGAACCCTAAGTCTCTCCCTCAGCGCCTCCAAGCCATATAATATTGAGTTTCTTAATGCTTAAAAATCCAATAATATGGCCTCACCCCTCCTCAAAGAGATGAATTTCCCTAAAATTAGAAGCCGATTCTCCGCGGTTAACCCCTTAACATATTTTCTGATATCGAGATGACCGATAATATCCTGAGAAAATTGGAAAAGTGTTGAAATCGACCTTAAATGCGATGGGCCTCGGATGGGGAGGTTCTCCGATAGGAAGAGCCTCGACGCCTATGGGTGAATCAGCCCTTGTAGAGGCCCTAACCCTCTGGCCTAAGCTGGCTGAGTATGCCGGTCTCTCCGAGTATGAGGCCAAGATATATCTCTGCCTCCTAGGCCTCGGCTGCTCCGGAGCTAGGAGGATCAGCGCTCTCACGGGGGTGCCGAGAACCAAGATCTATACGGCTCTGAGAAGGCTGATCGAGATGGGCCTGATCAGGGAGATGCCTGGGAATCCCAGCCTCTTCGCTCCCACCCCGCCCAATGAGGCCTTTGGAGCGCTGCTCGGCGTGGCCAGGAGAAGAGTTGAGGATTTCTCCACTCTTCTAACCATGTTGATGGGTATCTATCAGGCCTCTAGGGAGCTCCATCATCCCCTTCGAGGAGAGTTTTGGTATATAGATGGTGGGGATGAGATAATGCTGAGATGTAGGGAGCTCCTGCGGCATTCGAGGTATAGTCTCCTGATCCTCGCTGGAGGTCTATCGCTCTCGCTTCTATTCAATGATGCCCATAGGGAGCTGGATGAGCTTTATGAGCGGGGTGTGGAGGTTAAGATATTCTCCCCCCTCCATCCCGAGATGAATCATCTAGCTCGGGAGCTTTCCTATCTCTTCGAGGTGAGGAGGATGCCTCTCGACGTCTCCATTCTACTACTCATCTCCGATGGGGGGAGGCTTCTCCTAGCTGGAGTTGAGGCTTCGGGTCATCGTGGACGCCTGGTGGAGGCCATCTACTCCGAGGATCAGCTCCTCATACGGCTTCTTTCAAGACTCTTGGAGGGAGCTGAGGTTGAGACTCAGCTCTTAGAATCCTGGGAGGGCTGACCCTCCGTTTTCAGCCCCAAGGCTGCCTTAACCTCCTCGTCTGAGGCTCCAGGCCTGATGTCTATCTTCTCATCAAGCGGCTTGAGATGATCGATGTTCGCCCTCCGCCTCCTGACGCCGGTCACATCCCTCGGCCCCGTGATGAGGACGAAGTTTCTGTCGATGATGTCGACGATGACGCAGCGCCTCCCAGCCTCCCTCCCCCTCGTCTTCACGCAGATCCTGCCAACCTCGATCAGCGGCATCCCCTTACACCTCCATGGGAGCTGTCTCGGATAGATCAAAAAAGCTCTCCATATCTTTTATGGTTCAGCCCTAATTGTTGATCTTACAGTCATTGTAAGATCAATGTTTTCTCTCCCCCTGGAGTTCCTGGATGATCTTCCTCAGTATCCTCGCCGTCGCATCCGGTTTGAAGAGGGCTGTATTCAGCACTACGTCATAGATGGAGAGGTCGTTGATGTCTATGCCATAATACCTCTTGAATCTCTCCCTCTCGCTCTGTTCTCTCCTCAAGGTCTCCCTCCTCGCCTCCTCCAGGGATAGCCCCTCCCTCCGTGCTATACGTCTCACACGCTCCTCCAGGGGCGCCGTGAGGAATATCTTTAGGTCTGCATCCTCCGCCATCCATCCGGCTAGGGCGGCATCGATGACGACGTCCCCCCTCCTCGCCTCCTCCTTCGTCCTCTCATCTATCATCCTATCCAGCTCGGGGTCTTCCTCCGCCAGCTTCGAGAGCTCCTCGATGGTTAGCCCCCTCTCCTCGGCGATCCGTCTGAAGAGGAGGCCTGCTGAGACATATCTGAGGCCTAGGGCTTCAGCCAGTCTTCTGGCCTGGGTTGAGGTTCCGCTTCCGTGGAGGCCGCTGACGGTGATGACCAATCCCTTACGTCTTCTTCTGCTGGGCAACCTCCTCCCCCGCATCTATCTCGAAGGTTAATCCCAAGGCTCTGGAGATGACGACATTGGTTGCGAGGGAGCAGAGGATATACCAGACAGTTATGTTGAGGTTCTCCCCTACCCATGGGGCTTTGAAGGGCATGTAGGCGATAGGCGTCCTGCCGAAGAATTTGATGAGGAGATTCCAGATGAGGATGAGGGGGATGAAGAAGAATAGGGTTAGCTTCATCCTCTCCATCGTCATCTTAGACTGCTCAGCCATCATCCTCTGCTGACGCTTCTGAAGCCTCGCCACCTTCCGCTGATCACCCCTCCTAACGGCATCTATCATCTCCCTCCTCAGCCTGCTTGATTCTATCATCCATCGGCGATACTCGTCGAGATCTATAACCATCCTGTTGGCGATGCCGACGGCGAGGTTTACGGCGGCTGATAGGAGGAGAATAAAGAGGGTTGAGGCTGGAGGCTCCTTGAGAAACTCGATGCCCAGGGCCGATAGGAGGGGCGGCATCGTCTATCCTCCTCTCAATCGCTCCTTATACATCCTCCAACTGAGGCAGAGGGTCTTGGGATGAGCTGCCTTAGCCTCGTCAAGCCTGGTCACCGATGTGTTCCTAGGAGCTGACAACACCTCCTCAGGCTTCGAGTAGGCGATCTCCGATATCTCTCTGACCGCCTCGATGAAGGCGTCTAAAGCCTCTAGAGGCTCGCTCTCCGTAGGCTCGATCATCAGGGCCTCTGGGACGATGAGGGGGAAGTAGATGGTAGGTGCGTGTAGCCCCCTATCCAAGAGGGCCTTAGCGATGTTCAGCGTCCTCACACCCGTCTCCCTCTCCATCTCCGAGGCGCTTAGGACGGCCTCATGCTTCCTAGGCCTCTCAGGCGCTCTGGGCAGCGTTATTCCCCTCACCTTCATCAGCTTCCTCGCTATATAGTTGGCGTTCAGCACCGATACCTCAGCCGCCTCCCTCAGGCCCTCGGGGCCCATGGATAGGATATAGGCGTAGGCCTTCAGCATGGGGTTGATGTTTCCATAGTAGCCGTGAATCTTCCCGATGGTTTTGGGTCTATCATAGCTGAGGTAGTATCCCTCCTCCCCCCTCTCCACCGTCGGGACGGGGAGGAAGTCCGATAGGAATTCCTTAACGAGGATGGGGCCTGAGCCTGGCCCTCCCCCGCCGTGGGGCGTCGAGAAGGTCTTATGGAGGTTGAGGTGGACGATGTCGAAGCCCATGTCTCCAGGTCTACATCTGCCGAGGATGGCGTTGAGGTTCGCCCCGTCGTAATACATCAATCCACCGGCCTCATGGACGATCTCGGCGATCTCAACTATGTCGCTCTCAAAGATTCCCAGGGTGTTGGGGTTCGTCAGCATCATCCCCGCTGTATGCTCCCCCACAACGCTTCTCAGAGCCTCAAGGTCGACGCAGCCATCCTCCCTTGAGGGTATCTCCACCACCTTGAAGCCGGCCATCATGGCGCTCGCCGGATTGGTTCCATGAGCCGAGTCGGGGACGATGATCTCCCTCCTCTCATCTATCTCGCCCCTATCCTCGTGATACGCCCTGATCAATAGGCAGCCGAGGAACTCTCCATGGGCGCCCGCCGCCGGCTGAAGGGTTCCATCATCCATGCCTGTGATCTCCAGGAGCCACCTCTTCAACCAATACATCATCTCCAGAACTCCCTGAACCGTCGACTCATCCTGCTCTGGATGGAGCTCCGTCAATCCAGGGTTTGAGGCTAAGACCTCGTTGATGACTGGGTTATACTTCATGGTGCAGCTCCCAAGCGGGTAGAATCTCCCCGAGTTTACGCCGTAATTCATCTGCGACAGATGGATGTAATGCCTCAGCACCATGATCTCCGAGACTTCAGGTAGCTTCGGCGGTTCTCTGCGCAGCATATTCTGTGGAACCAGCTCCTCTATGTCGCCGGCGGCGTCGCTCACCTCCGGCTCAGCCTTCGGCGGCGTAAAGCCAACTCGACCTGGGCGGCTCAGCTCGAATATTAGGGGTTCATCCCAATCCGCCTGCCTAAACCTCCTCATCCCAGCACCTCCTCCAGCGCTGAAACCAGTAGGTCTATATCCTCCTTGGTGTGGAGCTCCGTCACGCAGTAGAGGGCTGTCTCCCCCAGCTCTGGAAACTCCTCCACCAGGCTCTTTCCCCCATGTATCCCCCGAGATAATAGTTCCCTGTGAACCTCCCCCACGGTCCTATCCTCGAAGGAGACGGTGAACTCCTTGAAGTGATAGCTGCTGAAGATCGGCGCCCTCACGCCGGGGAGTTCACCGATCCTCCTCATGGCATAGTGCGCCCTGCTGGTTATCAGCTCGGCGAGCTCCCTGAGACCATTTGGGCCGAGGAGTGATAGGTAGACGGCTGCCGCGACGGCGCAGAGAGCCTGATTTGTGCAGATATTCGACGTCGCCCTCTCCCTCCTGATATGCTGTTCACGGGTCTGAAGCGTCATGACGAAACCCCTCTTAGAGCCGTCGACAGTGGTTGTCATTCCTATGATGCGGCCAGGCATCTGCCTAATCATCTTAGGTTCTCCTCGACAGGCGAAGATTCCGAGCAGCGGCCCCCCATAATTCATATGGTTCCCTAGGGGCTGTCCCTCCCCGATGACGATGTCAGCCCCATAATCTCCAGGGGGTCTCAGTAGGCCGAGGGAGATGGGATCCACGCCGACTATGAAGAGGCTCCCGGCGTCATGCGCCACCTCCGCTATGGCCTCCACCTCCTCCTCAACGAAGCCGAGGTAGGAGGGATTCTCGATGTAGACGGCGGCGGTCTCGCTGTTGGTCTTCTCCTTCAGATCCTCCAGGTCTATGAGTCCCGTCGCCTCGTCATAATCGACTTGGATAACCCTCATCCCAACAGGTTCGGTGTAGGCTCTTAGAACCGCCAATCTATTAGGACTCATGAGGTAGGGGACGAGGATGGCGTCTCGCCTCGTCAGTCTTCCAGCCATCCTGGCCGCCTCTCCCAGGGCTGTGGCCCAGTCATACATCGATGAGTTAGCTACCTCCATTCCGGTCAGCTCGCAGATGAGGCTTTGATACTCGAAGAGGGTTTGCAGCATCCCCTGCGTTATCTCGGGTTGATATGGGGTGTAGCTGGTGAGGAACTCCGCTCGGCTGACGATCTCGTCGACGACCGCTGGGACGTAGTGCGGCCAGACTCCTCCGCCGAGGAAGGGGGGGCATCGAAATCGTTGGTTTCGCCCCAATAGGGCTTCAACTCTCCTCCTCACCTCCTGCTCTGGGTAAGGCCCTGGAACATTCAACTCTCTTTCAAATCTCACCTCAGCCGGTATGTCGGCGTAGAGGTCGTCGATGGATTTTATCCCCATCTCCTCCATCATCTTCTCCTTAATCTCAGCGACGCTGTTTGGAATGTAGGGATGGGGCATAGACAATCCCTCCACATCCTATGGCCCTTTCAACTAATAACCTTACCCTACCTGGATTCCCATATCCCAATCTTCCTCCTCGTCTCCCTGGGTTAGGGAGCCTTCATCTCCTTGAGCATCTCCAATATCTCCTCTGGTATCCCCCTCCTCCTCATCTCCTCCAGAATCTCTCTGTGGGTTAATCCCCTCTCCCTCAGCTTCGTGGAGAGATACTCCAGCGTCTCCACCACCTCCCAGGGATAGATGATCCAGGCCTCGGTCTCCTCCACGTAGTAATCCGGCCTATAGACCGCCCAGGGCTTATAGTGGAGCGTGCAGACCATCACTTCCTCAGCTCCCCGCTCCTCCACGTATCCCTTAACCAGTTTCAGGGTGTGGCCGGTGTCTGAGACGTCGTCGACGATGAGAATCCGCTTACCCTCCAGTTTCTGGGAGGTGTCTTGGATGATGTGAGGCCTCTCCTCTACGTCTCCCACCCCCTTGTAGAATCTTACACCTATGATGTCGACGGGTGCTTCCAACCTATCTGAGAGGAGGAGCGCCGGTATTATGCCTCCCCTGGAGACGCCGAGGATGAGGTCGGGTCTAAAGCCTCTCCGCATAACCTCCTCAGCGATCCTGGAGACCATATTCTCGATGTCATCCCAGCTTGGAGCGATGAATCGGGTCTCAGCCATCACGATCATTCACACTTCCCTAAAGCCTCTAAAATGGATTGCGAGCCTCCTAAACCCTAAATGCCCCTTGGGCATACCCCTAATCGATGTCGATGGAGTCGCTCATAGAGGTCGCCCTGGGTAAAGTCCCAGCAGACCTACAGCTACACGGGGAGCTCCTCAACGTCTACATAGGTGAGCTTCAGGAGGCCTACATCGCAGCTAAGAATGGTCGAATCGCCTACGTCGGCTCCAAACCCCTAAAGGCGAGGGAGACGCTGGAGGTTGAGGGCGTCATCCTCCCCGCCTACATCGACGGCCACCTCCACGTAGAGAGCTCCCTCCTCATCCCCAGTCGCTTCGCCGAGGCCGTCATCCCAAGGGGGACTGGATGCATAGTCATCGACCCCCACGAGATAGCTAATGTCCTCGGCGTCGAAGGCGTCAGATTCATGGTGGAGGACGCCGGGAGGACTCCGCTGAAGGTCTATGTGATGGTTCCCTCCTGCGTCCCCGCCACCCATCTCGAAACCTCGGGTGCAGAGCTCGGCGTCGAGGAGCTCCAGGAGTTGAGGAGGCTCCCCGAAGTCATCGGCCTCGGGGAGATGATGAACTATCCAGGAGTCCTCAGCCTCGATGAGGCTGTCATCTCGAAGCTCAAGGCCTTTAGGGACGCCGTCATCGACGGCCACGCTCCAGGACTGAGAGGCGCGGAGCTATCAGCCTACCTCTCAACCGGCATAGGGTCGGATCACGAGTGCATCTCCCTTGAGGAGGCCTATGAGAAGCTCTCTCAGGGTATGTGGATCATGATCCGAGAGGGGTCAGCCTCAAAAAACCTCAAGGCTCTCGCACCCCTCGCCAGGAGGGGTTATAGACGCCTGATGCTTGTCTCAGATGACATACATGCGGATGACATACTCTCCGACGGCCACATGGATAGATGTCTCAGGAGGGCCGTGGAGGAGGGTGTAGACCCCATAGAGGCGGTGAGGATGGCCACCCTAAATCCCGCCGAGTATTTCGGCCTCAGACACCTAGGCGCAATCTCCCCAGGCAAGTCGGCAGACCTCGTCGTCGTGAACAACCTCAGGGATTTCGAGGCCCGCCTCGTCATCCTAGACGGCGAGATCGCCGCCAGGGAGGGCCGCTACCTCGCGGGGATTAGGGGTGATCTACCCGAGGTGGCGAGGCGGAAGACGATGAATATGCCCCCAGCCACACCTGACCGAATCGAGATACGTCATGAAGGCGATGAGGTTGAGGTTAGGGTCATCGGGGTGATTGAGGATCAGATATACACCGAGAGCCTGACCTACACCCTCAGCGTTGAGGGGGGCGTAGTGAAACCCGATGTGGAGAATGATGTATTGAAGGTCTGCGTCTTCGAGCGTCATAGGTGGAGTGGACGCATAGGCAGGGGCTTCGTGAAGGGCTTCGGCCTGAAATCCGGAGCCATCGCCTCCACCGTGGCCCACGACTCCCACAACCTCATAGCAGTAGGCGTCGACGACAGGGACATCTGTACAGCGGCCAATAGGCTAAGGGAGATGAACGGCGGCCTCATCGTCGTGGAGAAGGGCGAGGTGAAGGCCGAGCTGCCGCTTCCCGTCGCAGGCCTCATGTCGACGCTGAAGGCGGAGGAGGTGGCTGAGAGGGTTGAGCATCTACATAGGGAGGCTGAGAAGCTGGGCTGCGAGCTTAGAAGCCCCTTCATGAAGCTCTCCTTCCTAGCCCTGCCGGTCATACCTAAACTCCGGATAACGGACTATGGCCTAATAGATGTGGAGCTCTTCCAGGTTGTCAGCCTCTTCCCATAAAAATCGATGATGCTTAGGCCGTGCATAGGCCTCCGATTTCTCCTGTGGAACCCGGATTGAGCGCTGACATCTCGGGCGGTTGGGAGCCGCGGGCTGAACGCCTCGGCCCGAAGGCCTCGGCGCTTACACCCCGACCCCATCAAACCCGTCTTCTACGGGAGCCCTCGTCCCACCCCGGTCGCTGGGCGCCGGGCGTGGGAGCGGCCGTCTCGTTTCGGGAGCGGCTTCGGGCTTAGATGCTTTCAGCCCTTATCCGCGGGGGCGTGGCTGCCCGGCTTTGCCCTGTCGGACAACCGGTAGACCAGAGGCCCCAGCGTCTCGTTCCTCTCGTACTAGAGACACTTTCCCCTCAGACGGCCAGCACCCCCAGCAGATAGAACCCGACCTGTCTCACGACGGTCTAAACCCAGCTCACGTTCCCCTTTAATAGGCGAGCAGCCTCACCCTTGGCCCCTTATG
>CALEIY010000006.1 GCA_937898665.1 Candidatus Bathyarchaeota archaeon | reverse complement strand
TGAATGGGGATTCCAACACTTAGGTTTTATATACCCTTCAATATTGAGGTCTTTATTCGATCAGGGTTGAGCGTGGAGAAACCCTTCTGGATCATGAGGGACTACGCCAAGTGCAGTGGATGTCGACGCTGCGAGATCGTCTGCAGCCTCCACCATGAAGGCCGTATATGGCCTGAGGCCTCCAGGATTAGGGTGTTCATGCTTGTTCCAGGATTGGAGGTGCCTCATCTCTGCGCTCAGTGCGACAACCCCGCCTGCGTTGAGGCCTGCCCCGTCGGCGCCATCTCCGTGGATGAGGAGCTTAAACGGGTGGTTGTCGACAAGGAGAGGTGCACTGGATGTGGAGCCTGTGTCGATGCCTGCCCTGGGAGGGTTCCCCACATCCATCCGACGGAGAACTACGCCCTAATCTGCGACCTCTGCGACGGAGACCCCCAGTGCGTCAAGGCCTGCCAGGAGGGGCGTTGGAACTGCCTATACATCGCTAGGAGGGAGCCATCGGCCTCCTATGATCTCTATGCCAAGAGGCCTGAGGAGGTGACGAGGGAGCTGGCCATACTCCTCTTCGGCGAGAAGGGTAGGGAGGTGATATAGTTGAGGGGTTACGCGGGTAAATTCCTGGAGGTTGACCTCTCCTCCGGCGATGTGAGGGAGGTGGAGTATCCGGAGGAGGTTCTAAGGGATTACATCGGCGGGAGGGGGCTGGCGGCGAAGGTTCTCTGGGATCGACTTGGAGACCACTGGGAGGAGGTTGACCCCCTCGGGGAGGAGAACATCCTAACGGTCTTCGCAGGCCCTCTCACCGGATACTTCCCAGGTGGAAGAGTCTGCGTCTCAGGTAAGTCTCCCCAGAGCAATGGAATAGTCGGCTCCACAATAGGCGGAGAGTTCGGAGTGGAGCTTAGATGCGCAGGCTATGATGGCCTCATCATCACCGGCAGGGCGGAGAAGCCGGTCTACCTGCTGATCACCGATGATGGCTGCGAGGTCAGAGATGCCAGCCATCTATGGGGCCTAGGCTCCATAGAGCTGCTGAGGAGGCTGAATAGGGAGGTTAGGGAGGAGCTGGAGAGGAGGCATCCCAGGAGGAGGGAGTGGCGGGAGCCAGCTGTCATCCATATAGGGCCGGCTGGCGAGAAGCTGATCAGAGTGGCCGCCGTCGTTGGGAAATACAGCCACGCCGCCGGCTATGGGGGATACGGCGCCGTCATGGGATCCAAGAATCTCAAGGCCATAGCCGTGAAGGGGACGGGGCCGCTCCCGGAGGTCGCCGATCCGGAGAGGGTGTATGAACTCATCGATAGGGTGTGTCAGCTATGCTTCGCCAGCGATCTCTTCAGGAGGTGGGGGACGGGCTATGCAGGCTATGACGTCGGCTACTCCCTAAGCTCTGAGCCGGTTAGGAACTGGCAGGATGAGTGGCATGACAGGAAGGAGTATGGCGTAGATAGGTTTGAGCAGAGGCTGTGGGTTAAGCGCTACTGGGCCGACTTCGGATGTCCAACCTCCTGCCTCAAGGTGGCCACCATCAGGGTTGGCCCCCATAAGGGGGCTATAACCGACAACCCCGACTATGAGCTTCAAGCCTATCTTGGGACAAACCTCGGGATCTTCGACCCCGAGGCGAATGTCTATCTCGCCTCCCTCGTCGACGAGCTTGGCTTCTGCGGTATACAGACCGGCAACCTCCTAGGCTTCACAGCCGAGCTCTATCAGCGGGGCATCCTAACCGAGGAGGATCTAGGCTTCAAACTTGAGTGGGGAGATGCCGAAGCCTTCGCCAAGCTCCTAAACCTCATCCTCAGCCGTGAGGGTATAGGCGACATATTGGCTGAGGGAACCTACAGAGCGGCACTGAAGATCAGCGAGATGAAGGGCGTAGACGCCCTTAGATACGCCGTCGTATCTAAGGGGATAGGGATAGGTGCTCATGGCATTAGAAGCGAGAGGGATTATCCGGCGATCCACTCCTACTGCTGCTCGGTTCAGGGTGGAGACCACACCTCCATCGCCTATAACCCGATTGATCACATGAGGAGTGAGCTGACGACGATCCTCCACGACTCAGGGGTCTACTGCATGTTCAACATATATCCACCAGGCGTCTTCGACCTCCTCTGGGACTTCTTCACCGCGGTTAGGGGCTGGAAGCTGGATCCGGAGGAGTGGTATTCGACGCAGGCGAGGCGCATCATCCACATCCAGAGAGCCGCCCTACTCCTAGGGGGGCCCGATGTCCGCTGGAGACCCTGGCTCGACGATGTGAATCCGGAGAGGTTCTATGAGCCTCTCCCCACGGGGCCGTATAAGGGGATGGCGCCTGAGAAGGGTCGTGTTGAGGAGGAGGTGAAGCGATACTATCAGCTTATCGGCTGGGATGAGCGGGGCATACCAAAGTCCGAGGAGCTCCAGAGGCTGGGGCTAGACTCGGTGGACAGAAAGCTGGAGGAGATCAGATAAACCCTAATTTTTGAGCTTTTTCAAAGCTGATTAGGCTATTTTCCCGAGGGCCTTCTCAATCATCTCCCTCAGCTGATCCTCGGATTTCGCAGCTATGTCGCTGTATATGGCTTCCCCCCTGTGGAATATGATGTAGGTTGGGACGCACTTTATCCTATACCTATAAGCCACCCTCGGATTTCTATCGACGTTTATGGTGACGATCTTAATCCTATCCTTATACTCCTCCCTCAGCTTCTCCAGGATATACTTCTCCTTCTGGCATGGCGGACACCAGGATCCCCAGAACTCCACGAGGACCGGCAGCTCCGACTCCAAGACCTCCCTCTGGAAGTCTCTATCCCTTATCTCCATCCCCGCCCTCCCCCAGGGCCTCTACGGCCCTCTCAACCTCCTCCATCTTCGACGTTGGGAACCTCTCTCTATCCGTGATCAATTTAGGCTTAAAGCCTCTACGCCTCCTCGTCCCAGGCCTATAGACCTCTAGGGTCTCAACGACGCGCTTCTCGCCGCTCCACCAAGTTCTCGGCCTTATGAGGTGAGCCACCTTCTTGATCCTCTCCACGATGTGGGGCTGGGTTAGTAGCTCGAACATACGTCTGATCTCCACCTCGAGGGGCACCTTCGGCGTGAAGCCGAGCTCGTTGGGCAGCTTCGTCGAGACGACCTCGAAGGGGTGGTAGTCGGCTTCAACCCTCGGATTCTCAACCCTCTGAATCTTCACATCATATCCGAACTCTGCTGCCACCCTAGCGACGGTCTCAGCCAGCTCGCTCACCTTATATAACCCTGAGACCTGGTTTACGACATCGTACTGACCTGGCTCTGGGGGGGAGGATATCAGCCTCACCATACACTCCATCGCATCCTCGAGGGCTATGAAACCCCTGATCTGCTCCCCCTCCCCATAGACCGTCAGGGGCATGCCGAGGATCGCCTGGGCGACGAAGCGGTTTACAACGGTTCCAAACCACTCATCGACGTCGAGTCGTGTTCTCAGCCTTGGATCTGCGGCCACCTCATCCGTGTGAACCCCATAGATGACGCCCTGCATCACGTCGTAAGACCTAAGCCACCAGTATTTACAGGCCTCGTAGATGTTGAAGGTGTCCTGAACCTTGCTGACGTGGTAGAAGCTGACGGGGTCTCGGGGCGTCAACTCGCCGCCGAGGCTCCATTCACGTCCCCTCCATCTGAGAATGGCGTCGGCTGGGAAGAGGCCCTCGAAGAGGGGTCTACCCGTCAGCGGCGCCCCGTATTCGCCGAGGGTTCCCAGCTTTATCAGCGATGCCTCTGGGCATATCTCCTTCATGAGGAAGAGCAGTCCAAGGGTTCCTATGACGTTATTATACTGAACCTGAATTGCGTGGTCGCAGTCGATCATGCTGTAGGGGGCGCTGGGAATCTCACCGTAGTGGACGATGGCCTCTGGCTGAACCTCCCTCATGAACTGCCCCAGCTTCTCCCTGTCGAGGATGTTGATCTTCCTGAATTTGATGTCAATGTCCAAAACCTCCTTAGCAGCCTTCAACCTCTCCTCCATTGGGTAGATCGGCACGACGCTGTCGGCTCCCAGCTCCCTAACCATCTTACGTCTGAGGAAGCAGTCTACGCCGCTGACCTCGCATCCGAGGGCTCCCAGCTTCAGGGCCAGCGTCCAGCCTAGGTAGCCGTCGATGCCGAGGATCATCACCCTCATGTTCTCCAGGAGGTATCCATACTTCGTCGGCCTCCACTCTGGGCATTCCTCGAAGGTTATGGTAGGCTCGAAGTGGCCTAGATCTGGGAGTCTGGCGCATTCGATGAGGAGTCCTTCACGCTCTATTCTCTGTCTTATGGCCTCTAGGGATTGGCCGCAGGCCCTGAAGTCGACGTTTCCCTTCAATATGGCTGCTGGACAGTTCCAGCAGGTTTTATGGGCGTTATGAAGCTTCACTCGGCTCACCCTCCATAAGCCTCTGGAATAGGGGGAGGACATCCTCTATTGAGGGGCTGTCAGGCACAGCGTCCCCCTCGACGCCTCTGACGTAGAGGAGTGCATCCCACTCCGTGTGCTTTCCGCTCAGCCCCTCCTCCCTCTCGAAGACCTCCCCCCTGAAGAGTCCAGCTCTGAGGTTGAAGCCCTCCTCGGGAACCAGAACGAGGTCTGGAGCCTTATCCACAGCGTCGCCGTGATAGAGTTCTTCCCGCCTATAAACCCGCTTGATCACCCTTCTCCCCCTCCACTTGAAGTCTTGGAGGAGCTCCGTCAACTCCCCTAGAAGCTTCTCCTCGTCGCTCTTCTCAACGGAGCCTCTTGGATATCTTCCAACCCTGTTGAGGTATATGCGTGAGGGGTCGAGGGCGAAGGCCTTGGTGCCACGTCTGATGGCGTTGTAAGACCTCTTTGGATCGTTTTCCAGCTTTAGGTAGCCCCAATCCTCCAGCAGCCTATTGAGGTTGACGTTGACCTCGATATGCTCCATGCCGTGATCCGAGATGATCATCAGCGCATCATCCTCCTCGAGAAGGTTTATGATCTCACCTATGGCCTCGTCGACATGTCTGAAGTATTCCAGGAACTCCCCATGCCACTCATGCCTCTCATCCCTATAGGCGTCCCAGAGGAAGTGCTCCAGCCGGTCTGTTCCGGTGATGACGAAGACTAGGACATCCCATTTGAGGCGCTCCACGAGTCTGCGGCAGACCTCGACTCTAGTCTTCAGAGTTTCAGCTAGCTCCTTGAAGAGGAGAAGCGGCGAGGATGAGGCCCTAACATAGTCCACATCCACCTTATAGTTCAGCTCTCGGAGCTCCTCTAGGAGCTGCCTTGGATATACGGCCCTCTCCAGGTCTGGGGCGACGAAGCCTGAGATGAGAACCCCATTCACCTCTCCAGCTGGATAGGTGGCTGGTAGGTTTATGATGACATATCTCTTCGATGGGTCTCTCCTCCAGAAGGGTTGAGCCTTCAGCCATCTTGAGCTGTGATACGCGACGACGTAGGTTCCTGGGAGGAACTCCGTGTAGCCGTAGACGCCGTGGACACCTGGATTGGCCCCAGTCATCATGGAGCTCCAGGAGACCGCTGAGACCGCCGGTATAGAAGACCTCATGGGTTTGAGGACGCCCTCGTCGAGGAGCTCCCTGAAGTTCGGCATCACGCCTCTATGAGCTAAGTCCTCGACGAGTCCATGGGGAACGCCGTCCAGCCCTATTATAGCCCCTCTACCCAATCCTCCCTTCAAGGGGGAGAAGGCCAACTTCGGATATAAATGTTACCACCCATGAGTGATTAATTTCAGGGCGACTGTGGAAGCCGTCACCTCATCCTCGCAAGCTGCTCGTCGAGCCAGAGGAGTAGGATGCCTATCAGCAGCATAGAGACCCCTATGATCAATGGTTGACTCCCATAGGCGTCGATGAGGAGTATGGCTCCATAGGAGGCTGCTAGGGCAACTCCGCCGATGATGACCGCATCTAGAAGGAAGCGGAGGAGGTGATAAAGCGTCCTGGGGATCCGCATCGACATCTCTATATTTCTCACCTTGGGGCCTCAGTTTAACTCTGATCGCTCATGGCTCGCCTAAATGCCTTCACATCATCGGCCCCTATGATCTTCCACTGGATCGCTAAAAAGAATTCTCAACTATAAGTGGCAGCCACTTATAGCGGATTTCACTCTATCTTAATCGGCGTCCCCTTCGGTCGGCGCCCCTCCCTCTTCTTCTTCAACACGACCTCGAGGACGCCGTTCTTATAGGTTGACTTAGCTGAGTATTCGTCGACCCTCGCCGGTAGCTCCAGCTCCTTGTAATACTTTCTCGTCGGCGTGTCGACATCGATGGTTAGGGTTCTCTCGGTGGCGTAGAGCTTTATATCCTTCTTATCGACCCCTGGCAGCTCCGCGATGACCTTCACCGTATCCTCATCCTCCAGGACGTCGACTAGGGGCTCCCTCTGCTCCGTGAGGTGGAGGGGCTTGAGACCTGGGAATCCTGGCTTGAAGTTTCCAAACTCCCTTATGATGGGCTTACCATCAGGCCCTATGCGTATGGAGTATCCATAGACGAAGGGGCCGTATTCACGTCTGATGCTGCCATCCGGAAGCCTGAACTCCCTCACCATCTCACGGGGTATGGAGCTCTCAATCTCCTTGAAGGCCTCAGCCATCTCGCGCTCCATCTCCTCTATCATCCTCTCTATGTCTGGGAAGAAGAAGCGTCTCCTAAACCTCCTAAACCACTCATCCCACATGGACAAGACGCTACACCACATCTATGGGTGATTTGACTCCATTTAAAGGCTTCCACCTCAACTTCTTTAAATCGGGCTGAGGAGAGTTTGCTGGGAATCTTGAGGACGGTGCTCGTCGCCTATGGGGAGATATCTCTGAAAAGCCCACCCGTTAGGAGGAGGTTGGAGAGGATTCTAGCGAGGCAGATAGCCTCCATGCTGAGGAGGAGGGGCCTCGGAGAGCATAGGGTGTATGGGGGATATGGCCGACTATATGTGGAGGATGCCGGTCGGGAGGAGGCTGAGGCAGTGGCCGAGGTCTTCGGCGTTGTCTCAGCTATGCCAGCCTATAAAACAAGCGCAGAACTCGAATCCATAATCGACCTCGCGGTGAAGGTGGCGGAGGAGAGGATTGAAGACGGGGCCTCCTTCGCGGTCAGACCTAAGGTGGTGGGAGAACACCCCTACACCTCCAGCGACGTCGCCATCAAGGTTGGAGATGCTGTCCTACAACATCTAAGCCATAGGGGAGTCCACGTTAATCTAGACAACCCCACCGTCACCCTATACATCGAGGTTCGGGATGGGGATGCCTACATCTACACCGAGGTCATAGAGGGCTTCGGCGGCCTCCCCTATGGAACTCAGGGTCGGCTGGTCTCCTTGCTAAGCGGCGGAATAGACAGCCCAGTCGCCATGTGGATGATGATGAAGCGTGGAGTCGAGGTCTATCCCCTCTTCATGGATCAGAGGCCCTACGTCGGTGAGGATTACGTCGAGAGGGTGAAGGACGCCTTTAGGGTGTTGAGCCGATATATCCCAGAGGACTCGGAGCTATACGCAGCCCCCTTCGGCGAGGTGATGAAGCGGATCGTGGAGTCCCCCATCCCCAGGTTGAGATGCCTCCTCTGTAAAAGGTCGATGTATAGGGTGGCCTCAGCCTTCGCCGAGGCGATAGGGGCGAGGGGCCTAATCACCGGCGAGAGCCTGGGACAGGTTGCCTCCCAGACCCTAGACAACCTCTACATCCTTGACGAGGCCTCTTCACTCCCGGTTCTCAGACCCCTCATAGGCTTGGATAAGGTTGAGATAGAGCATATAGCCATGAGAATCGGAACCTATGAGGTCACAGCTAAGGCCGTTCACGGCTGCACCGTCGTCCCAGACAAGCCTGCGACCAAGGCGAAGCTGGAGGTGGTGAGGGAGCTGGAGGAGGAGCTGGGGCTGCCGGAGCTATGCTCGAAGGTGGCTGAGGAGATATACAGCCTATCATAGGGAGCGGACACCCTAAATAGGGGGCTGGGGGATAAGCCTCTGTATGAGGCTTAGACTCATCGCCTCAACGCCAGACATCGAAGCCCTAATAGCGGCGGCCATCCTCACCACCACCGGCCGCAGACCCTCAGAGGCCTATGAGGCCTTGAAGAGGGGGCCGAGGAGGGCTGGGAGGATCGTTGAGAGGCTTGAATTCCACCATGGAAGCGTCTTCGAACATAACAGGCTATGCTGGCTCCTAGAGGCCGATGAGAAGGCCATCCTGGAACTCCTGCTTAGAAACCGATTCTTCCACGTATCCAGGATCGGGGAGGGGAGATGGCTTCTGAGCGCAAACCTGAGAACTGTCATCGAATATGTGAGGAGGCATAGAGACCCCATGGCTGAGCATCTCCTGGAGTCTATCAGGGAGGTGGCGCCGACAGTCTATAGGAGATTGAGGGGGGAGTCTAAATGAGGGTGAAACTCCTCGCCTACATCCCCTCAAAGGATCTCCTCAACGAGGTGGGAGAGATACCAGACGCTGAGCTCCTAAGCCACCTGGCCTACATCTTCGCCGTCGAGGGCATAAGCAGGGTCTGCAGCCATCAACTCGTGAGGCATAGGGTTGCCTCCTACTCCCAGCAGAGCCAGAGATACGTAGAGGTTGAACGCCTGAAGGAGTATGTCGTCATCCCTAAGACCATCGAGGGGAGGAGACGTGAGATCTTCGATGCTCTAATAGAAGAGGCCAGCAAGGCGTATAGACAGCTGATCAAACTCGGCGTCCCGAGGGAGGATGCCAGATTCGTGCTGCCTAACGCCACCGAGACCCATCTAATGGTGACGATGGACGGCCGATCGCTGCTCCACTTCTTCGGCCTCCGATGCTGCCTCAGGGCTCAGTGGGAGATCAGGGAGGTGGCCGATGAGATGCTCAGGGAGGTTCGAAGGGTGGAGCCTCAACTCTTCCGAAGGGCCGGCCCCTACTGCTATCAACTTGGCTACTGCCCCGAGGGGCGCTTCACCTGTGGTCGCATGGAGGAGGTTAAGAGGCGTTATAGCTCGCTAGGCTATGGGGCTGATGGGGTTGAGTAGGGCTGAGTATAAGGTTCCTGGTGGTAAGCTCATAAGGGTGAGGGTGGAGGCTGAGGCCAATCGGATTAGGGACATCAAATTTACTGGGGACTTCTTCCTCCACCCCGAGACCGATCTGAAGGAGTTGGAGCGCCACCTCATCGGCGTCGAAGCCGAGGCGGAGGCGGTGAGGGAGGCGATCATAAAATTCTTCGAGGAGCGGGGAACCATCCTCATAGGCGTCTCCCCAGGGGACTTCGTGAAGGTAGTCCTGAAGGCTCTCAGGGCTTAACCCTATCCCTCATGGAGGGTGGGACGCATCGCCTCAACCTCTCTATGGCTCGGAGCTTCTCCTCCCTTCCCAGCCTCGCCTCCTTGATGCCGCTTCTAAGGATGTGGACTGCCTCATCCATCGCCCTCCTATCGACGGGGAAGGGGACGCCATCTTTCCCGCCGAAGGCGAAGCTATACCTCACGGGATCCCTCCAACTCGCCTCCTCGCCGTAGATCAGCTCCGCCACCAGGGCCAGCCCCCTAACCGTAGAGGGGCCTACACCCCGTAGGGAGACGAGCTCCTCATAGTCTCTGGGCTGAAACTCATAGGCCCTCCTCAATGCCTCCCAGTTTATGCTCCTCGGCATCACCAGATGCCTCGGGGCCTCGCCGCCCATCCACCTCTCCAGCGTCGTCTGGGGGCCAGGTGCCTCAGCTATCAGCCTCCTCAGCCTCCTAGGCCCCTCCCTGACGATGTCGACGCAGGCCCTTCGATTTCCCTCGCTCCTCTTAGAGGTCATGTCCAGCGCCGACTTCAGCCTCGTGTCGCAGAGGATGGCGCTGTGGGGTTCGACGATGAGGCTGCTAAGCTCCATGGGCCAGTGGTATCGCCTGGCGTTTCCAAGCTCATCGTTCATACCCTGCTGTATGACGATCCAGTGTCCATGCTCATCGAAGATGAAGGTGTGGTGGTAGAGGCTGTAGCCATCCTGGATTAGGGCGTTATCCACCTTAGCCGCCATCCTGCTGACATATTGGAGCTCCTCAACCCTATGGCTGGGGAGACCCAAAACCTGGGAGAGAACCACGATCTCCTCGGGGGTTCTCCTCGATGCTCTGCCCTTGCCTCCTGCGACGGCTACCCCCATCTCCCCTGGGTCTATGGCCTCCTTCAGGGCTGCGCAGGTCACCGTCGTCGTCCCACTTGAGTGCCAATCGTATCCGAGGACACAGCTTAGGGATTGGAAGAACCAGGGATCTGACAGCCTACGTAGAAGCTCGTGGACGCCGTATTCGTCGACGATGATGGCGACGATGCACTCAGCTAACTTAACCATCCTGTTGAAGAGCCACCTCGGCGCCCTCCCATGGTGGAGGGGGAGATCCGCATAGCCTTTGAGCAATCCGAGGGCAACTCGGATGGAGGGGATAAAAATCTTCCCAGATACCCCTAATGGGGAGGGATGGGTGAAAGTTAGAGCCTCGACAACCTATAGGCGAGGGCTGTGAAGCCGAGGGCTGCGGCTTCAACGTCTCTCAGCGATATATGCTCGTCGGGCTGGTGGGCGAGGGATGGGTCCCCAGGGCCGAAGCCTATGCTGGGTATTCCAAGCTCGCCGGCTGTGGCGACGCCGTCGGTGCTGAATCTCCAAACCGTCGTCTCAGGTCTCCATCCAAGGGCCTCATTCAGGGCCTTCAGGCTCTCCTCCGTCAGCCAGTGCTCTCGAGGCGTGATCCAGGCTGGGAAGTATTCCCTAACCCGTATCCTATAGCCCGTATAGCATGTGAACTCCTCCTCAAGGAGCTCCACCTCAACGCCTGGGGTCAACCCCCTAATCTCCTCCACAACCTCCTCAGGCTTCTCCCCTGGTATGAGTCTTCGATCTATGGTGATGGTGCATAGGTCCGGTATGATCGGCCCTGAGCCTGGGCTGCATCTGATATCTGTAACCGCTATTGAGCCAGCCCCGAGGATTGGATGCCTGGGAAGCCTTAGCTCCCTCAACCTCTGTAGGAGGGGTATCATCTCATAGATGGCGTTCACCCCCAGCTCGGGCATGCTGGCGTGGCTTGTCACACCCCGTGTCGAAGCCCTGAGGACGCATCTCCCCCGTTGTCCGAGGCTGAGCTTGAGGTCGCTCGGCTCACAGATGACGGCTGCATAGGGCTTTCTACCCAGGCCCTCTATGATGTGTTTGGTTGCCACGCCTTCCACGGTCTCCTCGTGGACGACGCACGAGACGATGATCTCAGCCTCGACGTCGGGGATGGAGCATCCATAGATGAGGGCTGCGAGGCCCCCCTTCATATCGACGGCTCCACGGCCATAGAGGACGCCGTCGACCACCTCTGCCCCATAGGGTGGATGACTCCAGCGGTCTGGGGAGCCTGGCTCGACGTGATCCATGTGTCCATCGAAGAGTATTAGGCGGCCTCCAACTCCCCGCCTGCCGATGACGTTCCCCATCTCATCGACCTCAACCTCATAGCCGAGCTCCTCCATCTCCCCAGCTATGATCTCGGCCACCTCTCCCTCATGGCCTGAGAGGCTTGGGGTGCCTACAAGACGTTTAAGGAAGTCGTGGAGTCTTGGTTTCAGCTCCCTAAGCCTCTCAGCGTATCTATTCAGGCCTCCGCCTGATGACCCTGCCATATCTGTCGATCTCCCCCCTCCTAATCCTGGTGCTGGAGATGGGCTTCCCATCCTCCGCTAATACCATCTTGATGCAGAAGACTAGGAGGGGTCTCAAACCCCTCTCAACTCTCAGCCTGTTGATCTCATCCGCCCTAGGCTCCGTCTCCTCACTTACGATGATGCCCTCGATCGCGCCGTTTTCCACAGTCGGGCCATAGGGGTCATTTATGGGTATGATCTCAGCCCTGTCGCTGTATCCCCGCTCCTCCAAGAACCTCTTGAGGGCTGAGTATCGCTTCTCAAAGGGATCGAAATAGTGGTCGTGGAGCTTCTTGGCAAATTCATCTGTAGTTAACCCTATGAGAACCCTATCGGCTACCTTGAAAGCCTCCTCCAAGAGTGTCTGATGACCCTTATGTAATAGGTCGAAGGTTCCGCCAACGGTTACAAGCTTCAACCGCCTATCAACCATCTAGACAGCTCCTGAATCTCCATAACCGATGTCTCATCCCAATTTTAACTTTTAGGTTCCCAACCATCACAGCTGGTCGATAACCTAACTCGAATGGACGCATGGCGAGCCTCCGATACGGTCTCAAGCCTCATAATTTGAGCTGAGTATTCTAATCGCCAATGTAGGTAGTACTATAATGTTAAATAACCGTCTTTACTCTTCCCCTTGGTGAGAAGGTGGATTCTTTTAGCGTTGAAAGATTCATGGTTTATCAGGGTCGTAGGCTCTATGGATTCAGGGTTGAGGGCTTCTCCAAGCCTGGGATAATCGCCGCAATCGCCTCCCTCATCGCCGATAAGGGACTTGACATCACCTATTTCTCGACGACGGGGACGGTTAGGCGGGGTGAATGGGGTGGAGGCATCTTCTTCATCGATTTCACGGGGTCGGATGTAGGGCCTGAGGATCTCGCTGAGGAGCTTAGGTCTCTGGAATTCGTTGAGAGGGTTGAGGTGATCAAACCTCGGTTTGACGGCTTCATAGTTGATGAGGTATCCTTCCCCATAATGCTTGGCCCTCATAGGGCCATCATCCTATCCGAGCCTGCTCTAAGGGGTTTCCTAATCGACTTCAGGGAGCATCTGGGCAGCGGGGGTGAGGCTATGCTATACCACATCGGTAGAGCCGTGGGGGCTGAGAGGGCGAGGTATGTCAACGAATTGGCGGAGAGGATCGAAGTCTCAAAGCTAGAGGATAAAATCATTATCGGCGCATTACTCTTCAAGTCCCTGGGATATGGAATCCCCGAGATATTAGAATTCAGGGAGCATCCCCCCTATCTACGGGTTAGGGTCTATCACTGTATAGAATGTGAGCTGGGCGGGGAGGCAGATCACCCCTTCAGCCATTACATCAGGGGCATACTCGCTGGATATGCATCGGAGATCCTTAAGCAGGATCTCCTCGCCGTTGAGACTAGATGTCTAGCCCTCGGGGATCCCTACTGTGAATTCGAGTTGAAGCCTAGGGAGCCCATCCCATCCTTCGATGTCTAGCACCATAACCATTAAAGCCTCAGAACTCCATTAGGGGGTTATGACGTTGACCCGGGAGGATCGCAGCAGCCGTATCTCAGGCTTCTATAAGAAGCCTGTGGAGGAGCGGATCCGCCTCGTCTCGGAGTTTGCAGGCCTCTCCGATGAAGATGTCAGCCTCCTCCGCTCGGGTGGTGGTTTAAGCCTCGACGTCGCTGACAGGATGATAGAGAACGTCCTGGGCCTTATGGCCTATCCCTTCGCCGTCGCCGTCAACTTCAGGATCAACGGTCGGGATTACATGGTTCCCATGGTCTTGGAGGAGCCTTCAGTGGTGGCGGCCGCCAGCAATATGGCGAGATTGATGAGGGAGGGTGACGGCATCAAGGCAAGCTGCACCGACCCAGTGATGATCGGGCAGATACAGGTCGTCGACATCCCAGATATGGAGGAGGCGATGGAGGCCGTGAGGGGGGAGAAGGATCGCATCTTGGAGCTGGCGAATGAGCAGGATCCAATACTGGTCAAGCTGGGAGGGGGAGCTAAGGACCTGGAGCTGAGGAGGCTGGAGACGGAGAAGGGGGAGATGCTCATCCTCCATCTCCTCGTCGACTGTCGAGATGCGATGGGGGCTAACGCCGTCAACACCATGTGTGAGGCCGTCGCCCCCCTGGTGGAGAAGCTGACTGGGGGCAGAGTTCTCCTCCGCATAATCTCGAATCTAGCCGATAGACGTATCGCCAGGGCTGAGGCGGTGGTGAGGAAGGATCTCATCGGCGGAGAGGAGGTTGTCGACGACATCGTTAAGGCCTGGGCCTTCGCCGACGCCGACCCCTATAGGGCTGCGACCCATAATAAGGGCATAATGAATGGGATCATCGCCGTCGCCCTCGCCACGGCTCAGGATCACAGGGCCATAGAGGCTGGAGCTCACGCCTACGCCGCGAGGACGGGTAGATATAGGGCGCTGAGCAGATGGTGGAAAAACGAGGATGGAGACCTCGTAGGCGAGTTGGAGCTT
This sequence comes from Candidatus Bathyarchaeota archaeon, assembly GCA_937898665.1. Taxonomy (GTDB): domain Archaea; phylum Thermoproteota; class Bathyarchaeia; order TCS64; family B23; genus B23. Next base: position 28,375 of record CALEIY010000006.1, on the reverse strand, counting down.
CCCCTCGCCGTAGGCGTCGTCGGTGGAGCCACGAGGACCCATCCCATGGCCCGATTGGCGCTGAAGATCCTCGGCGTCTCAACCGCCAGAGAGCTGGCAGAGGTTATGGTCTCCGTCGGCCTGGCTCAGAACCTCGGAGCCCTGAGGGCGCTGGTTCAGGAGGGCATTCAATACGGCCATATGAGACTTCACGCGAGGAATCTTGTCATCATGGCTGGAGCTGAGGGAGATCTAATAGATAGGGCGGTGGAGGAGCTTGTCGCATCTGGAGGTAGGATCACCTTCGACAGGGCTAAGGAGGTTGTGAGAAGGCTGAAGGGTGAGAAGTGATGAAGCCCTGGCTCCTAAATCTCCTCGCCTGCCCCATAGATAAGCATCACCCCCTGAAGGCCTGGTTCTTCAAGTGGGAGACCCCACGGGAGGAGTTGGAGAGACTTTCCTCAAAGGCTGGAGTCGCCGTTGAGGAGTATGAGGCTGGATATAGGCAGCTGGCTAAGCAGCTCCTCGATGGAACCATAAGCCCCGAGGCCATAAAGGCCATCACGGATTCAACGGGCTGTGAGGCTTCAATTAAACTCCTAGAGGAGGCCCTCAAAGCCCTAGATCGCCTCACCAACTCCCTGGACAAATCTCCAGAGGAGCTGCTGAGGGAGTTTCCAGGGGAGATCGACAGCCTATATCGATTCCTCAACCTCACCGAGGTTGAGGTCGGCTTACTATACTGCCCCAAGTGTGGTCGATGGTATCCGATCGGCAGCTCCGTCGAGTCGGTGCCGGAGCTCCTCCCCGACGAGTTGAGGGATAAGGAGCGAGACCTCTCCTGGATGGAGCGGTGGAGAACCCTGATACCGGAGGAGATAGCTGAGGGAGGTAAACCCTTCAATCTCAGCGATCGAGGCTAGCTCGATTGATTTATGGAAGTCGGTAACATAAAGTTTATATATGAGAAACTTGGGGTGTGTAATGCCCCCGGGTGATTGGTCTTCTGATTTTAGATGAGGAAGACTTGACGGCGGAGCAAAGGATAGTAGTTGAAGGGGGATGAGGCGAGAGAGATCCGGGCGGGAGGATGTCTGCCCCGAGTGCGGCAGCAGAAATCTCATTCATGATGAGGAGTCTGGTGAGGTTATCTGCGGAGCCTGCGGCCTCGTGATAAGGGAGTCCCTCATCGATGAGGGGCCTGAATGGAGGGCCTTCACCCAGAGTGAGAAGGAGGCTCGAAGCCGGGTTGGAGTTCCGCTGACCTACTCGGTTCATGATAAGGGTCTAACAACCATGATAGGCCGCGTTGGCCGTGACGCCATGGGGAAGGAGATCCCCTTCAAGACTAAGCTTCAGATGCTGAGGCTTAGGAAGTGGCATATGAGGTCGAGGATACACAGCTCCATAGATCGAAACCTCGCCCAGGCGATGGCTGAGCTGGATAGGCTGTCGGATAAGCTGCATATCCCCTCATCGGTGAAGGAGAAGGCTGCCATAATATATCGTAAGGCCTTGGAGAAGGGGTTAGTGCGTGGACGCTCCATCTCAGCCATAGCTGCGGCATCCCTCTACGCAGCCTGTAGATTGACTCGGACTCCCAGAACCCTTAGGGAGGTGGCTGCTCAGAGTCCGATGGATAAGAAGGAGATCGCTCGGTGTTACCGGCTTCTACTCCGCGAGCTTGGGCTTCAGATGCCTGTTCCAGAGGCCGAGTTGAGGGTGCCGAAGATCGCTGCGAAGGTCGGCGTGGGTGAAAAGACGCAGAGGCTGGCCATCGACATATTGAGGAGAGCTGAGAAGCTGAAGACGACGGCGGGGAAGGATCCCATGGGCCTAGCCGCCGCAGCCCTATACATCGCATGCGTCCTCAACAACGAGCGGAGAACTCAGAAGATGATCGCCGACGCCGCAGGGGTGACGGAGGTCACTATTAGGAACAGGTATAAGGGTTTGAAGAAGGCCTTGAACCTCGACATCTAATCATCGGCTTCTCTAAGAGTTAAAGAACGTTGATGGAATCCAAGACGGAGTTGAGGGACTTCTTCAAGCATTTCACGAAGAATCCTCATATCCGCCCTCGGATGGAATCTTGCTGAACGCATGGAATAAGGGAGGATGTAAATCCTGTAAGTATGCGGAGATTTTTAAGGCTATTAAGAGTGGATTGGAGGCTATTTCTCTCATTTTTTAAGAAGAGAATATAATTAACGGCAAATCAAGGAAAAAGGAAAAGAAAGCTTCTATCTTAGAAAATAACCTTAAAAAATATATGGAAGTTATTTCTTAACTCCCTTAATGAAGGTTCTCCTAGTCCTTCCACCCTCTTCGTCAAAGATAAGGGAAGTCTTGGAGACGACGAGCCCGCCCATGGGCCTTGCATATCTCGCCTCTTCACTCGAGCTGGATGGACATGAAGTCAAGATCGTGGACTCTCTGGCCATGGAGTACGACTTCGTAGATGTGGTTAGAGAGGCCAAGGCATTCGATCCAGATCTCGTCGGCGTATCCGCCGCCACGCCAACCATCTACGACGCTTATAAGGTGGTGGAAATGATAAAGCAGGAGCTTCCCAACGTCAAGACGGTGATAGGTGGACCCCACGTATCTTTCACGGCTAGGGAGTCTTTGGAGGAGTGTCCGTCGTTAGATATAGTGGTGAGGGGGGAAGGGGAGTTCACTATACGTGAGTTAGCTGAGAGGCTGGAGAAAGGTAGGGATCTGAGAGGTGTGAGGGGCATAACGTATAGGGATGGGGAGGTGATAAAGGAGGGTGAGGACAGGCCGTTTATAAAGAACATAGATGCGATACCTCTCCCAGCCTACCATCTCCTTCCGATGGATAGGTACAAGATGGGAGACCACAGCTTCGGCACGATACTCACAAGTCGTGGATGCCCATATAGATGCATATTCTGCTCATCCTCGAAGCTCATGGGCAAGATTTGGAGGGCTAGGAGCGTCGAGTCTGTTCTGGATGAGCTGAGACTCTTACACGATAAGTATGGCGTCAGGGAGATAGAGTTCCTCGACGATACCTTCACACTCCACATGAAGCGAGCTGAGGCCATAGCCGAAGGAATAGTGCGGAGTGGTCTGGATATAGGATGGGGATGCTCATCCAGGGCGAATACGATGAATAAGAGGCTTGCAAAGGCGTTGAGTAGAGCTGGATGCCACAGCATATACATAGGCGTCGAGTCAGCAACACAGCGGATGCTGGACTTCATAAAGAAGGGGATAACGATAGACCAGGTGTTGAAGGCCTTCAAGATACTGAAGGAGGTGGGCCTCAACACCGTGGCCACATTCATACTCGGAATACCAGGTGAGACGAAGGAGCTCATAATGAAGACGATAAAGTTTGCAAAAAAACTCAAGCCAACCTTCGCCCAGTTTACGATATTCACACCCTACCCAGGCACGGAGGCCTTCGACATGGCCTTAAGGGAGGGGTGGCTGATAACGAGGGATTGGTCGAAGTTCGACACACTAACACCCGTGATGAAGCTTCCAGGCCTCTCCCCGAAGGATCTGAGGATGCTGCTAAGTAGGGCCTACCTAAGCTTCTACCTCAATCCAAGCTATATGATTGAGACGTTTAGGAAACGCCGCTTCTTCCTATTCGGGAAGGCGTTTAGGGCGCTAATCCGGTATCTCTCAGCCAAGTTCTCATAATTGGAGGATGAGAGGTTGGGTTGGAGGGTTGTTCTAACCTCTGATAGGGCGACGATGACAGACTACAACGATGCGCCCTCCCTCGGCTTCGGGCACTGCGTCCCCTACAGGCTTGTTCCGAGGCCTATATACACGAGGCTTTTAGCACCCCCGATGGAAGTAGATGAGGAGGGGAGAGCCGTTTTCGCCCCATACCCTTTGAGGAAGCTTGAGGCAGCCCTCCTCAACTCGGAATTCTCAGAGGATGATGTCATAATCACGACACCTGAAGCACTTGGATCCGTCGTCTCCGAGGACACAGAAGTGCTCGGCGTCAGCGTGCTCGACCCTATGGGTCTGGCCCCCGTCTCCTACACGCTCAGGATACTCTTCGGGGGCGGGGATTCCTACACTAAAGTTGAGTTTCTAAGCCTGATGTCGCTGGTTAAGAGGCTTAAGGCTAAGTATGGATTCACGGTGGTCGCAGGTGGAGAGGGAGTCTGGCAGATAGAAGGTCTTGAGGAGAGGCTTGGCATAGACACCCTATTCTACGGCGAGGGCGAGAAGACCTTCCCAGAGCTCGTTAGGGACATTCTATCAGGCTCCAAGCCTCCGAGGAGAGTTCACGGCGAATCGCCAGACGTGGATGAGATAACTCCGATAGTCGCCCCAGCAAGGGGTAGGATAGTCCAGGTCACACGCGGATGCCCGAGGAGATGTAAGTTCTGCTCCCCGACGACATGGAGGTTTAGGAGCATGCCCCTCGACCTCATCAGACGAGAGGTGGAGGTGAACCTACGGTATGGGGGAGGGAGCGTGGACTTCGTCAGCGACGACGTACTGCTCTACGGAGCTAGGGGTATACGCGTGAACAGGGACGCGGTTCTAAGCCTCTTCAGAATAGCCAGGGAGCATGGCGTCTATGGAACGTTTCCCCATGTCTGCCCTTCGACGGTGCTCCAAGATGAGAAGCTCGTGGAGGAAGTAACGGAGCTCTCAGGATTCAGCGAGCATAGGCCGGTGTTCATAGATGCCGGTCTTGAGTCTGGGAGTCCGAGGATAATCGCCAAGTATATGCGTGGGAAGCCCGCCCCCTGGAAGCCTGAGGACTGGCCGCGTATAATCTTGGAGGCCACAGAGGTGATGAATGACAACTATTGGTATCCCTGCTATACAATGATAGTGGGCTTCCCCGACGAGACTCCAGACGACATAGTGAAAACGATGGAGCTTGTGGACGAGCTTAGGAGCATGGACGCCAAGGCCTGGCTCTTCCCGTTGTTGATGATACCCATGGGCGGAACTGGGGTGGAGTCCGAGTCCTTCCCCTCCGTAGCGGACTTGAGGGAGGAAGTATGGGAGCTATATAGGGTCTGCTGGCTACACAGCCTCAGGTTCTCGGAGTATATAGCTGATAGACTGTTCAGCACGATAAGAAACCCATTCCTCAGGAGGCTCTCGTTGAGACTTGTGGACAGCGTCCTCAACTTCCTCAAAGAATATTTCGACAAGCTCGCCAGGGATCCGGAGGCAGTCATGATCAGCATGTCCAGCGTAAACGTGAACTCCGCGAGGTGGATGACAAAACTCATGTTCAATCTGTCAAAAGATATCCTACTGAGTTATATGAAGTCGGACACCAATGTTCAACTCTCTCTGAGGGGTTATGAATAGGCCTTATGATGCGCAGTTTCGCCTCTACCAGCTTCAAGGCTTGGGAGCGGGAAGAGCCTCAGCTCAATCCCAGCCATGGAAATAGGGATGAGTTCTCCAGCGGTTGCAGGAGACGATATAATAACGCTAGAGAATCACTATGAACTGATAAATATCACCGTCGCCCCATAGTTTTGAGGATGAAGGAGAGGACGCTGATCCTCTGCATCGACAGGGATGACGATATAGGTAAGAAGGCTGGGATAGAGACGCCGATCCTCGGGAGGGAGCGGAATCTTGAGGCTGCGGCGGCCCTAGCACTCGCCGATCCGGAGGAGGCTGACGCCAACGCTATGTTTGCGGCTGTAAAGCTTCTAGATAGGCTCTCCTCATCTCATCCCGAGGCTGAGTATGAGGTGGCCACCATCGCTGGCTCTCCCATGGGCGGCGTGGAGGCTGATAGACGCATCGTTGAGGAGTTGGAGTCTCTCCTTAGAAGCTTCCCCGCTAACAGTGTGATACTAGTCACCGACGGCTATTCAGATGAGTCCATCATCCCCCTCATCCAGTCTAGGGTGCCGATAACCTCCATACAGCATGTCGTGGTGAAGCATAGTGAGCGCCTCGAGGAGACCTGGGCCGTCTTCTTCAGATACCTTAAGACTCTTGTGAATGATCCCCGTTATTCGAGGCTGAGCCTCGGCGTGCCTGGCGTTATGCTCATCGCCCTCGGCATCCTCACCCTCTTCAATCAATTGGAGAACGCTGGGATGGTTCTAACATTCCTCGTCGGAGCGGCCCTACTGCTTAAGGGCTTCGCCCTCGACGAGCGGTTGGCGATGATCAAGTTGAAGCTTCCGCCACCGGAGAAGCAGATAACAACCGCCTCCATGGGTGCTGGGGCAACCCTCACCATCGTTGGCCTATTCCTCGGGGTGACGAAGGCGATGCAGCATGTCCCCGAGGGCGCCCCACCCATCTGGTCTAATTTCCCCTTCTGGCTTAAACTCTCCCCGATTCTTCTAGGAGCCTTCATGCTGCGGGCTGTGGACTTCGTGATAATGGGTATCATCGTCTCCCTCATCGGAGGAGCAGCCTCCTGCCACATGCAGAAGGATCCTAAGATCAGGCATTACCTCGCTGGGATGGTGGTTTTCTTCTGGCTTCGCTTCATCACCGTCGAGTCGGCTAAGGTTCTGCTCAGCCCTGAGAAGGTTTTAACTCTCTGGTCTCCCCTGGTTCTCATCTCCTTCGTCGGCGTTGTGACGACTATACTCACCGTCATATTCCTCTATAGATGGATGCCCTTAAGGGGGTTTGAGAGGAATCCCTCTGAAGGTTGATGAGGTTGAGGATCGATCCCCTACTCCGAGGCCTCCTCTCCACCCTTGGAGTCTATAGACTCTACAGGAGCTGGCTGAAACATCAGATCAACTCGGGGGAGAAGCCTCGACATATAGGGGTGATCCTCGACGGGAATCGTCGATGGGCCTCATCTAAGAGCCGCCAACCCTGGGAGGGGCATAGGGTTGGAGCCGAGAAGGCTAAGGAGTTCCTAGAGTGGTGCCTAGACCTCGGCATAGAGACCGTCACCCTCTACTGCTTCTCCACCGAGAACTTCAACCGGCCGAGGGAGGAGGTGGAGGAGTTGATGAAGCTGCTAGAGGAGAAGCTCACGGAGCTCCTCGAATCCAAGTTGATACATGAGAAGCAGGTTAGGGTGAGGGTCTTAGGCCGAGTCGACCTACTTCCAGATAGGCTGCAGAAGCTCATACATAGGGTTGAGGAGGAGACGAAGGATTATGACCGATTCTATCTGAACCTCGCCATCGCCTATGGTGGGCGAGCTGAGATCGTCGATGCCGCCAGAAAGATCGCTGAGAGGGTTGAGCGTGGAGAGTTGAAGTCCGAGGAGATAGATGAACAACTCTTCGAGAAGCATCTCTACACCTCGCATCTACCCCAGCCAGATCCGGATTTGATCATCAGAACCTCCGGTGAGGCCAGGCTCAGCGGCTTCCTCCTCTGGCAGTCGGCCTACAGCGAACTCTTCTTCCTCGATGTCTACTGGCCCGAGTTCAGGGACATCGACCTATATAGGGCTATTAGAAGCTATCAGAGGAGACAAAGAAGATTCGGTAGGTAGATTAGAGGATCACCGCATCAAGCTCCTTCTCGAATTTCGTAAACCTCTCCACACCCGAAGGTGTTATGTGAACCGTATCCTCGATTCTCACGCCGCCGTATCCCGGTATGTAGATGCCTGGCTCATCGGTGACTACGTTTCCAGCCTCGAGGATGTCTTCTCCCTCTTCGCTCAGCCTTGGGGGTTCATGAACCTCCAGCCCTACGCCATGTCCGAGGGAGTGGATGAAATACTCGCCGTATCCAGCGTTGGAGATGATCTCCCTCGCTACGCCGTCGATCCTCCTCGTCTCGATGCCTGGCCTCATGGCCTCCATCGCCTTCAGATGGGCCTCTAAGACGACGCTGTATATCTCCCTCTGCCTCTCAGAGGCCTCGCCGACGATGAAGGTTCTCGTTATATCCGACCTATACTCCCTGTAGATGGCTCCGATGTCGACGACGACCAGCTCCCCCCATCGAATCCTCCTATCGGTGACCCCTCCATGGGGATACGCCGATCTCGGGCCTGAGGCGATGATGGGTTGGAAGGCGAGTCCCTCAGCTCCCTCCCGCATCATCGCATGGGCTATCTCCGCTGCCACCTCATGCTCCCTCACACCTGGCCTGAGAGATTCCCTCGCGGCCTCCATCCCGATGTCCGCCAGCTCTCCAGCCCTCCTCATCAGCTTAAGCTCCTCCTCATCCTTCACCCTCCTCATCCTCCATAGAAGCTCAGAGGCCTCCCTAAGCTCCGCCCCTCCAAGCCTCCCCCTCAGCTTCTGATAGGTGGATAGGGGGAGGGTATTATAGCCGATATTCCCCGCATCTCTCAGCCTCTTTTGGAGGAGCTCCATGAGTTCCCCCTCCCCCTTATAGGGTTGGACTTCACAGACCTTCACCTGCTCCTCAGCCATGGGGTAGTTGAGCCTCGGCGTGTAGAGCGTCGACTCTCCATCGGCGATGAGGAGTATTCCACCGCCCGTGGAGGAGGTGAGGTAGTAGATATCGGCTGAGCCATAGACGAGGTAGGCGTCAAAACCCTCTTCCCTAACCGCCTCCATAAATCTCTTAAGCCTCATATTCGATCAATAATCTCTGCTTCAATCTTCTAAGGCTTTGCCCAGCCCAATAATACATTATAATACTTCTGTTATACGGCTTACGACGAACCTTAGGCTTGAATCCTTTAGGGAAGTGTTATAATGATGGGGGTTAGAAGACCCTAGGTTAAACTAGTCGTCGAATGGGGTTCGGATATGGTGTATATCAAACGACTCGTCATCAAGAACTTCAAATCCTTCGGCGGCACCGTCAGGCTGAACTTCCATAAGGGACTCAACGTCATAACCGGCCCGAATGGAGGTGGGAAGAGCAATATCATCGACGCGGTTCAATTCGTCTTCGGCGAGCTAGCCACGAGGCGTATGAGGGTCTCAGACCTCTCAGAGCTCATCTATGACGGCGTGGTGGAGGGAGGGAAGGCTAGGGTCGCAGAGGTCTCCATCACGCTGGATAACACCGATAGGGGTTTAGCCGTCGATAAGGATACGGTTACGATCAGCCGTAGGATAGACCGAGAGGGGAGAAGCCGCTACTTCATAGATGGGAGGAGGGTCTCAAGGAGGGCCGTCCTAGACCTTCTGGATATGGCGGGAATAAATCCCAGCGGCTACAACATCGTCCTCCAGGGCGCTGCGACGCGGCTGAGCGATCTCACGGCCGCGGAGAGGATGGCCGCCCTTGAGGATCTAATAGGACTGAGGGAATACGATGAGAGAAAGGCGAAGGCTCAGGAGAGGTTGAGGGAGGCTGAGCGGAAGATCGAGGTGGCGTCGGCGAGGATCGATGAGGTTAGGAAGCGGGTTCTAGACCTGGAGAGACAGCGGAACGATGCCATCCGATATCAATTCCTATGCGAGGAGGAGGCGAGGCTTAAGGCCCTGAAGCTTTCCCACGAGGTCTCAACCCTTGAGAGGCGTCTCTCAGAGCTGAGGGAGAGGGTTGAGAGGGGCGAGGGGGAGATCGAACGCTTAAGAGCTGAGGTCGAGGAGCTGGAGAGGAGACGAGGCGAAATTGAGACCCAGCTTGAGACCCTCAAGGGGGAGATGGAGGAGCGGGGTGGAACCCGACTCCCACTGTTGGAGTCGGAGCTGGCTGGGAGAAAGGCGAGAATAGAGAGCCTGGAGGGGAGGCTCAGGGAGCTTGAGCATAGGAGAGGCGAATTGGAGCGGCGGCTCGAAGAAGCGGGGGGAGAGCTGGAGGAGGCGAGGAGGAATCTAGCGGAGGCAGAGGAGAAGCTGCGAAGGCTTAGGGAGGCCGAGGAGAGGCTATCAGGGGAGATCGAAGGCCTTGAGGATAGACGGAGAAGCCTGGAGGAGCAGGTCTCATCGATGAGGGAGGTCCTCAGAGAGGGTCAGAGAAGGATGGAGGAGCTTAGAAACTCCATAATCCAGATGGAGGATAGCCTTAGGGGGATAGACGCCGAGATAGAGAGGCATAACATAAGGGTGGAGAGCCTGGAGGAGCGGTTGAGGGGGCTGAGGGAGAGACGTGAGAGATTTAAGTCAACCCTAGAATCGCTGAGAAGGAGAATCGAGGAGTATAAGCAGATTAAGGAGAAGGAGGAGCGGAGGCTCCTCGAAGTCTTCAGGGAGCTTGAGCGGGGACTCAAGAGGCATAGAAGCCTTAAATCAGGCGTTAAGAACGCCAGGGCCTTGTTGAAGAAGGCTGAGAGCGAGGTCTCAAGGTGGAAGGCTCAGAGGGAGCTGTGGGAGAAGCTGTCGACGGATGCGAGGGCGAGGGAGAGAATCCTAGAGATGGGGGAGGCCGGAGCCATAGAGGGTTATCACGGCCCCCTAATCAAACTCGTCAAATACAGCCGTAAATACGCCAAGGCCGTGGAGGCCTCATCAAGGGGCTGGCATACAGCCATAGTAGTCGAAGACCTAGAGACAGCCCTCGAATGCATCAGGAGGCTGAAGAAGACGAGGCTCGGCGTCTCCAGATTCCTACCCCTCAACGCCCTCACACCTCCGGAGAGGCCTCCAGAGCCTAAGGGTAGGGGCATAATCGGGTTGATGCCGGACATAATGAAGTTCGATAAACATTACGCACCAGCAGTCCACTACGTATGGGGCGACACGGTTCTGGTTGAGGACGAGGAGGCAGCCCTGAGGGTTGTCGGCGAGGGCTATAGGGCCGTCACCCTCGATGGAGACGTCTTTGAGGCTGAGGGCGCCCTGAAGGGGGGGCACTATCAGCCCTGGAGGGAGATGCTGAGCCTAATACCGAGGAGGGAGGAGATTGAGAGGCTTTCAAGAGATGTGAGGAAGCTCAAGGGTAGGATCGACAGGGGTCTAAAGAGTCTACAAGGCTCAGGGGGGAAGCTGAGAAGGCTTAACGAGGCCGTCGACGAGATTAGACGCAGTATAGAGCGGGTTGAGCGGGAGCGGGAGGAGGTATTAGGAGGCTACAACAGGGCGGAGAGAAATCTGAGGATGGTGGAGGACGACATCGGAAGGCTGGAGGAGGAGCTGAGGAAGGAGAAGGCCCTCATAGAGACCCTTATGGAGCGTAGAGCGAGGATTGAGAGCGAGATCGAGAAGAGGCGAGGCGAGATAGAGGAGTTGACCCATCTAACGCCGTCGGAGCTGACTAAGAGGGAGGGGGAGCTCTACAAGGTGATCAGCCAACTATCGGAGCTGAGGGGAAGGCTGAACGACATCAGGGCGGAGATGAAGACGACGGAGAACGTCATAGAGGGGGTGCTGAGGAGGAGGATCGGAGACCTGGAGAGGGAGATGGAGAGGCTTAGGGAGGAGCTGAACTCCATAGGGGAGCGAAGGGCGGAGATAAGGGCTGAGATCGAAAGGCTCAGCGGAGAGATCGAGCATCTGGAGGGGGAGAAGACCGAGATCATGGAAGCCCTAAGATCGATCAGGGAGACGATCGAGGAGCAGAGGAGAGAGATGGCGAAACTCGATGCTGAGAGGAGACGTCTGGAGGGTCGGATATCAAGGCTGAAAGAGGAGAGGATGAGGCTTGAGATGGAGATTCAGAGGTTGACTCTCCATATGGAGCGGCGATTCGAGGAGCTTGAAGGCCTCGGCTATCCAGGAGGCCTACCCATCGAGGGCGTAAACATGGAGGAGGTCGAGGAGGCCCTGAGACTTGTTAGAGAGGAGAAGTCCTCCATTAAAGGCATAAACGAGCTGGCTGAGGAGCAGTATAAGGCGGTGGTGGAGAACTATAAGCAGCTAAGCATCAGGATCAACGAGTTGGAGGAGGAGAAGGCCTCCATAATCAGATTCATAGAGGAGATAGAACGGGAGAAGCTCAGCCATTTCATGGAGGCCTTCAATGAACTCTGCGAGAACTTCTCCGCCATCTTCTCGAAGCTAACCGATGGAGGCGACGGGAGACTAGAGCTCCAGAAGCCTGAAGACCCCTTCTCAGGGGGCATAGACCTCTACATCCAGTTCCCAGGTAGATCCATGAGGCTTGCCCGTGGAGCCAGTGGAGGTGAGCGCTCCGTCGCCGCCATCGCATATCTCCTCGCGATACAGCGCTTCCTCAAAGCCCCCTTCTATCTCCTCGATGAGATCGACGCCCACCTCGACGAGGCGAACGCCATAAGATTGGCTGAGGTGTTGAGGGAGAATGCCGAGGAGTCCCAGTTCATCGTCATCAGCCTCAAGGATGTGATGGTGAGGGCGGCTGACAAGGTCTATGGAGTCTTCAACCAAAACGGCAGGAGCAGGGTGCTCTCTCTGCCCAGGATGGAGGTGAGGGCTTGAAAAGTGAGAAGCCCTTCTATCTGAGGCCGCCGTGGGAGATACTCTTCGCGGAGTCCAAGCTGAAACGGGTTTCACCCTGGGAGATAGACCTCACCTTCCTCCTCACAACCCTCCTCGAGGAGATGTTCAAGGTCGGAATAGACTTCAGGGCTGCCGGCATAGCGATCAACACCTCAGCGCTGATCTATCTGAAGAAGGCGGAGCTCCTGCTGAAGATGGAGGAGCCGCCTAAGGCACAGAGAAGCGGTGAGGATGAGGAATTCTATCTCCCGCCGCCGTTGGAGCTTCCCTTCAGATTCGAATACACCACCACGACGATCAGAGACCTATTGGAAGCCTTGGAGAGGGCGCTGGAGGAGAGGGTTCATAGACCGCAAAAGCCGCTTCTCCCACCCCCATTGGAGCCTTCACAGATCGAATTATATCTCATCGAGATTGAGGAGCGCTCTGAGGAGTTCTTGGAGTGGTTGAGGTCTCTGGGGGTGGAGACCCTCACCTTCTCCTCCATCGTTAACGAGCCGTGGGGAGACGCCGTGAGGGTTTTCCTCATGCTCCTATTATTGGCTCAGAGGGGGAAACTAGACTTAAGGCAGGATGAGGAGGAGGGTGAGATATACATCTACTTGAGGAGGGACGGCGATGGCGGGTAGACGCGATCGATTGTCGCTTATCGAGGCCGCTCTCTACTCCGCTGGTAGACCCGTGGAGCTTAAGAGGCTTAAACGCCTCATCAAAACCACATCGGATAGGGTTGTCCTAAGACTCCTAGAGGAGTTGAGGAGGAGATACGAGGATCGGGGTAGCGCCCTGGAGATAAGGGTTCTACCCGATGGGAGAGCCGTTATGAAGCTCAAAGGCGAGTTTGAGAGCCTAGTGAGACGCCTAGCCCGTAGGCCGCTGCTCACCCAGGGGCCTCTGAAGACGCTATCCTACATAGCCTATCATCAACCCATAGAGCAGAAGGCCATCATCGCCGAGAGGGGTAGACACGCCTACACGCATCTCAGGCTGCTGGAGGAGAGGGGTCTCATCATAAGGGAGCGGAATGAGGATGGGAGGATCATAGTTAGGACAACCCCCTACTTCGCTGACTACTTCGGCTTCAGCCAGAATCCGGCTAAGATCAAGCTTCAACTCAGGATGCTCTTCAACGAGATGAGGATTAGACGCATAGATGAGGGCTTGAAGTCTAATAGGGTTGGGTGTAGGCCTCTCTGACAGCCATGTCATTCCAGTTTAGCAGACCCTTGGTATAGGCTCTCCAAGGGGTTTCCTCAAAACCCTTGTCCCTCCAACCATCGTTCTCAGCAGCACATATCCAGGTCTCTCACCCCTAACCTCGCCGATTATCTCAGCCCCTTCCCCATACCTGGTTCTCCGCACGGCCCTGACGACGTCGTCAGCTGTCTCGGGGCTGACGATGATGATAGCCCTCCCCTCGCAGGTCACCTCGTAGGGGTCGAGGCCGAGCATCTCGGAGGCAGCTCTCACCTCCTCTCTAATGGGAACTCGATCCTCGTCGATCCAGATGCTAACGCCGGATTTCTCCGCTATGGTGTTTAAAGCCGCTGAGAGGCCTCCCCTTGTTGGATCCTTCATCGCCCTCACCTCCCCCGCCTTCAGGGCGGCCTCGACGACGCACCATATGGGGGCCACATCGGATCTCAGCTCCGTCTCGAACTCTAGGCCCTCCCGGGCCGACATCAAGGCGATGCCGTGATCCCCTATTGGGCCTGTGATGATGACCTTATCTCCAGGTCTCGCGCCGCTGTCGAGGATGCGTCTCCCAGCCTCTAGGAGGCCTATGGAGCAGGTGGTGATCACAACTCTATCCAGGTGGCCTCGGGGCATAACCTTGAAGTCTCCGCTTATGATGGCCACCCCAGCCTCCTGGGCGGTCTCATTCATCGATCTCACCAGCCTCCTCAACTTCTCCATGCTGTATCCCTCCTCCACGATGATGGCGTCGAGTATGGCGACGGGTCTGGCACCCATGACGGCGACGTCGTTGACGGCCCCCGAGATGGCTAATCTACCCAGATCGCCTCCTGGGAAGAAGATGGGGTCTACCGTGTGGCCGTCGATGGAGACGACGACTTCCCTGTCGCCCACCCTCAGAGACGCCCCATCGTCGAGGGCGTCTAAGCCCACGCCGTCGAGGGCCTTCCTAAGCCTGAACCCCTCTAGGAAGAGCCGTCTGATGAGTTCATCCATGTAGGCTCCGCCGGCTCCATGGCTCAGCCTGATGATCTCCCCACCCTCCATCGCGGCTCAGTATTCTCTGACCGCACGCCTTTTATATCTCGCGTGGAGGATGGGAGTGGAGAGGGGTTCACCACTTGGTGTGGCATGACGACCTGACGAAGAGGAAGAGAACCGGCGGACGGAAGAAGGCGTATAGGAAGAGGCGTAAATATGAGGCCGGCCGTTTCCCCGTTGAGACCCAGCTTGGAGAGCCTGAGAGGAAGCTGGAGAGGACGAAGGGCGGCGGCCTAAAGGTTAAGCTCGTCTCTGATCGATGGGTGAATCTCTCGGATCCAAAGACTGGGAAGACGGAGCGGGTGAGGATACTCTCCGTCGTTAAGAACCCTGCGAACGTCGACTGGGATAGGAGGGGCATCATCACCAAGGGAACCATCGTGAGAACCGAGAGGGGTTTAGCCAAGATCATATCCAGACCCGGGCAGAACGGTGTTTTGAACGCCATCCCCATCGAGGAGTAGTCGGCGAGGTCTATGAGGCTTAGGGGGAGGCTCGTCGTCTGGCCTATCTACCTCGACGCATCCTATCCTAGAAGCCTTGGGCGTAGAATCCCCTTAAGGCTGGCTCTGAGGGATGTGAAGGCTGAAGAGGTCTACCTAGCGGCCTCCACCCTAGGTTTAAACCCCGAGTTAAAAGCCGACGCAGCTTATCCGAGGATGCCATGGAGGAGGACGGGGATGGTTCTCGTCGATAAGGATAGGCCTAAAACGAGGCTTTTGAGGGAGCTGGCCGAGACTATTAGGAGCTTAAGGAGGAAGAGGAGGATATAAAGAAGATTAATAAAGGAGAGTATGATAGCTATCATAGTTTCAGAGGGGTTCTATGAGGAGGAAGATCAGGATCGGAGTCCCCTCCCACATATCGAGGAGCAGTGGAAACCTGATAATGAAGGCTGAGCATAAAGCCAGGATAGGGACTCCGGTCCTCGACAGGGAGGGGCGTAGGATCGGCTTCGTCTACGACCTCTTCGGGCCGGTTTCAAGCCCCTATATAGCTGTGAGGCCGACGATTGAGAACCCCGAGAGATATGTTGATGAGCCGCTCTACATCTTAGGGAGGTGAATCCTTGACCAGGAGGGAGGAGAGGGAGCGAATCCTAGTCTGCTCCGAGTGCGGGAGCACCGAGCTGATCAGAGATTATGAGGTTGGGGAGATCGTCTGCGCCAACTGTGGATACGTCATCTCCACCTCACTATTCGATCAGGGGCCTGAGTGGAGAGCCTTCGACGAGGAGCAGAGGGAGCGGAGAACCCGAGTTGGAGCTCCATTGACGTGGACAATCCATGATAAGGGTCTCTCAACTATCATCGACTGGCATGACAGGGACATCTATGGACGGAAGCTGAAGCCCGTTGAGAAGGCGAAGGTTTATCGGTTGAGGAAGTGGCATCGAAGGTCGAAGGTCTCGGGGGCGACGGAGAGGAACCTCGCCTACGCCCTCTCAGAGCTGACGAAGGTCGCATATAAGCTGAATCTCCCAAAGAACGTCCTGGAGACCGCCTCGGTGCTGTATCGACGTATAGTGAAGCAGCGCCTCATAAGGGGGAGATCGATCCAGGGGGTGGCCGCCGCCTCCATCTACATGGCCTGCCGACAGTGCAACGTCGTCCGCACCTTGGAGGAGGTGGCGAGGGCAGCCCACATATCGAAGAAGGAGGGGGGTCGAAACTACAGGTTCCTACTCCGGAAGCTAAGCGTCAAGGTTCCACCCGTCGACCCGAAGAGCTATGTGTCGAAGTTCATCAGCCAGCTCTCCCTCTCAGGCGACGCCGAGGAGATAGCGATGAGAATCCTGAAACGAGCCATAGAGCTTAGGCTAACCTGCGGTAGAGGCCCCGCGGGGATAGCCGCCGCAGCCACCTATATAGCGAGCCTCCTAACCGATGAGCGTAGAACCCAGGGCGAGATAGCTAAGGGAGCGCACGTCACCGAGGTCACCATAAGGAATAGGTATAAAGAGCTGATTCAGAGGCTCAACATAAGGGTGGAGCTCTAAGGTTATCGCTCCCTTTTTCCCTCTATGAATTCCTCAACCCACATCCTAGCGATCTTGTCGCTCACCTGAACTGGAGGATGCTTGAAGGCGTAGGCTGATATACTGATGAGAGGCCCCGCAATACCTCGATCCAGGGCGATCTTCACGGCCCTTATGACGTCGATGACGACTCCAGCGCTGTTAGGCGAGTCGTTCACCACCAGCTTCGCATCCAGCCTTATGGGGAGGTTCCCGAAGCCGTGGCCGTCGATGCGTATGAAGCATATCTTCTTATCCTCCAGGAAGGGGACGTAGTCCGATGGCCCTATACGGGTTGGAACATCGTAGGGCAGTAGGCACTTCACAGCCTCAGTCTTACTCACCCTCTTCGTCTTAAGTCGCTCCTCCACGGTCATGTTGAGGAAGTCGGTGTTCCCACCGATGTTGAGCTGATACATCGCATCGATGTGGACGCCCCTATCATGGAATAGCTCCGCCAGCACCCTGTGGAGGATAGTGGCGCCAACCTGACTCTTTATGTCGTCGCCGGCGATCGGCAGCCCAGCCTCCTCGAATCTCTTAGCCCAAGCCTCATCAGAGGCGATAAACTCGGGTATGCAGTTTATGAAGGCGCATCCGGCTTCTAGGGCTGCCTCAGCGTAGAGCCGTGTCCCCTCATAGCTTCCGACGGGGAGATAGTTGATCAACATGTCAGCCCTACTCTCCCTCAAAACCTCCGCGACGTCGACGGGCTTCAGATTCCTATCTACGTGGAAGGCCTCGAACATGTGGGGGGCGACGCCGTCGGAGATGGGGCCTGGAAGCACCTTCACACCCATCGGGGGTACATCGCATATCTTGGCGCAGCAGTTCGGCTCAACGAAGATGGCCTCGGCGATGTCCTTCCCGATCTTGAGGCTATTGACGTCGAAGGCCGCCACGAACTCGATGTCGCCGACCCTGTAGCCTCCGAAGTTTATGTGCATCAACCCTGGTATTGAGTCGCCTTCCCAATCCTTGTAGAACTCCACCCCCTGTATTAGGGCTGAGGCGCAGTTTCCCAGACCAGCTATAGCTACCCTAATCTTCCCCATATCGCAAAACCCCCTTTAACCTTCAACCTTGAGGAGACAAATAAGGTAGGTTTATATCATTACTCCTTAAATTAAAACCTAACGTTTCTCCAACTCCCCGAGAAGCTGACAGACTCGGCAGATCTCACCCGTCGTAGGCTCGCCGCAGAGCTTACAGACTCCTCCCACAGACTCTTCCACGGCTCCGAGGGATTCTATGATCCGAAGGGCCGTCCGGTAGACTATGAACTTGGTTCCAGGCCTACGAGCCTCCATATAGTTGAGGAATCTCCTTATGTCACTTCTCATCGCCTCCTCCGCGTAGGGGCAGGGCTTTGTCTGGAAGCCTAGGCCCCTGATATATGCCAACAGCGTCGACTCCCGCTCGGGAACCTCGCAATAGGGCTTAACCCTCCTCACAAACCCCTCAAGGCTGAAGCCGGCTGGATGCATCAACCTCATCCTCCTCAAGTCTCCCCGTAGGAGGTTTAGTAGAGCCGTCTGAGCCATGTCGTCGAGGTTGTGAGCCGTCGCCAATCGATCCGCCTCTACCTCTCGGGCAGCGGTGTTTAATGCTCTACGCCGTAGGACGCCGCAGTAGGTGCAGGTGGTGACCTCTCCGATATGTCTCTCAGCTATCTCATCGAGGGTGAAGCCGTAGAGTTCTTTGAAGGATGTTATGTGATGCTCTACGCCCAGCCTCCGGCAGGCCTCCGATGCGAATCTTAAGGCTTCATCCCTATAGCCCTCTATGCCCTCATCGATGGAGATGGCTATCAGCTCGGCCTTTGGGAACTTCTCCTCGATCTCATGTAGGAGGTGGAGCAGGTTTAGGCTGTCCTTCCCCCCTGAGACTGCTACGGCTATCCGGCTGTTGTATTCGAACATCTTGAATCTCGCTATCGTCCGCTCAACCCGCTCTCTAATCGTCTTGATGAAGCATCTGGCGCAGAGCCGCTCACCGGAGTAGCGTCTATGGTAGATGGAGGGTCTCGACCCGCAGAGGGTGCAGAGGGGAGGCTTCCTATCCAACCCGCTCTGGTATCTCTCCGCTTAGATATAAATCAGCCTCACCCCTGCCTATGCATGGCGTGAACAAGGAGGTGAAATTTTGGGGATTTTGGCGGTTTCGGAGGCTCCCCCATGGATTCGGAGCTCCTCTAAGCCTCCCCTGGTGAGGCCCCCTCCCTCTATCCTCCGTGGACGACGGGTAGTAGGGTGAGGGTGTCTCCGTCGAGTATCTCGGTTTCGAGGCCTTCGAGGTTGTTGATCTCCACCCCATTTAGGAGTATGAGGGCTGTAGGTAGAGGCGTCCCAGATAGGGGGTCTATAAGCTCCCTCCTAAGCCTCTCACCCATCGCCCTGACGAGCTCCCCCACCACATCCGCGACGGTCGCCTTTGGAGTTGACAGCCTAAGCTCTACCTCCCCCCTCCCTGAGGCCTCCCTGAAGGTTCCGAGGAGGAGAACCCTCACCCTTATGGGCATCGGATCACCGCTGAGGCTCCCAGACGACGGTTCCATCAGCCCTTATCACAGCTGTCGCATGCCTCAGCGCCCAGCAGCTTAGGACTACGCCGACTGGCAGCGACGCCGGATGCCTTGCCGCGATCTCGATGTGGACGTCTAAGGCTGTGGGGCCCTCGCCGAGGCCCATGACCCCTATGCCGAGCTGATTGATCTTCTCCAGCAGCTCTCTCTCCATCTCGGCGATCCTCGGGTCTGGATGCCTCTCACCGAAGGGTCTAAGTAGAGCCTTCTTCGCCAGTAGCATGCATAGGTCTTCTCCCCCTCCTATGCCTACACCTACGAAGTAGGGTGGGCAGCCCAGCGATCCGGCTGTGGCCACGGCTTCGAGGACGAACTCCTTCACGCCTCTTAGGCCTACGCCTGGCTTCAGCATCCTATGCGCGGCGACGTTGCTGCTCCCCCCACCCTTAGGCATGGCCGTCAACCTTAGCTCATCGCCCTCCACGAGGTCTATGTATAGGATGGGGACATGCCCCTGGAGGCCGACGTTGTCTCCGGTGTTCCCCTCGAAGAGGTCGACGGCGTTCGGCCTAAGGGGAATCTCCTCGGTGGCCCTCCTCGTCGCCTCAATGAGGATGTCTTTAAGCCTCGACCTTATCGGGAAATCGTCGCCCAACTCGATGAGGAAGGCGACGATGCCCGTGTCCTGGCAGATTGGAAGCGAACCCTCAGCGGCCAGCCTGGCATCCTCCAGTATGTTGCCGAGCTGAGCCTTCCCGATCTCCCCCTCCATCTCCTCCAGGGCCTTCCTCATAGCCTCTATGTAGGGCTTTGGGAGCTGCGTCGAGGCCCTACGGAGGAGCTCGACTGCGGTCTCCAGAACAACCCTCTCCAGCTCCATGGATCTCACCTCAGTGACGCCTTTAGACTCTCGAAGCGTTCCCACACCTTCTGCTTCACCTCCTCGGTGAGGTTTCCCCCGTGAGTGTCGATGGTGACGATGAGGGGGCCGAAGCCCTCAACCTCGAAGACCCAGAGGCATTCAGGCATGCCCAGCTCCTCCAGCCAATAGACATCTCTAACGGCCTTGATCCTCTCAGCAGCCAATAGGGCTGCTCCCCCCGTGAAGGCTGCGTAGACGCATCCATATCTCTGACAGGCTTTGGAGGTTCTCTCCCCCATACCTCCCTTTCCGATGATGACCGCCGGTCTATAGACCTCTATGAAGCGATCTTCGAATATCTCCATCCTCATCGAGGTCGTAGGACCAGCGGCGACCACCCTCCACCTGTCGCCCTTCCTCTTCACTATTGGGCCGCAGTGGAAGATGGCTAGTCCCCTGAAATCTATTGGGGGCTTCTCACCCCGCTCATGGAGTTCCAGGGCCTTCTTATGGGCCTCATCCCGCGCTGTAACCATCATCCCATCGATGTATAGGATATCTCCAACCCTCAGCCTTCTAATCTCCTCCTCTGGGATCGGCGTCGATAGATGATATCTCATCGATGGCACCTCCTTAAATAACTCGGCAACAACTATTAGAGTTCTCCCATCATGAGTTAAATATCTAGTCGATTGGTGAGAAGAGAAGAGGTAAACTCTAGGGAAAGACGTATATTGGCCTCGTAGTGAGTGATATAGAAAATGCCGCTGGGATCGGGGGAGACCCTACGGCTGGGCGAGAAGCTTAAACCCTTCCGTGAACGGGTTAAGGAGCTAAGCGGGGAGGATGTAGGACTCTGCTACCAATGTGGAGCCTGCAGCTCCGGATGCCCCCTAACCGATGAGATGGATCTGCTCCCCTCCACCGTTATGAGGATGGTTCAACTCGGCGTCGAGGAGGTGCTGGACTCAAAGACGATCTGGATATGCAGCTCCTGCTTCACCTGTCAGGTTCGCTGTCCGAGGGGTATCGATGTCGCCAACGTGATGGAGGCCTTGAGACAGCTGGTCTTGAGGCGTAAATATGATAGAGTCTCCATCGACCTTCTCCCACCGGAGGAGTTGAGGGAGCTCCCCCAGATCGCCCTGGTGAGCTGCCAGAGGAAGTTGACGGGGTGAGAGGCTCTGAGGCTTCCATACTACCCTGGATGCACCCTGAAGACGACGGCCCAGAGCTTCGAGAAGTCGGCCCTCGCCGTCTCCAAGGCCCTCGGCATAGAGCTGGTGGAGCTCCCCAGGTGGAACTGCTGTGGGACGGTTCACGCCCTCGCTAAGGATGATGTGATGCATCACCTCGCCCCCGTTAGGGTTCTATTGAGGGTTGAGGAGGCCGTTGAGGCTGGACTCGTCGACGAGCCTAGGGTTGTCACCCTCTGCGCCATGTGCTACAACACCCTCAAACGGGCTAACCACCTCTACAGGAATGACAGCGACAAGCGGAGGGTCATCGAATCCATCATGGAGAAGGAGAACAGACCCTACGGGGGGAAGGCTGAGGTCATACATCTACTGGAGCTCCTAAGCGAGCTGGGATGGGGGAAGATCTCCGAACGGGTTGAGAGACCCTTGGAGGAGTTGAGAGTTGCACCATATTATGGGTGTCTACTGTTGAGGCCGAGGGGCTTTGGCGTCGACGACCCAGAGGAGCCGAGGATCATGGAGAATCTCCTAGAGGCCTTGGGGGCTGAGGTGGTGGATATACCCTTCAAATCCAGGTGTTGTGGAGCCTATCACACCGTCTTCATGAAGGAGGAGGCCGCCGAGTTGTCATATAAGATTTTGAGGCAGGCCTCCGAGATGGGGGCTGACCTCATAGCGCTCTCCTGCCCCCTCTGCATGTTCAACATGGCCGATAGGCAGGGCCTCATCGGAAGACTCTTCAGAGACTTTAAGGGGATTCCCGTCCTATACTTCACGCAGCTTATGGCCCTAGCCTTCGGCCTAGAGGAGGAGGCCCACCTGGAGGAGAACAACCCCGATCCCAGGCCCCTCCTGAGGGAGAGGGGTCTATGGAGGTGAAGCCGATGGAGAAGGAGGGGAAGATGGTCACCATATATGTGATGGGCAAGAAACACCGAGTGCCAGCTGGGCTAACCATCATGAAGGCGATGGAGTACGCCGGATACCAGCTTCGCAGAGGCGTCGGCTGCAGGGGGGGATTCTGTGGAGCCTGCGCCACGCTGTATAGGGTGAAGGGGAGCTACAAGCTGCAGGCGGCCCTCGCCTGCCAGAAGGTCGTAGAGGACGGCATGTACATCGTCCAGATACCCTTCACACCGGCTGAGAAGAAGCTCTATGACATAGAGAAGATTAGGCCGACGCCCAACGTCTTCGTCGAGCATTTCCCAGAGATCACCCGATGCCTAAGCTGCAACACCTGCACTAAGGCGTGTCCCCAGGACTTGATGGTGATGGACTATGTTCAGGCTGCCCTACGGGGTGATATAGAGAAGGTTGTTGAGCTCTCCTTCGACTGCATCGCCTGCGGCCTCTGCGCCATCAGATGTCCAGCTGAGATCGTCCCCTATCAGGTGGCTCAGCTGGCGAGGAGGCTATACTCGAAGTATATCCTCGGCCTCTCAGAGGAGGTGGAGAAGCGAGTCGCCGAGGTCGAGGAGGGGAAGTTCGACGAGGAGCTTGAGCAGCTGAAGAGGCTGCCACCCGAGGAGCTGAGGAAGCGTTATGAGAGTAGGGAGATAAGGGTGTGATGCCTATGGAGGAGTATCCAGGATATCCAGAGGAGATGTGGGATTCCCTAAGGATGGTTGAGGAGACCCGAGATGAGAGGATAGGGAAGACCTATCCCCGAATGTCCGAGGAGGAGAGGGAGCGCATCCTCAGGGAGTGGCATCCAGACTATAAGGAGGGAGCTAAGCGCCCCCTGAGGATAGGCCCCAGCAAGGGGATGATGGTTCCCCATGAGGTGGCCGACATCCTTGAGGCTCACCCCCTCATCACCCCAGATATGATAGACCTCTCAGAGATCGACTACGACGTCGACATCCTCATCATAGGGGCCGGAGGCGCCGGGCTGAGCGCAGCCCTCATAGCATCTGAGCACATCGACAAGGAGGGCATACTCCTCGTTCAGAAGCTGAGGCTTGGAGACTCGAACTCCAAGATGAGCCAAGGCGGAATCCAGGCCGCCCTCGGCCCCGACGACAGCCCGGTTCTACACTTCCTCGACATAATGGGTGGAGGCCACTTCGCCAACAACCCTGAGCTGGTTGAGATACTCGTCAAGGAGGCTCCAGACGTCATCAAGTGGCATCAATCCCTCGGCGTCCTCTACGACAGAAACCCAGATGGAAGCATAAAGCTCTCCCCAGGAGGAGGAACCTGCCGGAGGAGGATGCTAAGCTGCAAAGACTATACTGGCCTGGAGATCACCAGGGTTCTACTCGATGAATTCCTAAACAGGGAGATACCCTACCTCGAATTCACCTGCGCCGTCGAACTCCTCACCGATGAATCAGGCCAAGTGGTCGGCTCAGTTCTCTATGACCTCGACTCGGATGAGTATCTAATCGCAAGGGCCAAGTCGACGATCCTCGCAACCGGAGGATACGGCCGACTACACATCCAGGGATTCGAGACCACAAACCACTACGGGGCGACCGGCGACGGCATAGTGTTGGCATATCACGTCGGCGCAGAGCTCCGAGACCTCGATGCAACCCAGTATCACCCAACTGGGGCCGCATGGCCCGAGCAGATCGTCGGACAGCTCTGCACCGAGAAGCTGAGGGGTAGAGGCGCCCAGCCCGTCAACCGCCTCGGAGAACTTTTCGTCAATCCCCTCGAGCCGAGGGATGTGGAGGCAGCCGCCATCATAAGGGAGTGCTATGGCAGAGAACTGGGCGTCACGACGCCGACGGGTATGAGGGGCGTCTGGCTGGATACGCCGCTGATCGACATCATCAACGGTGAGGGAACCATCGAACGGGAGTTCGCGGCGATGTATAGAACCTTCAAACGCTTCGACATAGACATACGCAAGGAGCCCATACTGGTCTTCCCGACGCTCCACTACCAGAACGGAGGCGTCGTCATCAACGCCAGATGTGAGACCACCGTTCCAGGCCTGTATGCAGCGGGGGAGGTCTCGGGGGGAGTCCACGGCAAGAATAGGCTGATGGGAAACTCACAGCTGGAGCTCTACGTCTTCGGGAGGAGAGCCGGCAGATTCGCAGCTGAGAGGGCTAAGAGGGTCAACGTCGGGAAGCCGACTCTGAAGCATGTGGAGCGATATGAGCGCTGGCTGAGGGAGGCAGGCATCGAGACCGATAGGAGGGCGCCCATACTGCTTCCAGAGTATAGGGGGAAGAAGACCCTAGAGCATCATATAAGGCTGCTCTAAGCGGTGAGCCTATGAGCGGGGAGCCCAAGATCGGGGTCTGGGTATGCGAATGTGGGGGAAACATAGGGGACTACGTCGACGTCCAAAGGGTTGTTGAGGCAATCAGACCCGAGGTGGCCTACGCCAGGCGTGAACGATATCTCTGTTCAAAGCCCTCCATAGAGAATATCAAGCGGACGGTTCAACGCCTCGGCCTAAATAGGGTTGTGCTGGCCTGCTGCACCCCGAAGATGCATAGGGAGACCTTCGCCTCAAACCTCGAGGAAGTAGGCCTAAACAGGGCGCTGCTGGAGATGGTCAACATCAGAGAGCAGTGCAGCTGGGTTCATAAGGATGACCCCGAGGGGGCTACCCGGAAGGCCTTAGACCTCATCCGAGGAGGCATCGAACGGGCGAGAGTCTCAAGGCCCCTGGAGGCTAAGAGGGCGAAGTCCATACCCGAGGTTCTCATCATAGGTGGAGGAGTCGCGGGCATAACGGCCAGCCTCCGACTGGCCGAGTATGGCCTCCGAGTTCACCTCGTCGAGAAGAGGCCGAGCATAGGAGGCCACATGATCCAGTATCCGAAGGTCTTCCCAACGCTCGACTGCAGCCAGTGTATATTGACGCCTAAGATGGCGAGCGTCTCAAACAACCCAAACATACATCTCATCACCTACGCTGAGGTCGTGGAGGTCTCAGGAGTTCCAGGTGAGTTCCATGTTAAGGTGAGGCTTAAGCCACGAGGCGTAGACCCCGAGAAGTGCATCGGCTGTGGAACCTGTAGTAGGGTCTGCCCCGTTGAGGTGCCGAGTGAGTATAACATGGGCCTCGGCCCCAGGAAGGCGGCCTACATACCCTTCCCCCAGGCTGTCCCCTCGGTCTACACCATCGACTTCGAAGCCTGCACAAGGTGTGGTAAATGCGTCGAGGCCTGTCCGAGGGATGCGATAAACCTAGATGATGAGGAGCGCATCCTAGAGCTGGATGTGGGGGCCATCATCCTGGCGACGGGCTTCGAGCTATACGACGCCAACGATCTCCCAAGATATGGCTATGGCCGGTATCCACAGGTCGTCACAAGCCTCGAGATGGAGAGGATCCTCGACGTAAACGGCCCGACGGGTGGGCAGCTCATCAACCCAAGAACCGGAAAGGAGTTTAGGAGGGTGGCCTACATCCTCTGCGCAGGCTCCAGGGACACGGAGAATGGTAAACCCTACTGCAGCAGGGTCTGCTGCCTCTACGCGTTGAAGCAGGCTCAACTCCTCCTCGACAGAGGCGTGGAGGTCTGGATCCACTACATAGACATAAGGACTCCAGGACGACGCTATGAGGAGTTCTACCTCGAGACGCAGAGGAAGGGAGCCCTCTTCGTGAAGGGGAAGGTTGTGGAGCTCATCCCAGAGGGCGACAGGATCGTAGTGAGGGGCGAGGATATGATGCTCAACCGGATGGTTGAGAATCCCGTAGACCTCGTTGTCCTCTGTCCACCCGTCATCGTCACCGATGAGACGCATAAACTGGCGGAGATGCTCCGCATACCCGTCGACGAGGATGGCTTCATCCTTGAGAGGCATCCGAAGCTCGACCCCGTGGCGACGAAGAGGGATGGCGTCTTCGCCTGCGGAATGGTTCTTGGGCCGAAGGATATCCAGACGACGACGGCTGAGGCCGAGGCAGCAGCCATGAAGGCCGTTAACTTCCTCTCAGCCGAGAGGCTGATAGAACCCAATAAGGCTTATCTCATCAACCCAGATCTCTGCGACGGCTGTGGAGAATGCGTCGAAGCCTGCCCAGAGGCAGCCATCAGCATCGCCGATGGGAAGGCCGTTATAAACGAGATGCTCTGCAGCGGCTGCGGAGCCTGTATACCCGCATGTCCAAGGGGCGCCCTGGATCAGCAGGGCCTCAGCGAGGAGCAGTTGAAGGCCCAGATCAGGGGGATCCTCGAACGCTCTGAGGCTGAGGTTAAGATACTTGCCTTCGTGGAGATGGAGGTGGCCTACACGGCCGTCGACCTCGCGGGCCTGGCCAGGTTGGAGTATCCTAGCAGCATACGCATCATACCGCTGCCATCGATGAGTAGGTTGAAGCTGGAGCACATCCTCTACGCCTTCGCCCATGGAGCCGACGGCGTTATGCTGCTGGAGGCCCCTGAACATGAGGGCCCCTATGGGAAGGCCCATGTCATCTCTGAGGAGAGGGCCGACGACTATCGATGGGAGCTGGAGGATCACGGCGTCGACAGCTTCAGGCTGTGGTATAGCAGGGTCTACGTCCCAGATTGGAGGAAGCTGAAGAAGGTCTTCACCACGTTCCACGATATGATCGCCGATGAGGGCCCCCTCGACGAGGAGATCCGCATCCAGCTGAGGGAGGAGTTGGACTAACCCCCAGTTATATAAAGGGTCTGCTCACCTATATCGGAGGTAAATGGTGGTTTAGATGAAGAAGGTAACCAAGGAGGAGCTCTTGGAGAAGGCTTCCAGGTGGGGTAAGATCGCGCCGCCATACCACGCCTTCTACCAGGGGAAGGTTGAGGTGATGCCTAAATGCGCCATACGAACCCTCAATGACTTCTCGATATGGTATACGCCTGGAGTGGCAGCCGTCTGCCGCAGGATAGTTGAGAACCCTGATGTCGCCTTCGAGGAGACGAGTAAGTGGAACTACGTCGCCGTTGTATCCGACGGAACGAGGGTTCTTGGCCTCGGGAACATTGGAGGCCTCGCCGGCCTACCCGTAATGGAGGGGAAGGCTCTCCTCTTCAAGTATCTAGGAGGCGTCGATGCATTTCCCCTCAGCATAGCGACGAAGGACGCCGAGGAGATAATACAGTTCTGCAAGTGGATCGAGCCAACCTTCGGGGGGATAAACCTTGAGGATATCGAGAAGCCTAAATGCTTCTATATTCTCGAACGGCTGAGGAAGGAGCTTGAAATACCGATATGGCATGACGACCAGCAGGGAACCGCCCTCGTCGTCCTCGCAGGCCTGATAAACGCCCTCAAGATAGTTGGAAAGAAGATGGGTGAGATTAAGGTAACATTCATCGGAGCTGGAGCCGCCTGCACAAGAACCTTCTACGTCCTGAAGGCCGCAGGCGTAAATCCAGGCCACATCATCATGACGGATAGTAGGGGAATCATACATACGGGTAGGGAGGACATCAAGGGAACCTACAAATGGGAGCTGGCGGAGCAGACCAACGCCGAGGGGAGGACGGGAGGAATCAGGGAGGCATTGAAGGGGAGCGATGTCCTAATCGCCATGTCGAAACCTGGGCCAGGAGTCCTAACGAAGGAGGACATAGCCGTGATGGCTGATGACGCCATAGTCTTCTCCTGCGCCAACCCCATCCCAGAGATATGGCCATGGGAGGCTAAGGAGGCTGGAGCCAGGATAGTCGCCACAGGGCGGTCGGACTTCCCCAATCAGATAAACAACAGCCTAGGATTCCCAGCCGTCTTCAGGGGCGCCCTCGACGTTAGGGCTAGAACCATCACCGATGAGATGTGCATCGCAGGGGCGATGGAGCTGGCGAAGTTCGCGGAGGAAAAGGGCATCGACGAGAACTATATCATACCGACGATGGAGGAGTGGGAGGTCTTCCCACGTGAGGCAGTGGCCGTCGCCCTAAAGGCCATAGAGCAGGGCGTCGCCAGGAGGAAACTGAGCAGAGACGAGCTATATGAGAGGGCCTCCAGCATCATAAGGCGAACACAGGAGATAGTGAAGCTGCTGATGGAGAAGGGATATATAGCACCCCCACCGCCTTCACCCGCCTAGAGACATCCTTTTTATCTCCCTCACCTCTTTAAATCCGAGATGCCCTACTGTGTTGAGTGCGGCGGAAAGCTCACCTGGGATAGACGTTTGAAGATGTATTTCTGTCAGAGCTGCGGCCTCTCCTACACCGAGGCTGAGCTATCCGAGGCTTTGGAAAGGCTGCATTCCATGAGGGACGAGGATGAGAGGAGTCGTAGATACAGGGAATACCTCGATTGGTGGCTCTCGAAGAAAGATAGGTCGCGTAGGTAGCAGCTCTCCCTTTTTAATGTTCATATTCCAGTCTTCTCGGCTTCAAGTCTCAACTCCTC
>CALEIY010000005.1 GCA_937898665.1 Candidatus Bathyarchaeota archaeon | reverse complement strand
GCATAAGCCTCACGCCTCTCAACACTCAAACCCTCAGCCCCAAGAAACTCAAGAAACCTCAAAATCAACTCCCGATTCTCAGGAAGAATAAACTCAGACTCCCTCACACACCTCAAAGCATTCTCAAACCTACGAGCCCGACCATGGATGTCAAACCCACCCAAGGCCAAAAAGAACAACGAGAAAAAAGAGATTTAAACGCATATTATGGCGCCGCGGAGGGGATTCGAACCCCTGAGGCCCCGTGGGCCACGGGTTTTCGAGACCCGCCCAATAACCACTCTGGCACCGCGGCCCCTTCTTTTGAGGGTTTCGCCCTCGTAT
This sequence comes from Candidatus Bathyarchaeota archaeon, assembly GCA_937898665.1. Classification (GTDB taxonomy): domain Archaea; phylum Thermoproteota; class Bathyarchaeia; order TCS64; family B23; genus B23. The sequence goes on along the minus strand of CALEIY010000005.1, from coordinate 13,512 downwards.
TTAGGTTTCCTTCAGCCTCCTTACCCCCTCCCACCCCTCCCTGGCTTTAGCCATTATGATCTCCAGGGCCTCCTGGGATGAGTTTATCCTGATCTCCTGTCCCGTCGCCGCCTTGACGAGGTATTCGGCTGCCCTCAGTATTCGTTTGCTCATCTCGGAGTCCGCTAGGTCTGCTATGTAGACGAGGAGGGCTTCGAGGGTTTTCGGCTCTATGGGGCCTCTATCTCCATGGTGGGCTGCTATGATGTGGAGAAGCTCAAGGGGTAGCCCCCGTCTATAGGCCTCGGCGACGAGGAGGGTTAGATGGTCTAGGCGCTCCCCTATCGGCGCGGAGAGATATCCCCCCTCGGGTTTCGGCGTATAGACGTATCGCTTCATCACGTCGTGGAGCAGCGCCCCTGCCAGGGCGAGGTCTCGATTCACCTCTCCGCCGTAGAGCTCCTCTATGAGGTCGCAGAGGGTGAGCGTCAGCCTCGCCACGGCGACGGTATGCTGCAGTAGGCCTCCAGGATAGGCGTGGTGGACTCTCGCCCCCGCGGGGGCCTCCTCCAGTGGTAGAGGCTCCCCCTCGAGGGTGATCTCGGATTTGAGTAGGAGCTCCCTAACTCTCTCCCTCAGCTCCTCGTCTCCTATGAGTTTCAGCAGTCTCTCCAGCTCGGCTTTCAGCCTCTGGGTGTTGAGGCTCATTTCACTCTTAATGGCTCTATTTCCCCTATATCTCTTCCCGATGTTGGCGTTGCCATTGGCATCTGTGGATTTTATTTCGGCGTTATGGGGAAGGTTTATCCCCTCCTCGTCGGAGGATTCTATGCCTTGGCTGGGGGCTGGTCTCTCAGGGTTTATGTCGCCGCCTCCTCGGTGATGCTCCTCGTCCTCTCCTGGTCTATCGTCGCCCCGATTTTCCCGCTTTATGTCCGCTCCCTTGGGGCCTCAACCCTCTTCCTCGGCCTCCTCATGGCCCTCAGCAGCTTGGTGAGCCTCATCCTTCGGATTCCCCTCTCCGCCCTCAGCGATAGGGTTGGCCGCGTCCGTATGCTTCTAATAGGCCTCCTGATCGCCTCCTCATCGTCTATATTCTACGCCTATGCCTCAGGCTTCCTCCAGCTCCTCCCCATCATAGTCTATCAGAGCATCCCCTTCGCCTACTTCAACCCCGTCGCGGCCTCCCTAGTCTCGGACCTGGCGCCGATGGAGAGGCGTGGAGATGTGATGGGGCGTTACCTAACCTCTCCCTCCCTAGGATTGGTTCTGGGGCCTATGCTCTGCAGCCTCCTCGTCGACCGCCTCGGCTATAGAGGACTCTTCCTCTCCTCAGCCCTCTTCCCCTTTATTGGTCTGATACTCCTTCTGCTAGTTCCCCCACGGGTTTCCCAGGGCGGGGTGGAGAGGCCTGGAGTTGGGGCGTCGCTGAGGGAGGTGGTGATGGATAGGGATATCCTCATCCTCTCCTATTGTCGAGCCTCCTTCTCAACGTCGCACTCCATCTTCGCAACCCTCTTCCCCCTCTACGCCGTTGAATCCCTCGGTCTGAAGCCCTCACAGGTGGCGGCCCTCTTCACCCTGAGAGGCGTCACCAACGTCCTCGTAAGGCCCCCAGCTGGGAGGATCTCAGACAGCCTAGGCCGTAGGCCTCCCCTCGTCGCCGCCTATGGGGTTATCGCCACCTCATATCTCCTCATAGCGCGGGTGGGGGTCATCCCCATCATAGCCTTAAGCCTCCTAATCTATGGTTTCGCCTGGGGGATGAGAGCCGTCTCCGAGTGGGCCTATATAGCCGACGTCGCCAGGCCGGAGGTGAGAACCATAGCATTCTCCTATCTCTCAACGGTCTTCGGCCTCGGCTCAACGCTTGGAGGAGTCCTAGCCGGAGCATTGTCGACGGTGATGCCCTATGGAGACATATTTCTCCTATCCGCCCTCCTAAACATGCCGCCTATACCCCTCATCCTGAAGATGAGGGCCTCACCGAGCTGCCTCCATCAATCTGGAGAGTAGCCCCTTAATCCTCCTATAGGCCTCCTCTGGATCCTCGACGCCCTCGACGCTTCTCTCAAAGGGGCAGACTCCCCCCTCCCTCCCCCTGATGTAGCTCGTCTCGACTAGGAAGGAGTAGGGGATGCTAGATCGATGTAGAATTCTCTCGGCACCCCAGCTCATAACGACGGCGTGAACCTCCGAGGCCTTCACGTAGACCGCTATGAGGGCCGCCGCCCTCCCCACAATCTTATCCACAATTATACATCCCTCAAGATTGCTGCGGCCCACTGTCTCGACGGCGTCGATGAGGGGTCTGATCCCCCTCTCCACGCTGCTATAGAGGACTCGCCGCCCTCCCCGATCATATATTAGGAGGCTTAACCCCCTCCTCCTCAGCTCTCTGAGGTAGCGGCTCAATCCACCTCTAATAGGGCGGCCAACTCATTTAGGGGTGACTCCCCTCGCCTCAGCTCCAGCGACTATGGCTGCGCCTAGCAACCCCCCGATCACGCCGCCGGCGGCGTGTAGTAGGGCGAAGAAGAGGACTCCGCCATATCGCTTGGAGAGGAAGATGGGGTTCATGAATAGCGACCCTATGATGAGGCCTGCGATGAAGGTGGAGATAATGGAGGCGGCGACGAGCAGCGCTGAACCCAAGCCCCTACGGCTTAGATTGTCGTAGCCGGCGATGTAGGTTGCCACGTCGAAGACGACGCTGGCCGCTGTGAAGCCTAGGAAGTGGAGGGCGCCTGGCCTCAGGATGAAGTTGAGGAGGGTTGCGACCAATCCCATTAACGTGGCGGCTCCTAATCGCCTAGTCCACCAGACTGTGAGGATCAGCAGCGATGAGGCGAGCATGTCGCAGAGTATTGGGAGATGAGTCAGCCTCCAGAAGATGGGGGCCACCATCCAATTCAGGACTCCCCAGAGAGCCGCGAAGAGGGCGATGGCGGATATCTCCCTACTACCTAGATATGGCATGGCAGACCCCTGGATTATTACTAATCAATCCCCTAGTAATACTATTTAGGTGTTTCCCTCCACCCAGAGGGAGGGATCAATAGCTTAATTTAGCCTCCTTGGGAGAAGTTAGGGAATAGCCTCGGTGAGGCATATGCATGAGTGGGCTTTGGCTGAGGGCGTAGTCGCCGCCGTCTCCAGGATCGCGGAGGAGCAGGGATTGAAGAGGGTCACGGAGGTTACGGTGCGGATCGGGGAGCTCCAACAGGTGGATAGGGAGATACTAATCTTCGCCATAGATCAGCTGAGGCCTCCAATTATGAGGGATGCCAAGATAATCGTCGAGGAGGCCCCCGCCAAGCTGAGGTGTAGGGTCTGCGGCCACAGCTGGCGCTTCGATCCAAAGGGCCTCGAGGAGGAGGTCTCCGAGGCTATCCACTTCGTACCAGAGGTGGCTCACGCTTATCTTAGATGCCCCAGCTGTGGAAGCCCAGACTTCGAGGTTGTAGAGGGCAGAGGAATATGGCTTGCATCCGTGAAGGGGCTGAGGGGAGATGGCTGACCCAAGATTGGAGGTCATAGATCGAAGACTATCAACCATAGATCACATCATCGCCGTATGCAGCGGCAAGGGAGGCGTAGGTAAAAGCGTCGTCGCCTCCACGCTCTCGCTACTACTGGCGAGGCGAGGCCTGGAGGTGGGCCTCCTAGACCTAGATTTCACCTGCCCCGCCACGCATCTCATACTAGGCGTAGGCGATGCGACGCCTGAGGAGGAGAGGGGGATTGTTCCACCCAGTTTTCACGGCGTGGAGTACATGTCCCTAATATACTACACGGGGGAGAGGCCCACCCCACTGAGAGGAGAAGACGTTACGAACGCCATCATAGAGATCCTCTCCGTCACCAGGTGGGGGAGGCTGAGCCACCTCGTCGTGGACATGCCTCCAGGCTTGGGTGATGCCACCCTAGACCTCATGAGGCTCATTCCCAGGATGGAATTCCTAATCGTCACCACTCCCTCTAGAATAGCCTTCCAGACAGTTAGACGCCTAATAGAGCTGTTAAGGGAGGCGGATAGGGTGATCCTCGGAGTCCTAGAGAATATGGTTCTAGAACCCTCAGGGCGGATTAGAGGAGAGGTGGAGGCGATGGGCCTCAAATATCTAGGCTCCATACCCTTCGACCCGAAGTTGGAGGAGGCCCTCGGCGACGCTGAGGCCCTACTACAGACCGATTTCGCCGCTTCTCTCAACGCAGCTGTCTCATCGCTCCTCCCTGATTAATAGGCTGAGGAGGAAGGCGGCGAGGGAGAGGAGGGCGAAGAGGTAGAAGGCGTAATCCATCGAGTATCTCGCCGTCAGGTATCCCGCTAGAGCTGGGGTGAAGCTTCCAATGCCATACTTCACCGCGAAGTTGAAGCCATAGGTGGCTCCAACGGTTCTCCGAGGCGAGATGTCGCCCAGCAGGGCGTTAATCGGCGACTGTGTGACGTAGAAGGAGAAGCCTAGGAGTATTAGGAGTAGGAGTATGATGAGCAGCGATCTCGGAGCCTTTGTCAAGGCGAATAGGAGGAGCGAGTAGGCTGCGAAGCCTGTGAGGATGATGATGCGTCTCCCCTTCTTGTCGGAGAGCTCGCCTCCGATGATCTGGGCGATGGAGCCGACGGTATAGCTGATGGTGGAGAGGCCGCCGGCGAGGAGGAGTTGAACACCCTTCACCTCGTTCACATAGGCTAATAGGAAGGAGGAGACGCCGCTCCAGAGGGCTCCGCTTAGGATGATGATGGCGAAGACGATGATGAGTCTCCTAAGCCCGATGCTCAAGGAGATCCATTCTCGATGCCCCTCTCCTTGGGTTTTGCTCTCAGGCTCGACGATGATTAGGAGGTCGAGGAGGCCTGTAACTACCCCTATCAGGCCCCATAGGAGGAAGGTGGCCCTCCACCCTATTATGGCGCCGAGGGAGGTGGCGGTGATGTATGACAGCGCCATCCCGACGAGGCCTCCTAGGCCCTGAATCCCCATGTATCTACCCCTCATCTCCGAGGTGTAGAGGGCCATGGCAGCATAGCCTGGGGGATGATAGAGGCTGGCCCCCAAACCTAGGAGGATGAGGGATGCCCCCAGCAGCGGCAATGAGTGGGCTAGACCTATAAGGATGGAGGAGACGCCGCAGAGGAGCATGGAGAGGGCTATCATCAACTTCTTCCGAGATCTATCCGCCATCAATCCAACGGGGAGACTTCCCCAGCCGTAGAAGAGGAAGACGAGGGAGATGAGCGCCCCCAGGAGGGCGTAGCCGCCGACCTCCGCCTTAATAAGCGGAGCCAGAGCGGGCAACAGAACCAGATAGGCGTGCATCGCCCCATGGGACCAGGCTATAGCGTATATTCCCGCCTCAGCCCTCCTCATAGGTCTCTAGAAGACTCCCTTCACCGTTATAAATCCTTACCTTCGTAAACCTTCTATCCCAAACTCTCCTCATCTAGATGTATGTCGGCCAAGCTGAGGAGGAAGGCGCTGGAGCTCCTATCGGAGAGTCCTCTAACCCTGAAGGAGGTGGCTGAGGCCCTGGACATCAGCGAGAAGAGGGCCTTCAAGGTTCTTAGATACCTCTTCGAGAAGGGTCTAATAGACTCCTTCAAGGATGAGGAGGGACGTCGACGCTATAGGGCCTCGAAGAGTGGATCGACCACTTTATAAGGGGGAATGCTCCCCTTCAAGGCAACGAGCTGATCCCATGGCCGAGTTCATAGATGAGGAGGGGAGGTGGAACGCCTCCCTATCTGCCGGTGAGGCCACCAGAAGCCTCACCCTATACAGAATCCGGGAGCCCCTCAACCTCCGAGGGGAGTTCCTACAGCTATTGAGACGCCTATTGGAGGAGAATGACCACTACATCGCCGGTGACATACTCAAGGCCTTGACGTCGCCTGAGGGGGAGGACATGATGGATTTAGCCTTCTTCCTTCTAGTCATCGTCTTCGAGGACGCCGCGGCGAAGGCCTTTGGAAGCCCCCATACCTTCCTCTTCGGCGAGATGGAGGATGGAACCGTCTCCCTCATGGCCTCAAGCGACAGGGAAATGACTGAAGACCGCTTCTTCAAGATCCTAGGCGTCGTCATCGAGAGGCCAGACCTGGTGAAGACCCTGCTAATCGCCTACGCCTCCTAAACAGCGTTCGTCTCCACCCTTCGAGGTTGAGACTCCGTTGATGGATCACAGTAGATAAACCTATCCTATCTACCACGGCTGGCCTCCAGCTTTCTCAAACCCGTTTTCGTCCCTATGTAAGCCAAATCGGCGTAGCCGAGGAAGAGACCCGTCTCCAGGATGCCTGGCATCGCCTTAAGCCTTCGATCCAGCTTCTCCGGATCCTCAAGGGGGCCGAAGTCTGCGTCTATGATGAGGTTTCCATTATCCGTCACCACGGGGCCAACCTTACCCCGAGCCATCCTAATCGACGCCCTGGCCCCGAGCTCCTCCAGCCGCCTTAGTACCGGCTTCACAGCCATGGGGTGAACCTCTAGGGGTATGGGGCATCCCTCTCCGAGTCTCCTCGCCAGCTTTCTCTCATCGGCCACGATGATGTATAGCCTTGAGCAGGAGGCGACGATCTTCTCCCTCAGCAGCGCCGCCCCTCCACCCTTGATGAGGTTTAGCCTCGCATCCAGCTGATCGGCGCCGTCGATGGCGACGTCGACGGTGGGATGCTCCTCCAGCGTTGTAAGCGGTATACTAGCCTCTATGGCCTCATAGGCGGCTTGGAGGCTTGTCGGTATGCCATAAATATTCCTCAGCTCCCCCCTCCGCAGCCTTTCGCCTAGAAGCCTTATGGCGTAGGCGGCGGTGCTCCCGCTGCCGAGGCCGATGATCTGGCCGTCCTCAACGTGTTTAACAGCCTCCTCGGCCGCCCGCCTCTTGGCTTCCTCAACCCAGCTCAAGGGGGTCACTACTCCAGCTCCAGCCTCTCCAGCTCCTCCAGCTCCCTTAGAACCTGCCTCCTCAGCTCCTCCAGCCTCTCCTCCACGCCGACCTCAGCTGGCTTCTCCTCCTCCGCCTCCTCCGAGGGTTTCTCCTCCCTCGGTTTACGCCTCACCTTCCTGGTCGGAGGCTTAGGCTTCTCTTCAACCCTCTCCAGCTTCAGCTCCCTTAGTATTGCGTCGATCCTAGCCTGAGTCTGACCCAATAACTCGTCGAACCTCCTCTTGATATCCTCCCTCAAGGCCTCCAATTGATGAAGGGTGACGATGAGCTCCGCCCTCCTGATCTCCTCATTCACCCTCTTCAGCTCCTCCTCATAGTCCTTTGAGAGTCTAATCCGCTCCTCCCTGGTGATCTCACCCTCATCCTCCGCCTCGAAGAGGCGTTTTATGGCCATGCTGAGGATCTCCCGTTTGAGGTTGAGGATCCTCAGCTCCCTCCTCGCCTTACTCACATCCCCTCTACTCAACCTCCCGATGTGGGGTTTCACCACCGTCTCCGCTTCAGATGTCTGAGATGTTGGAGGCTTCCCCTCCGTTTTTTTACCACCTCCGAAGCCGCCGGTGGCCTTTATGAAGAGGAGGATGGAGACGATGGCGACGATGATGGCGCCGAAGCTAAGCATCAGCTCTAGGGGGAGAGGCATCACCCTTCGCCTTCAAATAAAACCCCTCGCTATATAAGCCTGCGCCCATCCTCCATCCTCATCGATTGTCGATGCCACATGGATAATAAGGTAGTTATATAACCCGCAAATTTATATTCGATAGGCTGAGAGGGGAATCTAGCATGACGACTCAGATGGAGTTGGCGAGGAGAGGCGTCATCTCCGAGGAGATGCGATACATCGCGGAGAGGGAGGATGTCTCAGCGGAGTTTATAAGACGTAGGGTGGCGGAGGGGCGGATAGTCATCCCGAAGAACGTCAACAGGGAGTTTCCACCCATAGGAATCGGTGAAGGTCTACGAGTGAAGGTCAACGCCAATATAGGAACCTCCAGGGATCTATGCGATGTCAACCTAGAGTTGAGGAAGGCGGAGGCGGCTATCGAGGCTGGCGCCGACACAATCATGGATCTGAGCACCGGCGGAGATTTGGATGAGATCCGTCGAAGAATATTAAGGGAAGTGAAGGTTCCCCTCGGAACAGTTCCGATCTATCAGGCTGCGATAGAGGCTCAGAGCAGACATGGAGCCATCGTGGAGATGACTGAGGATGACATCTTCAACGTCATAGAGCGGCATGCGAAGGATGGCGTGGACTTCATGACCGTCCACTGCGGAGTCACGAGGGAGAGCGTTGAGAGGATTATCCGTCAGAGGAGGCTGCTAGGGATCGTCAGCCGCGGCGGCACCTTCCTAACGGCCTGGATAATCCACAACCAGGAGGAGAACCCCCTCTACGCCAACTACGACTACCTACTTGAAATAGCGAGGGAGTACGATGTAACCCTCAGCCTCGGAGATGGATTAAGGCCTGGATGCATACACGACGCGACGGATAAACCCCAGATCCAGGAGCTCCTAATCATAGGGGAACTCGTAAAACGCGCCAGGGAGGCGGGTGTCCAGGCGATGGTGGAGGGGCCTGGGCACATCCCCCTAGACCAGATCGAGATGAATGTAAAGCTGGAGAAGAGCCTTTGCGACGGCGCCCCCTTCTACGTCCTAGGCCCCCTGGTGACGGATGTGGCTCCAGGATATGATCATATAGTCGGAGCCATAGGGGGCGCCTTAGCCGCCATGGCTGGCGCCGACTTCCTCTGCTACGTCACCCCCAGCGAGCATCTAGCACTCCCCAGCGTCGAGGATGTACATGAAGGAGTTATCGCAGCTAAGATAGCCGCACACGCCGCCGATCTAGTGCGGAGAAGGGAGGTGGAGGCTCGTTGGGACTATGAGATCTCCAAGGCGAGGGCAGACCTAGATTGGGAGAGGCAGTTCAAATATGCCATAGACCCCCTGAAGGCGAGGATGATACGGGAGAGCCGCTCCCCGAGGCAGCAGGAGGTCTGCACCATGTGCGGCGAGTTCTGCGCCATAAAGCTGCTGAAGAGATACCTCATCCACGCCGAGCATTAATCACAGCAATCTAGGTGATGAAGTTGGTTAAGCCGCCCTCCGCCCTGACTATAGCTGGGTCAGACTCCTGTGGGGGAGCTGGCATCCAGGCGGATCTAAAGACCTTCGCCGCCCTAGGCGTCCATGGGGTGACGGCCATAACCGCCGTAACGGCTCAGAATACGATGGGCGTGAGACTTATCCAACCCGTCGACGCCGAACTGGTGAGGGCGCAGATAGAGGCTGTAGTCGAGGATATAGGGGTCAACGCAGCGAAGACGGGTATGCTCTACTCCTCCGAGATCATAGAGGCCGTCGCAGATGAAGTTGAGAGATATGATTTCCCCCTCGTCGTCGACCCCGTTATGATCGCGAAGGATGGAACTCGGCTCCTAAAGTCCGAGGCGGTGGAGGCCCTCATAAGGCGTCTAATGCCTCTTGCAACTGTTGTCACGCCCAACGCCCTGGAGGCTGAGGCGATCTCAGGCATTAAGGTTGAGACCTTGGAGGATGGAAAGAGGGCTGCGGAGAGGATCTCAGCCCTCGGCCCCGAAGCCGTGGTAGTGAAGGGTGGACATATCAAGACCGATGAGAGGGCTCCCGACATCCTCCTATGGAGGGGGGAGTTCACCATCCTGGAGGCCGAGAGAATCGAGAAGAGGTCGACCCATGGGACTGGATGCTGCTTCTCAGCGGCGATAACGGCGGAGCTGGCGAAGGGTGAGAGCATCCTAGAGGCTGTGAGGAGGGCTAAGGAGCTGGTTCACCTAGCGATCCTCCACGGCCTTGAGATGGGGCGTGGACATTCTCTCATCAACCCCCTAGCAGCTCTATACAATGAGGCTGAGAGGTATAGGGTGCTGAGAAATGTGGGTGAGGCCGTCCGCCTCCTCGAGGGCCACCCCGAGGTGGCGAGGCTATCCCCCGAGGTTCAGATAAACCTTGGGATGGCGCTCCCCTACGCCAGGGATCACCGAGATGTAGCGGCGATAAGGGGGCGCATAGTGAAGATGGATGGAGGGGTCAAGGCATCGGGATGCCCCGAGTTCGGCGCATCGAGACATGTGGCTAGAACCATCGTAACCGCCATGAGGTTTGATCCGGAGAGACGCGCAGCGATGAACATCAGATACTCTGAGGAGATTCTAAGGGTTGCGAGGGATCTAGGCCTCTCCATCTCCTTCTATGATCGGAGGAAGGAGCCTCCGGAGATAAAGAGGCAGGAGGGTAAGACAACGATCTGGGGGGTTGAAGAGGCGGTTAGGAGGCTTGGGAGACTTCCCGATGTCATCTACCACCTCGGAGACGTCGGGAAGGAGCCTATGATAATCCTCCTTGGAAGAACAGCCATAGAGGTGGCTGAGAGGGCCATAGAGATCGCGAGGAGACTAGCCTAAAAGGCGGAGGAGATGAACCCCTCCTTCAAAGACCTCCTCGGGAAGAAAACCCTAATCATGGGCGACGTAGGCGCGGGGAAGACGGAGCTGACCAGGAGGCTTCTCGCAGAGGCTATAAGCCTCGGCTACTCGAGGGAGATAACAGTCATAGATATGGCCCCCGAGACCGAGATCATAGATGGGAGACCCATCGGTGGACGCCTACTAGAACCCGCGGAGAGGCCTAATGGGATCAGATACCTTGCCCCCCTCAGGGTTGAGATGCCGAGGGTTAAAGCCGCCTCCGCGGAGGAGTTGAGGCATCTGGTTGACCTAAATGCCAGGAGGATCAGACCCCTCCTAGAGATGTATCTCGACGCTCCAACTCCCATCCTTTTCATCAACGATGTCTCGATCTATCTCCAATCCGGCTGTCTCCACCCCCTGACCGATGTGGTAGGGAGGGCTGAGACCGCTGTCATCAACGGATATTATGGCGAGTATCTCGCCGAGGATATGGGAACCGGCGTATCGGCTGTGGAGAGAAAGCTTATGGAGCGTTTGTCCCTCCTCATGGACATCGTGATAAGGCTGTAGGCTGGGAAGATTTATAACCCAATTATATTAGATTCTTATAAAATGACCCACATGAACATCAGGCAGATCGCCCTAGCCGCCCTCCTAATAGCCCTCGGAGTCGTCATCTCCCCCTTCCTATGGTTTCCGGTGCTCGCCTCTAAGGCCTTCCCAGGTCAGCATATGATAAATGCAGTAGCGGGCGTCCTACTCGGCCCATTATGGGCCGCGGTCATAGCCCTCTGTATAGGCATGATACGGATGACCCTGGGAGTTGGCACCATATTCTCCATACCTGGAGGGATACCTGGAGGCGTCGTCGTCGGAGTCGTCTACTGGATGCTGAAGAGGATCGGCGTTGAGCATGGAGAATTGGCGGCCCTAACGGAGCCTATAGGAACCGTTCTAATAGGGGGAACCCTCGCCGTCTATATCTTCGCACCCCTCGTGGGGAGGGAGATGCTCCTAATCCCCGTCTGGACGCTGTGGTCCCTCAGCTGTATCCCAGGGGCGGCTCTCGGCCTGTTGATCCTCGAGGCCTTAAGGATGGCAGGCCTCACGAGGGAGTCCTTCCAGTGACCTCTGCCCTGGAGACTTCCTCCGCGACTTGGATCGCCTTCTCAGCCACCTCTATGGCTGTCGCCCCGAAGAGATATGAGACAGGCTCTATCCCATATCCACCCTTATCAACCACCACATCCGGTAGATGTCGAAGCCTTTCAGCCACCAATTTGACGCCTACAGCCGCTGGAGGCTCCCCCCTCCACGGCAGCTCCCCCCTCTCGAAGCATCCTATGGTTAAGCCCATCTGCTCGAGGGCTTGATGTATCGCCTCATCATACTTGATGTTTATCGCCGCCCTCACGGAGCTATCCATCTCCATCGCGGCGAGGAGGACTCCCGCCATATGCCTAGACGAGCCGAATTCAGGCTCCATGAAGGCTTTAGCCCTCCCCCTCACCTCCACTATCCTTCCAGGTATTCCCGCCACGTCATAGATCGACCTGGCTCCTGGAAGCGCCCTCACGAGGTTCACCCTCACCTCCGGCATTATCCTGGTGAACTCCGGGCAGCGCTCAATCATCTCTATGGCTCTACGCATCTCCTTCAACACCCTATCCCGCTCCTCTATACGCTCCCGCTCAGCCGTGAAAAGCCTGAGACAGATGTCACATCCCTCCTCCCTTAAGAGGGGTATCTCCCTCTTATGCATCGAGCAGAGGGGGCCACCTGATTTGAGGTTGATACAGAGGCTGCAGACCTCCATAACGGAGTCTGAAAGCGTTAGGCTTCCGGATGCGAGGCCCTCAGCGATCCTCGCGGCCATCTCCCCCAAACCCTCAAGCTCCACCTCCCCCTTCTCCAATAGTGAGAGATAGGTGCTGACAGCCGGCTGGGTGACGCCGAGGGCCTCAGCTATCCTCCTCTGCTTCCAGCCATGCCGCTCCATGAGCTCCCTGGCCACTAAGGCCCTGAGAATCGGTAGAATTCTCCTCACCACGACTTCGCAGGGAGGCCTCATCGAGATCGACTATCATCCATATCCTAAAGAGAGTTGCCCCGCTCAACAGCAACGATTAAATCTTACCGTTTCGAAATCAATCTCCCTAATTGAAGGAGGGGATGAGGGTGGGTGTTCAAGATGGGCATCCATCTGATCGTCGATCTACTGGGCGTAGACCCGGAGAGGATATCCCGTGTTAAGGCAGTTAAGAGTATCCTCGACCGGGCCATAGAGGAGTCTGGACTTAACACCATAACGGCTAGCTTCCACCAGTTTGAGCCTTACGGCGTCTCCGCTGTGTATCTCCTGCGGGAGTCTCATCTCAGTGTTCATACCTGGCCGGAGTATGGCTATGTCGCCCTCGACATCTTTGCCTGCGGCGACGAGGAGAGCGCCCTGAAGGCCTATGAGATACTCATCGAGGAGTTCAAGCCGGAAGTGGTTGAGAGGAAGGTTTTGAAGAGGGATCTATATGAGAGGGTTAAGGAACCTATTGCTCCACGAGCTTGCCCACTCTAAGCGGAGCCTCTGGGAGCTCCTAGAGAGGCATCAATACCTCCTACGGGATATCCTCGACGAACTCAACTCCATGTATGAAGAGGGACTGATCAAAGCCGATGAGGAGGGCATAACTCTCACGGAGAAGGGGCGCACCCTAGTCGACGAGAACTATCTACGCTATAGGCCTAGGCTCTGCGACGCCTGTGGGGGGAGGCACATCATCCTCGACGATGCCTTCAAGGAGCTCCTAGAGGAGTTTAAGGAGGTAACCAGGAAGCGTCCCCACCCCCAGCCTGGATATTTCCAGGGCTACATGCGTGAATATGACGTCGTCGCCAGGGTTGCATTGATGCACTACTACGGCGACCTATGGAGGAGCGAGGTGGTTCTCATAGGTGACGACGATCTCCTCAGTGTTGCCCTATCGATGAGTGGTCTCCCAAAGCGGGTTTTGGTCTTGGACATCGATGAACGTCTTGGAGACCTGATCTCCGAGATCGCCGATGAGCGGGGGCTGGACATAGAGTTCATGAGATACGACGTAGCCGAGCCGCTCCCCGAGGATCTCAT
>CALEIY010000004.1 GCA_937898665.1 Candidatus Bathyarchaeota archaeon | reverse complement strand
CTCCTACGGTTTCTGGCTATTAAATAGTCCTCAAATCGTTTTAGAAGCTCAATTTTTCCCTCATTAAGACTAAGCCCCTTAACTTTATTTAATTTCAGCACCGCCTCTGACAGCCCCCTGATTCATCATATCAGGGATAAATCCCAGGATTTCTGCCCACAACCGATGTTGCGGGCAGTGTTTTTCGGTGGGGATGTTATAGCAGGGGTCTGTGTGGAATCCTTTTATGGCTTCTTTTGAGTGGAGAGACTGGAATTCGGCTTCTATGTGGGGTTCAGTCGCTGAAGCCTGTCTTCGTTGATTACCGGCGACCGGTAAAGCTGTGAGGAGGGTTTTTATGGCTTCTCCGGGCGTGGAGGCCTGTTTAGGGTGTCTTGAGGCAAGATGTTTAGGGTTCGTCGTCTGGCCAGGTGAGGCTCCAGGCTGCGAGGATTAGCCAGAGGATGAGCTTTAGGAGGAGGAGCCGTGCTACTGGGCCTATGCCCCTACTGAGAAATGGCTCTGGTAAACCGAGTTTACATATTTCTCTAGGGGATGGGGAGGGACAGCAGCCTGATCAGGGTGAAGCTGAGCACGAAGGAGATGCTCCGGCGACTGGGCAAGATGGGCGACAGCTATGATGCCGTAATCCGTAGGCTGCTGGCCCAGGCTGAGAAGGGCGGGGAGGCCTCCATCCCCGAGGAGGTTCTCAGCTTCCTTGAGGAGGTCGCCGAGGCCAGCGATGGGGTCATCGTCGACGTCGGCGACGCCCTCAGCCGATTGATAGCTAAGCTGGGTGTCATCCTCGGCTATAGAGGTGAGGGCTTCACAGACTGGGGCGTAAGGGAGGTGGCCAGGGCTAAGATCGTCACATTCCTCGGAAGCGACGACCCGCTGACCCTTAAGACAGCCATACTGACCCACACCCTAAACAGCCTCATCGAGGAGGAGGGGATCAAGGAGCTGATTCCCCTCAGGGATGAGATCCTCTACACCCTCGCCCAGGCGAGGCTGAGGAGGTCCAGAAGCCATGAGGCTTAGAGCCCTTATGCCGGTCGCCGCCACCCTGGCTGCGCTCCTCCTCATCGCAGCCGTCACAGCGCCCCCAGACGCCGTGCCAGAGGAGGCTGCATCCCTCCTCAAGCCCCTCAGGGCGATACTCCCCTCAACGAATCTCAGCCTTGAACTCATAGTCACAGCGGTCATACCGGGATCCTACGCCTTCGTCATGGCTCTATGGCTCATAGCGGGATCGAATCCCACTCAGAGCTCCGATGCCACTTTAGACACCGGTCTTGAGAAGCGTCTGAGAGCCGTCGAGGAGAGGCTCAATCAGCTTGAGAGTGGCGTCTATGCCCATGGGCATAGGGGTGAGGCCTCGGCTCTGAGGAGCGTCATAAAGGGGGTTAGGGATATGGAGGATGTATTCAGACTCTTCGAGGCCATAGACAGAGGAGAGATAAAGCTGGCAGAGCCTCCCAAGACCATGCCCATGGAGGCGTCTATCTCAAAGCCGCAGACGGAGGTCTTGGCCCAGACGACACCGCAGGCCGTCTCCAGGGATGCGGAGCTCGTCTTCAACATCCTGGAGGCCTTCGCCAAGGGCAGGGCTGGAGGGACTGCGAGATGAGGCGCCTCCTTCTCCTGCTTCCCCTCCTAATATGCCTCACGGCTGCGATCCCTCCAGCCCAAGCCCAAGGCCCCAGATACGAGACCAAGATAAGGCTGAACCTCTACGCTCCGGCCATCGTCAAATTGGAGTATGAATACACCAGGAACATCACAGTCGGCGACGTCAGCAGCCTCGGCCCCAGCCTCTATGAAGTCAGGCACAGCCCCGAATACTTCCAGTTCAGCACGGAGAACATAGACCAGTTCACCTGGACCCTGGAGCTCCAATATGGCGTCAGGATGCGTCAGGTGATGAGGCTGACGATCTTCAGCGGCTCCACGCCGCCGAACACGATTGAGCTTCCGGTTGAGGCTCAGGAGCTCATAATCAACTTTGAGGTCACGGTTCAGCCTGAGCCCCGCTACCCGACGTCGGATGAGATAGCGGAAAGGCTGATGAGCCACTTGATGGGAACCCTGGAGGATTATCACGGGGAGAATCAGCGCATCTTCAGGGCGCTGAATAGGACTATCGCCTTCTACGGAGCTCTGGCAGCCCTGAATGTCGTCGCAATCGTCGCCGTCGCAGCCCTCCTCTACAAGCAGATGGAGAGGGGTGGATGAAAGTGAGGCTGCCGCTGACACCTCTGGAGGCTCTGCCCCTCATCCTCACGGCTGTGCTGGCAGTAGCCCTCCTCCTCTTCATGGCTGGATGGATCCTCAGCCGGATAAGGCCTCCGACATCCGAGCCGGTCATAGGCCATTACAGGTTCATACTCAAGGGAAGCGGCCTCACCGTCGAGGGCATAACAACCACTGCCAGGAGCGCAGCCCATCCACAGATGCTCTCAAGGCTTGGAGAGGCAGCTGAAAAGCTGAGAGGACTGCTGAGCAGCCTACACCTATACGCCGTCAGGGATGGCCGTCGAAGGATACTCGTCATCGCTGATAGACCAGTTGAGACGGCTGAATACAGCGACTCTGAGAGGGAGCCCCGATTCGTCTTCCCCCATGGCTGGATCAGCTACCGCAACGTCTACGGCTACGGCGTCGAGGTCACACCGGAGACCCATCCCGAGTTCTTCAGATTCTTCGGCGGAGACTGGGACGGCGCCCTATTCATCTACCCAGAGAACATCAGAACCGGAGAGCAGCGGAATCCAGGCATCTTGAAGAAGGCTGAGGAGCTGACGCAGACCCTCCTGCTGGTGAAGCAGGCAGCCCTCGCCGTGGAGAGGGCTCAAGCCCTCGAAGACGTGCTGGAAGTCAAAGACAGAGTGATAAGGGAGCTGGAGAGGGATGTCGCCCACGCCGTCGACCAGTATCACCTCGCTCAGAGGCGCAGCCTCCTCTCAACCCCCTTCGCATCCGAAGCCGAGCTACCCAAGCGCAGGGGTCTACTGCCCAGGATGACGAAGTGGAGGATCCTCAGCATCCTGGCCGTAGCAGCCCTAAGCTGGTGGTGGCTGCCGAAGCATTCGACTCTCAGCCCAAACGCAGCCCTCATCTTCGGAGCTGCAGCCACCTACCTATTCTGGCTCATCTGGGATAGAGGCCTAAGGGAGGTGTTCACCCGTTGAGCCTAAGCGAAGACCTGATAGATGCGCTTAGAGACCGGATAGAGGCGTGTGAGAAGCGTTTAGATGAGCTTGAGGAGCGCCGTGAAAACCTGAAGAACACCCACGATGAGGTTAGGAAGCTGCTATACGCAGAGTGGAAACCCGACGACTTCAACCCCGACGACCCAAAGACATATCCTCCATGCCTCAGAGACCAGATGCAGACCCTCAGCCTCCTCGACGAGCTCAACGAGGGCGTCGGATACGCCTTGAAGCTCGTCATAAAGCACAGGTATCCGCAGAATCAGCAGGAGCTCCCTCCACCCCCTCAGCCCACACCACAGCCCCAGCAGCCAATCGTCATCCAAACCGGCCAGCAGCAGGAGAGGGGAGGGCCAAGAGTGCGGAGCTGGTGGACAGGATTCTGGGAGGTCCGCCTAGAGAAGATGAGGCTGCAATACCTAAGGGAGATGGCTGAACGGGAGGCTCCGAAGGCCGTGACACCGAAAGTCGTCAGAGACCCAATCGAAGTGGGAAACGAGCTATTGGCGTCGCTGCATGAGACTAAGAAGTTCCTATGCGACTGCTACCTAGTATGGCCGACGCATCGCACCCCCGCCTTCGCATTAAATGTCCACGAAGCCCTAAGGGACAGGCTGACGAGGCTGCTGTCAACCATAGAATCCTTCTGCTACGCAGCCCTCGACCTGGAGGAAGACGAGATAAACAGGCAGCTCCTCCAGCAGATAGGCTTCTTCACAAGGGTGCTGGAAGCCCAGGCGCAGGCTCCAGTCACCATCCAGGAGATCACCAGACCCTACGTGGGTCCCAGGGGCGTCCGTGACCTCGACTTCGAGCCCCCCTTCAGCAGGCGTAAAGGAGGAGGTGGGCAGCCATGAGCATGGCCAGGCAATTCCTCTACGTCGACCCCAAAGAGCTCCAAGGACAGATGTATCTCAGTCATGGAAATCACATACTCGTGATCGGTGCGACTGGAAGTGGGAAAACCGCCTCGCTCCTCAAAATCACTTACAATCTCTGGAAGGTGGGTGAGACAATCATCTGGCGTGACGACGCCAACCTTGAGTTCCTCAGCTTCCTCCCCTACATCGACTGCAAGCTCTACCTCCCCGAGGGCTGCGACCTCCACCTGGAGAAGGTTCTAGCCCCCTCCATGGTGAAGCGTGTCGAGAAGGTTCACTACGACTGGCATAGGCCTGGAGAGTTGATGCCCAGCTTCGACAACGAGAGGCTGAACATCCTCCTCTTCGACCTCTTCACCATAGACCTTGAAACCAGCGTCAGGTTCTGGACCCAATTCTTCTGGGAGCTCTACAGGTATAAGCGACAGGAGATCAAGGAGCCGTGGAGCCTCGTCATCGACGAGCTAAACGACTTGGCTCCCGGCAAGGCTCGGGGAACATTCGCAGGGCAGCTAAGGCTCAGCAGCCACATATACCATAGCCTCAAGAAGTTCCGGAAGATGAATCTTCGTTTAGTGGCCTCTACGCATAACTTCAACGACCTCCACGCCCCCCTGAGGGGGCAGTTCAACTATTATCTCCTCAAGCGAATGCGCAGGGAGCATGTCCCTGGGAGATTCGTGAACTACGCCCACGTCATCGAGAGGATGAGCGTCCGCCACGCCATACTGGTTGACCGATACGGAAACTTCCAGTTCATCCATCCCTGGACTGAGGAGACCAGGTGGCATGAGGATTTGGAGAAGCTGATCACCCTCAAGCCTCAGCGGTGGAAGATACCGTGGAGCGGGGAGGTCAGGGAAGAGGAGGAAGATGAGAAGGGTAGGAAGGGCGTATGGAAGAAGAGGACTCTGCTACTGCTGAGGCTGCTGGATGAGCTCGATGTGGCCAGGGTAGACTACAACTTCATACGCAGGCTCTTCGGCCTCGCACCCGGATACAGTAGCACGCTCTCCCAGATGGTCAGGGAAATCCCAGATGAGGAGGTGGCCGAGGCCTTGAAGCTGCTTGACGTGGAGGCCGAGGAATGAGGGACTTCGTGGAGCTATTGAAGAGGCTGAAGGGTAAACGGGTCAGGATACACTTCTACATCCCTGCAGAGGCATCCACAGCGACGGAGGAGGGAGTGATGACCCATCTGGCGAGGATCATCGATGTCGAGGGAACCATCCTAAAGATGGACAATAGGGGAGAACTGGCTGAGAGGGAGGGAGGAGCCTACGAGACATACCTAAACCTTGAGGCCGTCGTCGTATGGTGCGTGGAGCTCGTCCGTGAAGACTATCAGCCAAAAATGGATGACTCATAGTCTCCACAGCCTCGGAGGGTCTCTATATTTCTCTATTGGGTGGTAGCGTGAAGGAGAAGTCTCCCTCCGGCCTGATTACAACCATCCAGGTCAGGCCCGAGACCCGTGAGAGATTGAAGGAGTTGGGGAAAAAGGGAGATACCTACGACGAGATCATCAACCGCCTCATAGACTTCTGGCTGGAGAGGTCTGAGAAGCAGGTCACCCACTTCCCCTCCCCGAGGTGATGAGATGAGCCTCTATGAGAAGCTGGAGGAGGCAACCAAGAAGCTGTCAAAGATCCGAAGACAGGGGCTGCCTGAAGATGAGGAAGACTTCAGATTCGCCTTAATCCTCGACGACATCGACCAACCTATCTTCTTCACCAGCCATCCAGAGCAGTCGCATAGGTTAGCCCTAATCTGGATGCCTAACCCCCTTGCACCGTCGGATGCCATAGCGATAGCTGAAATCGACCTCAGAGAGGTTCTATGCCGTAGGCTCAAGATCTTCAACATCTGGGCCCTCCTAGACGAGCTCATCGCCCTAGAACCCATCGGAGGCGAGCAGGATGCCTGAAGAGGAGAGGCCTAAGACCATGCTGGAGGAGTGGAAGGCCAGGCAGCGCCGACGATACGGAGCCCCTCAGAGCACCCTCACCCTCAAGGATGTGGAGGGGGAGCTGGGAGACCACCTCCACCTCGTGGAGATAGAAGAGCATCCTGAGGGCTTCAGGGTGGCTCGGCGACGCTACCTCAGCCACGAAGAGTTCCAGGAGATACACAGCATCGTGAAGCGACTCGGAGGAAGCTACAGAGTCAAGGAGAGGGACTGGCTGATACCGAAGCCCGAGGATGAAGAATTCGGAGTCCGAAATTCTGAAGAGGCTGAGGCCAGATTCGAGATGGCTCCCATAGACGCCCTGACACCTCCCGAGAGGAGCATAAGGCTCAGTGAAGACGAGGAGCTTGAGGAGCTGGTCGAGAGCATAAGGAGGCACGGCATCCTGCAGCCTATCCTCGTGAGGCCCAGAGGCCTACTCTATGAGGTCGTCGCAGGTGAGCGACGATTGAAGGCGGCGAAGAAGGCGGGCCTCGTTGAGGTTCCGGTCATCGTCAGGGAGATGAGCGACGAGGAGGTGGCCTTCGCCAGGCTTATAGAGAACCTGCAGCGCAGAGACCTCTCAGCCTACGAGAAGGCCAAGGCTCTGAAGGCCCTCATAGATAGGGGATACACCCAGGAAGAGTTGGCGCAGAGGCTAGGCTACAAATCGCACTCGATAATCTCAAGGACAATTAAAGTGCTGGAGCTGGAGGGCTTTGTGCCAAATGTCACACTTATAAATCTTTCGGAGGGACAGGCAAGAACCATACTGAAACAGCCTAATGAGATCTGGGAGGAGCTCGGCAGGGAGATCGAGAGATACAGAGCCGAGAAGGGCGAGCTTCCATCAGCTGCCGAGATAGAGCGGATGGCTCAGAGAATCGAGGTCAGCCGCATGAAGAGGGCTGAGGAACTACTCGCCGAGAGGCTGGCTGAGGAGCAGCTCAAAAAAATGGCTCAGCCCAGGGTTGAGAGACCAGTTGAGGTGGAGGCCGAGGCGGAGGTCGAAGAGGTATCGGTTGAGGAGGCGGTGAAGCCTGCGAAGCCGATTAAGAGATTCATAGAGGAGCTCTACGAGCTGTTCCCAGACGCAGGCGACGACTACATCATAGACCGCATCGTGGAGGAATACGGCGTCGGCGAGGATGAAGCCCTCAGGGAGCTCAACCTATACAGGATGGAGAAGACTGTCGAGAAGGAGGAGTTCATCGACTATGTGGTGTGCAACCTGTGCGGAGCCTGGATGCCGAGGAGGAGCGGCGACCCCGTGCTACCTGAGGAGATGAAGAGGCATCTACGGGACGTCCACTTCTGGAGGCCTGGCCCCGGCGGAGAATACATCGAAGGCGTATCCTGGCAGTCCTGGAAGCCAGACGGCAAAAGCCTCCAGGAGCTAAACGAGGAGCTGACCAGAGGCTACTGGATATGCAACTTCTGCAAGGCCTGGCATCCAGGCTACGACAAGATAATCCCGGAGCCCGTTAAGCAGCACCTCAAGGAGGAGCACAACTGGGAACCCCTCCACGGAGCCTGGGGCGAGGCACTGACCTTCAGCGAGATCGCTCCCGGCGAGGGTAGGCGGCTCGACAGGGAGAGGAAAGAGAGGAAGATGGGCGAGTTCGTCGCCGACTTCAAATGCCCAATCTGCGGCTACAGAGCCGTCATCATCCACATCGACGAGGAGACCCACAAGCTACAGAGGGTAAGGGAGGCCTAATGGCCCTCAGATACCTCTACCGAAAGCTGTCGAAGGAGGAGCGCCGATGCCCCTACTGCGGCAGAGTCATCCAGAGGAACATCGCCGTCTACCGAGGCCGATACTATCATTATGGATGTTTGAACGAAGCCAAGATGAAGCGCTACCGCTGCCAGAACTGCGGAGCAGTCCTCAGCTGGCTGGAGATCGGCGAAGCAGAGGTGCTGGGTCGACGAGTCAGAAGCTGCCCATACTGCGGAGGCCCTGTCCGGAGGTTTAGATGATGAATGAGGCAAAGCGGTCTAAAACCTGCTGAGGGTGACGGTTAGGATTAGGTAGACGAGGCCGAAGAGGATGAGGACGAAGGCTATGAAGG
>CALEIY010000003.1 GCA_937898665.1 Candidatus Bathyarchaeota archaeon | reverse complement strand
GGGGCGGTTGACTGGTGGAACTACATCTACATAGCCATAGGAACCATCTGCGCCGTCATGTACTTCGTCCTGACATGGGAGCACAGGGGCGGACTGGGTTATGCGACGAGGCTTGGACGCTGGATCATCATGATCGGCCTGGGAGCCTACTTCGGCAACACCGTCCTCTTCAGGATGGCGATGCTCTCCGGCAGGGCGCAGTTCTTCCTCCAAGTCCTGAAGATAGTTCCCATGTAGCCCAAGGGCCTGAAGCTCCCCTTTGTTTTCACATCAGCTATTAGGGAGTTAGATGACACTCTAAATGTGGAGAGGTTAGATGAGGGGGAGGTTGAGGAGCTCCTAGAGGATGATAGGCTGAGGCTTGGCGTGAAGCTGGAGGACTATCTACTCGTCTACCTCGGCGTCAGACCCTGCTCCCAGATAACGATACCCGCCGAGCTCCCGAGTGGAAGGGAGATGGGGAGAATCATCGACGAGATAATCTATCCAACCCTCCTTAGGATTAGGAGGGGGGATAGAGGCGGCATAGGGGATGTGAAGAGGGCCATGCGGAGAGCCTACAGAGAGGTGGTTGAGAACTCGGAGGAGTATAAAGCCCATTTAGAATGGGCTGAACGCCTCGGCCTTAGATGGATGATGGATGAGGTGAGACCCACCGTGAGAGAACTCTACCTATACGGGGAGGGGGAGACGGGGAGGAAGCTGAGGAGATTGATGGAGAGGAGGGAGAAACTGAGGAGGGAAGCCCTGAAGAGGCCCAGAGGCCTCGGCATATATCTGGCATACCCAGAGGAGCTGGAAGCTGATTGGGTGATGGAGATGGGTGGACTCCTCGGATACCCTGAATGCTGCGTGGAGCGATACGCCAGGGAGAGATCCATGGGCTTAGAGGTTGAGGAGAGGGCCTATAGACAGCTGGAGGAGGCTGAGGCGGATGCCATGGCCTACTTCGTCTCCTACTTCTTCCCATGCAGCCCAAGCTGTCCAGAGGCGGTCTCCATGGGTCTGAGATGCCTTAGGCTACTAGGGGAGCTCCACCCAAGGCTTGGAGAGCTATATAGGGGGAGGATGGAGGAGAACCTGGAGCTGGTGAGGAGGCTTCCAACCATAATAAGGGAGCATAGAGCCGAAGCTGAGAGGAGGCTCAGCCTATGGAGAGATAGAACTCGACAGCTTTAATAGGGCCACAACGACTCCATGGGGAGGGAACCCCATGAGCGAGCGGTGGGCTAGAGGGATTCTGAGGGAGATGAAGCCCTCGCTGATTAGGAGGCTGGCGGCAGCCCTGATGATGCTGAAGGATGTCATCGTCCTCGCAGGTGGAGACCCCGACTTCCCGACGCCCAGCCACATCGTTGAGGCAGCCGTTAAGGCCCTGAAGGAGGGGATGACCCACTACACGCCGACTCAGGGGATACCGCAGCTCAGGGAGGCCATAGCGGCCTATTATAAGAAGTTCGGCGTCGAGGTCGACCCCGAGAAGGAGATTATAGTCACCCCTGGAAGTCAGCAGGCGTTGTATCTCACCCTCGCCTCCACCGTTGAGCCTGGAGATGAGGTTCTCATCCCCGATCCAAGCTATCTAGTCTACGTCCCAACGGTGAGATTCCTCGGCGGAAAACCGGTGAGATTCACGTTGAAGGCTGAGGGCTTCCACCTCGACCTGGAGGAGATTAAGGCCCGGATAACGGATAGATCGAAGATACTCATCCTCTGCTCCCCAAATAATCCGACGGGGACGGTCTTCACCGAGGAGGAGCTTAAAGGCGTAGCCGAGCTGGCTGAGGAGCATGACCTCCTCGTCATCTCCGATGAGATCTACAGCGAGTTCGTCTGGGATGGCCGGAGATATGTGAGCATGGCCTCCATACCTGGGATGAAGGAGAGAACCGTCGTGGTGGTCAGCTTCTCAAAGACCTTCGCCATGACCGGATGGAGGCTCGGCTACCTCATCGCCCCAGGAGGCCTCGTCGAGCAGATGCTGAAGATACAGGGCAACATGGTTCTCTGCCCGACGGCCCACGTCCAGGTGGCCGGAGTCGCAGCCCTAACAGGCCCATGGGAGCCGATAAGGAAGATGGCTGAGGAGTATAATAGACGGAGGGAGTATCTCGTTAAACGCCTGAACGAGATCGAGGGGATCAACTGCCCAAAGCCTGAGGGGGCCTTCTACCTCTTCCCAGACATCTCAGAGGTCTCGAAGTCCAGCGTTGAGTTCTGCGAGGGATTGATGAAGGAGAAGCGGGTGGCCATAGTGCCGGGGTCAGCCTTCGGCCCCCATGGAGAGGGATATGTCCGAATACCCCTCGTCAAGCCGATAGAGGTGTTGGAGGAGGCGGCTAACAGGATAGAGGCCTACGTGAAGGAGCATAGGGCCTAACCCTCCTTTTTTCCAAACCCTAAATCTATAAAGGGTCTCAGACCCATATCGAGTGGATTGAGTTGTCATCCGACTGGGCTAGGGAGATGGCTAAGCTCCTACGCTCAGGGGCGACGATGCTCAGCTACAGCTGCCCAGAATGTGGATCGCCGCTATTCAGGTTGAAGAGCGGGGAGATATGGTGCGCCAGATGCCAGAAACGGGTCATCATCCTGAGGGAGGGCGAAGATGAGGCAGCCGTCGTCCAGCGGGAGCTCCTATGGGAGAACCTTGAGGGAGCCATTCTCAGGAAGCTCTCAACCCTCAGCAACCTCCTCTCAGCGGAGGAGGAGCCGAAGAGGATCAGGGAGATAGCTGAATCCATATCAACGCTGCTGGCCTCACTCCAGAGGTTGAGAAGGCTGAAGAAATAGGGTCTCCTCAACGCCTAATACATTCCACGACGAGTTTGAAGAGCTCCTCATGGACTTCCTCCACGGATCTCTCCGCATCGACCCTAATCAGCTCCCCAGCCTCTACGAGCCGCAGATATATCTCCCTAACCCTCCTCTGAGTCTCATAATCCTCATAGGCCGTTAGACGCCTACCCCGAAGCCTATCCAAGGCCGTATCGGGCTTTACGTCGAGGAGCACAACGAGATCCGGCTTAGGGGCATGGCGGTTCAGCGTCCTAATCCAATCGATGTCCACGCCTCCAGCCCCCTGATAGGCGATGGAGGAGTGGAGATAGCGCTCGGAGACCACTATAAATCCAGCCCTCAAAGCCGGCTTAACAATCTCCTCAACGTGGTGAAGCCTATCAGCTGCGTAGAGTAGAGCCTCCACCTGCGGTGGAAACCTGAATCCCTCCTCACCCCGCTCCCTCAGCAATCGCCCGATCGGGCCGTCGCTTGGCTCACAGGTCTCCACCACCTCATAGCCCAGCCCCCTCAACCTCTCGGCGAGAAGCCTACCCTGCGTCGATTTCCCACAGCCATCTATTCCCTCCAAGACGATGAAGAATCCACGTTGAGGGGTCATCCCATAAAGGGAGTCATGGGAGTGGGATAAAACATCTTTGAGTAGCTTTAAAGGTCTCGGAGACTAAAGGTGGATGATGAAGTGGGGGGAGATAAAAGACCCCATACACGGCTACATAGAACTCTCAGAGGCTGAGAAGGAGGTTCTCGACACCTCACCCGTTCAGAGGCTGAGGCGTATAAGGCAGCTGGCTATGGCCCATCTAACCTATCCAGGGGCGGAGCATAGTAGGTTTCAGCACAGCCTTGGAGCCATGCATCTCTCAGGCCTCTTCGGCGAGAGGCTCAGAGACCTCGGTCTCATAGATGGGGATGACGTGGAGCTTCTTAGATTGGCTGGATTGCTCCACGACGTCGGCCACGGCCCCTTCAGCCATCTCTTCGAGGAGCTCCTGGGGAGGAGGGGGCTGAGCCATGAGGATTTGGGGCGCAGGATCATCGTTGAGACCGCCGTGGCCGATGTTCTCGGCGACTATGGCTTCAAACCCTTAGAGGTCTCGAAGCTGTCGGTTGGCCGGCTCCCCGGCAGGGGCTTCCTCAATCAGGTGGTGGCAGGTCAGTTCAGCGCCGATACGCTGGACTACCTCGTCAGGGACAGCTACTACACCGGAGTCGAGTATGGACGTGTCGACGTCCGGAGGCTCATAGACTCCGTCGACGTCCTAGACGATGTGCTGTCGATGGATATGACGGCCCTCTACGCCCTGGAGGCCTTCCTCATCGCTAGATATGAGATGTTTAAGGCTGTCTACTTCCACAGAACCGTTAGGGCTGCCTCGGTGATGCTCATCAGGGCTATGGAGCTGGCCGATGAAGCCCTAAGCCTAACGGATTTCAAATCCCTCGACGACTACCTCAACCTCGACGATGAGAGGGTTCTATCGATGCTCCTAACCCTAGAGGGCGGTGGAGAGCTGGAGACGGCTAGAAGGATGGCTGAGATGCTGCGGAGTAGGAGGCTGCTGAAATGCGCCTATGAACGCTTCCTCGGGGAGGGGGAGCTCCAAGACCTAAAGCTGAGGGTGGAGGAGCTGGAGGAGACGCTGGCTGAGAGGGCTGGAGCCGACGGCCGCTTCCTCATCGTCGACGTCTCAACGGCCCCTTCAGTCCCCTACAACCCTGGGAGGAGCAGGCCGGAGGAGATTAGACTCTTCATAAGGGAGGCCGATGGATCGAGGAGATGCCTAAACTTCAGCGAGGTCTCACCTCTCGCATCGGTTCTGCTGGGATACATCAACATCCTCCGAGTCTACTGTAGGGCTGAGGACTTAAACGCCGTCAGGGGGGAAGCCCGAAGACTATTCGAGGCTGAAGGCTAGATCTCGATGTATCCCTCATCGGCGTTGACAATGATGTAATCGCCGCTCCTAATCAACCTCAACGGATTCTCCTCTAGGCGATCCATGAGGGGGATTCCAGCCATGGCGCATCCCGTGGCGATGATGGTCTCCGTCTCCAGGTTTATGACAGCCGCTGGGGCTGTCCCCCGCTTATACATGCGGTATATTATGTAGCAGCCAACGGTGCTACCCCTTCCATGGGGGAAGATGAAAACCCTCCCAGCGACGCTCTCACCCTCCAGGGGATGACCAGGCTCAGTTATGACTCCGGTCTCTGGGTCTACGCCTCCATAGAAGCTGAAGGGAGCTGAGCTGACTAGGGCCTCTCCCTCCGCGTATCCCCCGACTATTCTTCGACCCCTAATTCTCATGGCCTCCACCCAGGAGCTCCCGTAGAGGCGCGACCTGAACCGTGAGGCCCATGGAGGAGAGGTAATGGGCAGCCTTGAAGCTGTTCGTCGCCACCTCCCTCCAACCCATCTCCCTCAGAGGCGCCACCACCATACAGGTATCCCTATACACCCTCCCCCCAGCCTCCTCGATGGCCCTGACGATGCCGAGCCGCTCAGCCTTCTCATATACGCCTCTACTGGTGAAGACCCAGAGTCTCTCACCGCTGCGACGCTCCAGGAGACGGGCGACCTCCATCAACTCTCTGAGGCTGCAGTGGGGGCAGCCGACGCAGATGACGGCGTCCTCCCCAGCCCCCTGGAAACGTTCAGCCACCTCCCTTAGGCTGTCGGGCTTTACGGGTATACGCTCCAAGCCATCGAGGTGCCGCGACATCTTCCGAGCCTCAGGGGTTAAGCCCTCGATGTGGTAGAGGGCTACTCCTCCGGAGGTGGCTATGGCCGCGGAGAGGGCCTTAAGCTGCTCTATGCTGACGCCCCTCAAACCCCTGATGTAGGGGACGCTTCGACCTGCTATCTCTCCGATGAGGTAGCCGAGGGCGCCATAATCGAATTTGGAGCTTAATGGAGTCTTCACCTCCACGATGATGCTCGGCCTCCTATTCTCCTCCAGCCTATAGCCATGTAGCGGCGCTCTACCAGTTATGGCTGAGGCGAGGGCTGTAGGCCCCGTCTCCCTATTCGTTCTGGCGCCGAGAACCGAGTTGGCGTAGGCGACGGCTGAGGACTCAGCCCAGGCTACCTGGCTTCCAGCCCTCGGCCTATGACCTATGAGATATGGGGTGCAGGTGCAGGTGACTTCGACGCCCATGCGCCTATAGGCCTCTATGAGCCTAAGCTGACCCTCAGCGAATTCAGGGGAGACGCCCATCTCCCCCCAGCGCTCCAGATCCATTCCGGCGGGGTTAAGCGTCGCCCTTATACGCACACTGGCGCCCATCTCAGCCTGCTCCTCCAGATACTCCAATCCGGCTTCACCGAGATTCTTATAGGAGACCCCTGAGATGTGGGCGCTCTCCACCTCGATGAGCCTCTCAGCCTCGAAGACCTCTCCGAGGGCGACGAGGAGGCTCATGGCCCTCGCCACGGCCTCCCCCATCCCGCCTTCAAGCATCTCCTCCTCAAGTCGGGTTAGATACATCCCAGCCTCCCCAACAGACGTCTAACACGCTCCGACATGGGTATCTCAGCCCTCTTGAAGTGATGCTCAGGCTTCGACAACGGCCTAGTGGCGTCGACACCCACCTTACAGCCGAGCTCAAGCCTCTGATCCGACGCTGGGTCTAGGCTTGAAACCCTGACGTGGGGTATGATCAATAGGTCTTCATCCCCCCTGAACCTCGTGGCTATGGCCCACTCCACCTCCTCAAGGTTGTAGGGGTCGATATCCTCATCGACGACGACGGCGTGCTTAAGACTTGGATGGGCTGCGAAGACTGCCATCAAAACATTCTTCGGATCCCCCTCTCGGACTTTCCGGATGCTGACGACGCAGTGGAGCCATCCACAGCCCCCAGATGTGAGGTTTACACCCCGCACATGGGGCGTGATGCCTCGGACATACTCCCATATCTTAGCCTCCCGTGGCAGACCCATCAACAGGCGATGCTCCATCCCAGAGGGGAGGAGAGCCTGATAGATGTAGTCAGCCCTATACATGGCGCCCACCACCTCTATAACCGGCTGCCTCCGCTCCACATCGTAGGTTCCCGTCAGATCGACGAAGGGACCCTCAACGGCCGTCTCATCCACCTTCAGCTGCCCCTCCAGCACCAGCTCGGCGTCGGCTGGAGCCAGGGCGTCGACGTGTTCACACTCCGTCAATTTGAGGCCTCCATCCATGAGGGCGTTGGCCACATCGAACTCCGAGACTCCGTAGGGGGCGGGCGTCGAAGCCGCCAGGAGAACGGCTGGGTGAAGCCCTATCGAGATGCTGACATCTATGCTCTCTACGCCGCCCTCCCTCGCCGCCTCAACGATTCGGTATAGATGCCTCGGGACGATTCTAAGCGTCAATCTATGGTCGTCGAGGACGAGGAGGCGGTGTATGGAGACGTTCTCAACCTCGCCGTCAGGCGTCTTGGCGTAGAGGGCCGCCGATGTGATGTAGGGGCCTGGGTCGCCCTCAAAGTGGGTGAGGATGGGTAGCTGGCTCAGCTTTGGCTTATCCACCACCCTCTCCTTCACGGGGCCGTCGCCGACTTCACATCTCCGTGGATTCCTAACGGCTTGGAGGAGTCTCTCATAGAGCTGTACACCCTCGACTCCTAAAGCCCTTTGGATGAGACCTCTGCTGGAGCAGAGGCCGGCTGCCACTCTATGCCTACAGCCCTCAACCCTCTCGAATAGTAGGGGTCTGCCATCTAGATGCTTCATCACGGCGGCGATCTCAAATCTTGTTGAGAGCAGCTCCCCTATGTGGAGGAGCAGCCCCTGGGAGTCCAGCTCCCTCAGGAAGCCCCGTAGATCGCTCAATGCCCCCTCACCAGCTCCTCCATTAATTTCATGAGGATTCTGCCGGCGGAGACTCCCAGGCCCTGGGGGAGGTTTATCGAGACCAGGGCCATCTTCCCATAGAGATGGGCTAAGCGTTCACCTATAACCTGCCCCAACATCCGATCCCTATCGCCTAGGAGGGGGGAGGAGACGCCTCCAGGCATGGAGATGGTGAGGGTTCCAAGCTTCGGCTCCTCTCCAAGCCAGAAGAGGGCGATGACGGCGTTTCCAAGCTCTAGTAGGGCGGCCCTCAGTGGACGGCCCTCAAGGAGAGTCTCCGCCGTTGATAGTTCCAAGCCCATTTGATAGAGTCTAACGCTATGGGAGATGTTAAGCGTTCCCCTCGGATCCTATTAAAGGGTGAAGGCTTGAAGCTATTGGTGCTGGGCGACATCCATAGTAATCACACAGCCCTCAAGCAGGTGCTGGAGGACGCGGGGAGCTGGGATATGGCCCTCTGCCTCGGAGACATCGTGGGATACGGCCCAGACCCTGGAGAATGCATCTCCGAGGTTAAGATGAGGGGCTTTAGATGCGTCGCGGGAAACCACGACGCGGCGGTGGCCTCGGGGGAGACCTGGGGCTTCAACCCCTACGCCGCCGCGGCTGTCCAGATAAATCGGAGGCTGCTGGGGATGGACGCCGTGAGATGGCTGGGTGAATTGCCCAGCCATCTAAGCCTGGAGGTGGAAGGGGTTCGCATTGCACTCTATCATGGAAGCCCCAGAGACCCCTTGAATGAATATGTCTTCCCCCATGAGGCCTATGTATTGGCTGAGAGGCTGCTGGGGATGGCGGAGGCGGATATACTGCTCCTTGGGCATACACATATCCCCTATCTGATTAGGGTTGATGGCCGATACCTCGTGAATCCAGGATCCGTTGGACAGCCCAGGGATGGGGATCCGAGGGCTAGCTATATGCTGCTTGAGGTGGAGGGGGGAGAGGTCTCCATACATCATAGAAGGGTTGAGTATGACATCGATGAGGTGGCTGGGAGGATGAGGAGGCTAGGTCTCCCCGAGTTCCTCGCCTCCAGGCTATACCATGGCTATTAGGCTAAGCCCTCAAACCCTTTTTAGAGGCCGGCTAACCTATACTGATGCCTATGGGGGAGAAACCACCATTGGAGGTTAGAACTCATACAGCTCTCCACGTCTTGAAGGGAGCAGTCCAGAAGGTTTTAGGGGCGAGATGGACGGCCGGCGTCTATGTTAAGGGGTCACATGGACGGCTAACCGTTAAGTATCATCGTAAGCCGTCGAGGGAGGAGATGGAGAGGGTTGAGGAGGAGGCGAATAGGAAGATCGAGGAGGACGCCCCCATAGAGGAGTTGGAGATGACCCGTGAGGAGGCTGAGGAGCGCTGGGGAGACGCCATCTATGACCTCTTCCCCCTGCCACCAGGGGTTGAGAGGCTTAGGATTCTCCATATCGAGGGTTGGAATGTCAACGCCTGCCGTGAGAGGCATACGGAGACGACGGGTGAGATAGGGAGGATTAAGATCAGGAGGTTTAGGTATCGACCATCTAGGGAGCTCCTGGAGATTAGCTTCGACATCCTCGATGAATAGCCGTCTATATAACCTTCATCACCCTCTCCTCATGGTAGCCTGTGATCACCCTCCTATAGCCCCGTAGAGCCTCATCCAGCTCGGGGTCGCCTGTATCTATGGTTAGGGCTTCGAGGCCCCTCAGCTTATTTGGGGTGGCGATGACTATGATGTGGTCTAAGCCGACTCGCCTTAAAACCCTCGGACTGATCGGCTGATTCCCCCTTCCAAGCAGCGAGCCTTGACCTCCCAGGGGGGAGAGAACTATCCAGGTTTCACCCTCCTCAACAACCCTGAGTAGATCCTCCTCCGAGGCATCCCTAACGATGAGCCTCCCATCCCTGACGACGTCGATGCCGAGGAGGGTTTTCTCCACCCCTAGGAGCTCGGCCACCTTGGCCACCGTCGATCCTGGGCCTAGGATATAGTTTACGCCTGGCCTCATCATCTCCACAACCCTCATGGCTATGGACTCCTTCATCAACTCCTCGTCGACGGCTGACACAGTCTCCTTTCCGCTTAGGAGTAGTTGTGGTGCATAGGGGGTTTTGGCATACCCCTTCAACGTGGCCGTCAACCGTCCAGCTCTATAGGCATCCTCATCGATGTCCATCACCTCCCTCTCAACTATCTGGGCCTCACCCTTGAGGTATTTTATGAGAAGCTGGGCTGCCGCCCTCGGCGTTGGGGCGAAGACGGCGCTGAACATCTTGACTCCAGCAGGTATGCCGAGGATTGGGGTCTCCATATCTATGGCCTCAACTATGTCGCAGGCGGTTCCATCGCCTCCGGCGAAGACGATGAGGCTTACACCCCTCTCAGCCATCCTCCTCGCAGCCCTTTTCGTATCCTCAGCCGTCGTCGGCTTGGAGGCCTCCCCAACAACCTCAAAGCTGTATCCCGCCTCGCTGAGGAGCTCCTCCCCCATCTCGCCGCTCCATGTCAACCATCTAACAGACCTGCCGGCCTCACCTAGATGTCGCAGGAACTCACGTGCCCTAATGGGAGACCAGGGCTTCGCCCCACGTCTCAGAGCCTCCCTTAAAACATCCTCCCCATCCGTCCCCTTTAGACCGACTCGGCCTCCCATCCCCGCTATGGGGTTTACGATGAAGCCTAGAGGTGGCAAGTTAAATAAGAGTCTCCCCCCACTATTCTAAAAGCTATCAGGGGTGGATGCCTATAAGCGGCCTCAGAGACGCCCTTGGACGCCTTGGATCACTCCCTCAGAGCCTCGCCAGCCTGAGGTTTGAGGTTGATAGACGCAGCCTCGTGGAGGTCTCAGCTCTCATCCTCATCCTCTTCGTCGCCGCGGCTCTGAGGGAGCTACCGTTGAGATGGGGGGCCTACCTAACGGCCTATGACCCCTTCTTCCAGTACAGGGTGGCTGAATACGTCGTTGAAAACGGCTTCTCGGCGTGGTTCAGCTGGCATGATAGCCTCAGCTGGTATCCCATGGGGAGGGATGTCCCCCACAGCTCCTTTCCAGGACTCCCCTTCTCAGCCGCAGCCCTATACATGGTCCTCAGGACGTTAGGCGTGGGGGTCTCCCTTAGAGATGTATGTATCCACTTCCCCATCCTGATGGCTGTGGTCACCTGCATCGTCGTCTATCTCCTGGGTAGAGACCTTGGAGGGGGAACCGTCGGCATCTTCTCCTCCCTCTTCGTCGCAATAAGCCCAGCCTTCATCAGTCGAACAAGCCTAGGCTTCTTCGACACCGAGAACATCGGCATCTTCGGCATGGCCGCCGTATCGCTCCTATTCCTCCGTTCCATAGATGGGGGGAGACCTCTGACGTGGAGGCTGCTATACTCATCCCTAGCCGGCTTAGCCCTCGCCTATCTCTACGCCTCCTGGGGCGCCTCGAAGTATATGACCGGCCTCCTCACCCTCTTCATCCTCTCAACCCTCTTCACCCGCCGCTATGATCGACGGATGCTAACCTCCTACTGCCTAACGATGTTTATAGGCTACCTCTTCGCCATCTCCGTCCCCAAGCTTGGCCCCAGATTTCTCCTGAGCGTGGAGAATGTCACCGTCCTCCTCCTGGTGGCAACGCTTCTCGTCTATGAAGCCGTGAGGACTCGAATCTCCACTAGGAGACTGATCATACCTGCGCTGATCCTGGCCATCTCAGCTCTCGGCGTCGCCCTCCTACTCCAATATGTGGGGATAGCTAAGCCCCTGACAGGCAAGTTCCTCAGCGTCTTAAATCCCTCTAAGAGGCCTGAAAGCCCTCTATTAGAGTCCGTGGCTGAGCATAAGAGAGCGGTGTGGACCAGCTTCTTCATGGACTTCGGCTTCATCCTCCCCCTCTCCGTCTTCGGATGCTATATAGCCCTCAGAGGCCTCGATGAGCGTAAACTCTACGCGCTCCTATTCTATCTCACAGCCCTCTACTTCGCTGGCTCCATGATCAGGTTAACCCTCATCCTCTCCATTCCGGCAGCCCTCATGGCCTCTTATGCCCTGGTGGAGCTTCTAACCCCCCATATCCAGCTGGCCGCAGGCTGGGGGAGGGAACGGCGGAGGAGGGTGATGGGAGTAGGCCGCGAGGCCTCGATGCTCTTCATAGCCTTCATCCTCATCGCGACGATGCCCACCATCTGGAGGGCTGCCTCCACCTCCTATAGGCCTGGAACCTTCGCCTCCTCAGCCGTCCCAGTTAGGATAGGGGGCGAGTATCCACAGGATTGGCCTCAAGCCCTGACGTGGATGAGGGATAACCTCCCCGAGGACGCCATAGTCGTCTCCTGGTGGGACTACGGCTACTGGATAGAGACCGTCGCGGGTAAGAGAACCCTCGCAGATGGATCGACGAGGATTCAGCGTCAGATCGCCCAGATCGCCCTCATAATGATGCTGAACGAATCGAGATCCCTTGAGATCCTCAGACGCTATGGGGCGACGCATATCCTCGTCTTCGCCACCTTCAACCCCAACAATCCTAGGCAGCAGTGGCCCTTCGGCGACAATGTGAAGTGGAGCTGGATGGTCCAGATAGCAGGCCTAAACCTGACGGACTACTACAGCAATAGAAGATATACGGAGAAGTTCTATGACTCAACCCTCTATAAGTTGATGACGATGACCGCGGATCCAGAGCACTTCGAGCTGGTCTTCGCCTCAGAGCATAACTTCGTCCTGATATACAGGATTAGGTATTAGGGATTCATAAAACGGCTGAGGTTATATGTAGAAGGGCTGATCCTCCTCTCCCCTCTCCTCCTCCAGCTCCCTAAGTCCCTTCTCCATGCCCGCCTTCGTCACCTTTATGTCATACTCGATGAAGTCCTCCGCAAACTTATTCAGATACTGAGACATCTCCCTCAGCTCCTCAAGGGTGAACTTACCCATCACATCGGGGTTATTCACATATTGAAGCCATCCTATGACGCTGTGATTCAAGGCTAAGAGGGCGACGTGCATCGACCTAACGAGGTCGAGGCGGTCTGGATTCTCAGCCATCTTGTTCTCCCTTATCTGCCTGAGAAACTCCTCGCACTCCCTAATCCATCTCTCCCCCACAGCCTCCACCCAGCCCGCAGCGACATCCAATCCGCATACCGACATAAAACCCTTCCG
>CALEIY010000002.1 GCA_937898665.1 Candidatus Bathyarchaeota archaeon | reverse complement strand
CGATCTCGACTCCTATCGGTAGACCCCTACCCCTGACATATCCGATGACCCTATGCCCCTCCATCATCCCTCTAAGCCTATCCATGAGATAGGCTCCAAGCCTCTCAGTCCACTCGATGAGGCCCTCCTCTATCACCTCGATGTCAACCAGGGCGGCTACACATCCCAGGGGGAGGGCGTGGATCATGTTACTTTAATTCAAGGAGAACACATTAGAACAGAGGGTGACAACTATAACACCACATCCAGGTAATATATATGAAAAGAAGGTAGT
Source organism: Candidatus Bathyarchaeota archaeon (assembly GCA_937898665.1). Taxonomy (GTDB): domain Archaea; phylum Thermoproteota; class Bathyarchaeia; order TCS64; family B23; genus B23. The sequence continues at coordinate 8,362 of CALEIY010000002.1, read as the reverse complement.
TATTTTTCAGAGAATAAGGTGAGAATTAAAAAATATGGTGTGGAGCTGCATGGAAGAATGAAAAAACAACAATGGCACCTATTATGAAAGCAGTCCATACACTAGATACAGACTCTAATAATAAATTTATTTTTTTAGCGAATATCTTCAAAATACGACTATATCTTTTACCTTTAAATGAATCGATTAGATTTAGAGAGCCTATTGAAAAAGCAAAAATAACTAAAACATACCTCAAAATAATTATTCGGGTCAATATCGGCAACAATCCGATACCAATTAAAAAATATACAATATATATGGCGATAGTGAAAGATAAACCAATTTTAAGGACTTTTCTCCCATCCATGGTATATATAATTAATGTTAAAAGAAATAACAATATGCTTAAAGCGCAAGGATTAATGGCGTCTATAAATGCCGCTGTGACGGTCAATAAGATTAAGGGGAAAAGTCTTAATGTATTTTCCTCTTGAACTTGGATACCTAAAAAAAGCATTTCAAGTTTCGTTATATCATCCTCGCTTTTTATGATCCTCTTCAATATACCCCTTTTAGATCCATCACTAACATAAACGGGAATGCCTTCAACATTTGTTTTTAAAATGATCCTCCATGATTCTTTAGAGATATCGCCCGCTGCAATAATTTTCAATTCACCATCTTCAAAAATACCAAATAAGGGTAAAGGTAAAAAGGGTTCTCCAATAATATTCACTATCTTCTTAAAGAGCATTAAATTCTTCTTTTCTCTTATATCATGCTTAACTATTACGCTTTCAGAACATACTGCTACAATATTTTTAATTCTTTCCTCACAAGATTTACAAGTACTACTTGTGAAGACGTAAATAACGTTATCAGGATTCATAGAGTTAGAAAAAAGGTTAGAAAAAAGCAAGACCATAAAAAATAATGTCTTTAACATCACCATAAAATGCTTTAGAGTTATACTATATTTGTTTTTCTACACCTTTTATTTAGATTAAAATTAAGATGAGAGAAAAATCAAGTTTCTTTCTCCACCTCCGAGATCGCTTCCTCTAGAATATTGAGGGCAATATCTACCTGTTCTCTCGTTATTATAAGAGGTGGTGCCACCCTGAGAGTTGCCGTTCCGTAGGCTCCCATCCTGATAATATAGAGACCACGTTCGAAAGCCTTTTTACAGATGGAGTCGGCTTCCTCGATTCCAGGCTTCTTCGATTCTTTATCCTTAACTATCTCAACACCAATAAGTAAACCTTTTCCTCTCACGTCTCCGATTATAGAATGATCTTCCATCATCTCCCTTAATCTCTTCATCATATAAGCACCCATTCTCTCAGCATTCTCTATCAGTCCTTCTTCCTCTATAATTTGAATGTTGGTCAATGCAGCAGCGCAACCCAGGGGATATCCGCCAAAGGTATGACCGTGGACGAAGCGCGCCTCTTCTTTCTCAAAGAGCTCAGCCTTCGCTACAACCGCACTTAAAGGAACTCCCCCGGCAAGAGCCTTGCCTAATACCATGATCTCTGGAACGACATTCCAGTGTTCAACGGCGAACCATTTTCCCGTCCTTCCGAAACCAGTTTGAACCTCTTCCGCTATCAGCAAAATATCATAATGGTCGCAAAGTTCTCTAAGCTGTTGTAGATATCCATCCGGAGGAACGATCCACCCAGCATCACCGGCGATCGGCTCGATAGAAATCGCAGCTATTTCATCAGGTGGTAAGTAACTTTTAAAGGCGTATTCGAGATATCCTAGGCATTTAAGGTCGCAATCTGGATATTCTAAGCCGAAGGGACACCGGTAACAGTAAGGGTAAGGCATAATATATATACCTGGAAGTAGCGGCCAGAAACCCCTCCTCATCCTAGGGAGATAAGAGCTTAAAGACAGAGCTCCATAGGTGACACCATGATAGGCCCCAGCAAAGGCGATGATATATGGTCGTCTTGTCGCCCATCTCGCTAGCTTTATCGCACAGTCATTGGCAGCGGAACCAGTGAGAGAATAAGATACCCTCTTCGGAAAATTCCCAGGGGTGATCCTCGCAAGTTCCTTTTCCAGTTTAAATCTATATTCATTGGGACCATGAGTAAGTTTATCGATCTGTTGTTTGAGTGTTTCAACAATCTTTGGATGTCTATGACCTACATTTACAACACATCTACCTGAGATAAAGTCGATATATACATTTCCATCTAAGTCTTTTATCCAGATTCCCTCTGCCTCTTCTATAATTGGATAGATAGTTGTTGGTGGAAGATTGATTTCCTTTAACAAAGCTCTTACCCTAGGTCCCGGAGGCTTCACAACGATTTTTGGAGTTTTAATATTTCCTAAACCACCCATCATGGCATATAATTTATTGTTTATTCATATAAAACTCTCGTCTAATCTTTTTTTAGATTTTTTTGATGATATCATGATAAACATAAACTTTAAGATGAAGTCCAAGACTCCAAATAGGGAGGGGAAATGGCTAGACTTAGGAAGCCAAAAGAGGAGATGAAGTATATTCTGGCGACGGATGTCGGTAGCACGACGACTAAGGCCCGCTTCTTCGAACGCAAACCGGAAGGCTGGAGATTCGTCATAGCGGGCGAGGCTCCAACAACGGTAGAGGCGCCATATGAAGATGTCACTCTGGGAGTCAGAAACGCCGTTAGAGAGGTCGAAGAATTAACGGGACATAAGATCCTCGCGGAGGATGGAAGCGGTATAGTCGTCCCCTTTGACGGGGAGAGAGGGGTCGACCTATACTGTACGACGAGCAGTGCTGGTGGAGGGCTTCAGATGATGGTCGCCGGCCTCATAAAGACGATGACAGCTGAGAGTGCTAATAGGGCCGCCCTCGGAGCAGGAGCCATCGTCATGGACGTCATCGCTAGAGACGATGGACGCCCCATCTACAAGAAAATACAGAGAATTAGAAGCCTCCGCCCCGACATGATACTGTTAGCTGGAGGAACCGATGGAGGAGCAACTACACATGTTATGGAGATTGTCGAGTTAATAAGGGCGGCTGAACCTAAACCACGACTCGGTTTAGGTTACAAACTTCCAATCGTTTACGCGGGAAATAAGGATCTACGGCCTCAGATAAAGAAAGCATTAGGAGATATCTTCGCTCTCACCATCGTTGATAACATCAGGCCCGTCCTAGAGGTGGAGAATACTGAGCCTGCTAGGAGGGCGATTCATGAGCTTTTCATGGAGCATGTGATGAGTCATGCTCCTGGGTATTTGAAGTTGATGAAGTGGACTGATGTTGATATTATGCCGACTCCTGCTGGTGAGGGTATGGCGATGCAGCTCATCGCCAAGGTCTTCCAGAAGAACGTGCTGGGCGTAGGCCTAGGCGGCGCCACGACCAACGTCTACTCCGTCTTCGAGGGTAAGTTCGTCAGAAGCGTGAGCGCAAACCTCGGCATGAGCTACAGCATCTGCAACGTGATGAAGACGGCGGGCATCAAGAACATCATGAGGTGGCTGCCCTTCGATATGGATGAGGAGGAGGTGGCGAGCAGACTGATGAATAAGATGATAAGGCCAACTACGATTCCGCAAACCCTAGATGACCTCATCGTCGAGCACTCCGTCGCCCGTGAGGCGTTGAGGCTCGGCCTGGAGCATCACAAGACCATAGCTACGAGGCTTAAGGGGGCGAGGGTTGAGAGAGACATCAGCGACATGTTCGAACAGGCGCTGGCTGAGACCTACATAGACCTGATGAAGATCGACATAATCGCCGGAACAGGAGGACTGTTGAGCCACGCCCCACGCCGAGTCCAGTCGATGCTCATACTCACAGACGCCTTCCAGCCCGAGGGCATCACATGGATGTTCCAGGACAGCGTCTTCATGATGCCCCACCTCGGAGTCCTCTCAACCGTCTACCCAGAGGCGGCGTGGCAGATCTTCGATAAGGACTGCCTCGTCAGGCTGGGAACCGTCATCGCACCGAGAGGCGTGGCGAATAAGGGCGACCCCGTTATGACCGTTGAGATCGAGATGCCGAATGGAGAGACGCTGAAGGAGGAGATGCACTTCGGAGAGATCAAGCGTATAGAGCTGCCAGAGAGGGAGGAGGCGAAGGTGGTCATCTCGCCTAGAAGAGGCTTCGACGTTGGGAGGGGGCCTGGAAAGAGGGTGGAGGGAAAGGCGATGGGAGGCGTCGTAGGCATACTCCTCGACGCCAGGGGTAGACCCCTACAGTTGCCTGAGAACGATAGGGAGAGGAAGGAAACTCTGCTTAAATGGTTCCTCGACATCGATATGTACCCAGAGGATAAGCTGAAGGAGTTGGTGTGAGATGTCGAAGGCTAAGGGGAAGAGGGTTTCAAAGGAGGCCTATGCCTACACTCCAGGGCTGAAGGTTAAGAGGGCAACGCTGGTGAGGAAGACGAGGAGACTCCCTATACCCGGAGAAGTCCTCGTCAAGGAGGGTGACGAGGTGGACTTTAAGACGATAATCGCGAGAACCGAACTCGCCGGAGAACCAGAGATCGTCAAAGTAGCGATACTACTCGGCATCGAGCCAGAAGATGTCCCAAGATACATGACGAAGAAGGTGGGCGACGAGGTGAAGGAGGGAGAGGTCATCGCTCACTACCGAGCCTTCTTCGGCCTCATAAAGAGAGATGTCACCGCACCCGTCGACGGAATCATAGAATCCATCTCCGACATCACGGGACAGGTGGTTATAAGGAAGCCGCCGGTTCCACTGGAGGTGGACGCCTATATACCAGGCAAGGTTGTGAAGGTGCTGCCTAACGAGGGGGCAGTCATAGAGACCAACGCCGCCTTCATCCAGGGAATCTTCGGCATAGGAGGTGAAACCCATGGAGTTATAAAGATGGCCGTGGATTCACCGGATGAGGAGCTCACCGCAGACCATATATCAGATGATGATAAGGGGGCGATACTCGTAGGAGGATCCCTAGTAACCCTAGACGCCCTGAGAAAAGGCGTGGAGGTCGGGGTCTCATGCATCGTCGCCGGAGGCATAAGGCATAGAGACCTCACGGAGTTCATGGGCGAGGAGATCGGCGTAGCCATCACGGGACATGAGGAGGTGGGGCTTACGCTGATAATCACCGAGGGCTTCGGCAAGCTGCGGATGAGCAGGAGAGCCTTCAACCTCTTCAAGAGCTTCGAGGGCTACAGGGCTGCAGCTAACGGTGCAACACAGATAAGGGCTGGCGTCATGAGGCCTGAGGTGATTATACCACACAACGAGTTCTACGAGGAGAAGAGCGGAGATGAACTGGCCGCGGGCATGGTTCCGGGAACCCCAGTGCGCATCATCAGGGCGCCCTACTTCGGAGCTATAGGCCGAGTGCACAGCCTGCCAATAGATCTACAGCAGGTGGAGACAGAATCTTATGTGAGGGTTCTAGAGGTGGAGCTTGAGGATGGTAGAATAGTTACCGTGCCAAGGGCTAATGTAGAGATCATCGAGGAGTAAGTATATTCCCCTTCCTTCTTATTATCTAATTTTATAGGTGAAAGAAATTCCGTGAAAACTTAAATATATAATGTAAATTCATCATATATTAGCTGTCTAGGGGTCTCAAGGCCTCTAGATGGTGAAAAGGGAGGAAGAGAATATGGCCATCATCGTTGAAGGGAGAGGGATGGCCCTCGTAATACTGGTGCTCTCCTACATACTCTTCTATGTCTTCATGTACCTCGGGAGAAAGGGAAGGGAGATTCCGGTTAGAACGCTGCCACCTATGGCCGCCATACCGGAGGGGATCGGCAGGGCCGCTGAGATGGGTAGGCCGGTTATGTTCACACCTGGCATCGCGGGAGACCTAAACGACCCGACACAGGGTCCACAGGTTCTAGCGGCTATAAGCATCCTCGGCTACATAGCGAGGGAGTGCGCCAAGACAGGTGTGAAGCTCGACGTCTTCATGCCCATCCCGACGGCGCTCCCCCTCACCGAGGAGACTCTTCGAACAGCCTACATGGCTGAGGGGAAGCCTGAGGAGTTCTCCCCCGATATGATACACTTCATCGCCGAGCAGTCACCATACCTGACGGCCGTCCTCGGCTACTTCCAGAGGGAGAGGCCTGCAACAAACTTCCTGATAGGAGGCTTCTACTACGAGTCTGTCGTCATGGGCGAGGCCGGGAACGCCATAGGCGCCTTCCAGATCGGTGGAACCGCCAACATCCACCAGATGCCCTTCCTAGTAGCCACCTGTGACTACATGCTGCTGGCCGAGGAGCTATACGCCGCTGGAGCCTCAATAAGCAAGGATCCAGACATCCTAGGCTGCCTGAGGGGTGAGGACATAATGAAGTTCATCCTCGTAGCGCTGATGATCATCGGCTTCCTACTGGGCTTCGCCAGGGTTGACATACTCGTCAAGGCTCTGGGGTGGTGAGCATGTCAGAAGTTTTGAGAAGGGAAGTTGTATACCTCATAACCGCAATCACAACTATCATCATGTTCGTGGAATTCTTCTTTATCGGCACATGGAGCGCCGCCGAGGAGCTGAGGACTTGGGCCATCATCATAGCCAATATCGCATTGGGCCTGGGAGCAGTAAGGCTGTTGGCAGAGCATGTGAGGAACATCCAGAGGAGGAGGGCGGGCGTCTGGCCCTTCAGCATCTGGCTCATCATATTGTTCGTCGTCATGTTCCTCAGCGGCCTCACTGGCTATGCGGCGAAGCATGATCCATCCTCCAATCCCGTCTACAACTGGCTCTTCAAGTGGCCTTACACAAGCCTAGGTCAGACCCTATACGCCATCACGGGATTCTACATCTTCTCAGCCGCCTACAGGGCCTTCAGGGCTAGGAACATCGATGCGGCCCTGCTGCTCATCGCAGGCTGCTTCGTCATACTAACCAACGCCACAGTCGGGGAAGTCATCTGGAGCGGCATACCGGTGATAGGCCGATGGTTCCTCGACTATGGTCAGGTGCCTGGAATGAGGTGCTTCCTAATCGTCGCAGCCTTCGGAATGCTCGCCTACGGCTTCAGGGCGCTGCTGGGCAGGGAGAGAGGCTTCTACGGGGAGGTGGCTGGTGAATGAGTGAGGAGCTCACCTTCTGGGAGAAGCTGGCTAGGATCGACCGCAGGGTCTTCTACTGGATACTATTCATAGGCCTCATGGTCCCCTTCATCAGGCCATTAGGCCTGGCCATCACCGTCAGCCCATCAACGAGGGATCTCTACGAGGAACTCAGGAGAGTTCAGCCAGGAGATGTCTGCTTGATAAACATCGCCTTCGGCGTCAGCGCCTGGCCGGAGTGCATGCCCGCCACCGCGGCCTGCACCAAGCTCCTGATAAGGCAGGGGGCGAAGCTCATAATAATAGGCCCCTATTACGACGTCGACCTATCCTACGAGGAGTTGAAGAGGCGCTGTGCGGAGGACTTCGCCAAACTCAAGTATGGCGAGGACTATGTCTACCTAGGCTTCTATGCGGGAGGCGAAGCCGTCGTCGCCCAGTTAGCCTCGGACTTCAGAAGCGTCTTCCCAACCGATGCCTATGGGACGCCACTCGATGAGCTGCCGATGATGAAGAACATCAACAAGGCGACGGATATCAGGCTCGTCCTATCCTCCGACACCGGTGACTGGTGCTCCTATTACATAAGGCAGTGGAGAATTCCCTACGGCGTACCACTCGCCGAGATCGGCATCGCCATGCTGGGCTCTGAGTACATGCCTCACTATAGGGCTGGCATCCTCTTCGGCATGAGCGTCGGAGTCCGAGGCGGAGCTGAATTGGAGAAGCTCATCGGGGAGCCGGCTGATGCGACGATCAGGATGGACGCCATCAACATCTCCCACATCCTCGTCATCATAGCCGTGCTACTGGGAAACATCGGCTACTTCGCCAGTAGGGGTAAGAGGAGGTGAGGTGGATGCCCTACCCAACCGATCCAGCTGGAATCGCCGGCCTATGGGTCGCATGGCTGCTGATGCTGATGATCTACAGCTACCCGCTGTACAAGGAGAACCTCGCCTTCAGGTTCGCCGAGCACACATACATCGGAATAACGCTGGGGGTCAGCCTCATAGTCGCCATGAGTAACGTCATCAGGATCGCGATAGTCCCCATGCTCCAGGGCAAGTACCACTATATCATACCGATAATCCTGGGATTCATGATGTACTCCCTACTGGTTCCGAGGTATAGGTGGGTCAGCCGATACCCCATCGCCATCCTCGTCGGAGCCGGCTTCGGCCTGGGTATGAGGGGGGTCCTCATACCGAACATCACCCAACAGGTGATCTCAACGATCACCCCGCCGGCCACCGGCGCAGGGGCGGTTGACTGGTGGAACTACATCTACATAGCCATAGGAACCATCTGCGCCGTCATGTACTTCGTCCTGACATG
>CALEIY010000001.1 GCA_937898665.1 Candidatus Bathyarchaeota archaeon | reverse complement strand
ATCACACCCCTCTCGGAGAATGAGAGGCTGATAGCTGAGAAGACGGGTGTCCCACCTGGAGGCTCCTATGGCCTCGTCTTCAGGTTGACGCCGAGGGTTGACGACATCTTCCAACGCTTCTGCGTCGAAGCCCCCGACGGCGTGAGGCTTCTTGTGATGGGAACCGTGAAGGGTGGGGACACGGGCTGTATGTGTCCAGCCAACGCCCTCCTAAGGGTTTTGATGCAGCACCTCCTCCTCTCCAGGGGGGAGGTCGTCGTCATGGATATGGTCGCAGGCCTTGAGCATCTAGGCCGAGGCACAGCCAAACGGGTTGACTCCATGCTCGTCGTCGTCGAGCCGACTCTGAAATCCATAGAGACCCTCAGACGCATCGTAAAGCTGGCTAGGGATATAGAGATACCTGAGGTCCTAGCCGTGGCGAATAAGTTGAGGGATGAGCGAAGCCGAAAGCTCATCGAGAGGGAGCTGGGCGACACCCCTATAGCGGCCTACATACCCTATGACCCGTCGATAGAAGAGGCCGAACTCCTCGGTGTGGCGCCCCTCGACCACGATGAACACTCCCCAGCCATAGAGGCCCTGAGGGGTTTGAAGGACTACCTGAAGGATCGATATGGCTTCTAAAGGCGTGAGGCTGAGGGTTAAGGCCATAAGGGTTAGGACAGGCTACTGGACCCCTGGAACCGATTATTTGGCTGAGATCGTCGAGGCCGTCAGGGGGCTGGTGAGAGACGGCGACATCGTCGTCGTCTCCGAGAAGGCTATCTCAACGGCTAAGGGACTCATCATCGATGAGGCGGGGTTTAAGCCAGGTCTCTTGGCCAGGCTCATCGTCAGGCTCTGGGTTAGACATCTATGGGGAGGCCCCCTCGGTCGATGGGCGAGGCTTAGGTCTAAGACTCTGAGGAGCTTGAGGAATTACCCCCTGGATTTGGGGGCGAGGCATAAGGAAGTTGCCCTGAGATATGTCGGCCTCCTACAGGCTTTGAGGCACTACTCCGAGGGGGGTATAGACGCCAGTAATCTCCCC